>CAYFRX010000057.1:9808-13859 GCA_964345515.1 uncultured Rhodothermales bacterium
ACAATAATGAGCAGTTATCTCGACGAACAATTTGGGCTTCGCGGAAAGACGGCCGTCGTCATTGGCGGGACGGGTGAGTTGGGCGGCGCCATCGCCGAAGGCTTGTGCCGTGCAGGTGCGAACACCGTGATCGTGGGGCGCAACGAGGAGGTCGGTGCGGAGCGCGCGGAGGTGTTTAGCGCGCGGGACGACGCCGGTGACGCCATCTTCCACCCGTGCGATACGGCCTCGAAGGCCGATCTGCAGGACCTCGTGGAGGCCGTGGATGACCGGTTCGGGCAGATCGACGTGTGGGTGAACAGCGCGGGCGTCAACGCGGCGACGCCGTTTTTGGAGATTGACGAGGATGAGTGGGATTTCATCATGGACGTCAACCTGAAAGGCGTGTTCTTGGCTTGTCAGGTGGCGGGGCAGTACCTGCTCGACCAGGGCACGGGCGGCAGCATTATCAACATCAGCTCCATGTCGGGCATTACGCCGCTCTCGAAGGTGTTCACGTACTCGGCGTCGAAGGCCGGCCTCATCAACCTGACGCAGAATCTAGCGCGCGAGTGGGCGCCAGAGGGCATTCGGGTCAACTGCATCGCGCCCGGCTTCTTCCCCGCCGAACAGAACCGCGAGATTCTGACCGACGAGCGCATTCGCGATATCATGCGCCACACGCCGGCCGACCGCTTCGGCGAGGCCGAAGAGCTCGTCGGCACCACGCTGCTTCTGGCCTCCGACACAGCCGGGTCGTTCATCACCGGCGCTAACATTGCCGTCGACGGCGGCTACTCGGCGATGACGATCTGAGACGAGAAACGAAACGATGAAACGGAGAGACGTGGAAACGAGGATTTATCCCGGACTCTTCGTCTCCCCGATTCCTCGTCTCCAATCCTCCCCCACGAAAATCCCGAACGCATCATGCAAATGACCTTTCGTTGGTACGGACCGGACGACCCGGTGACACTGGCCGACATCCGGCAGGTGCCCGGCGTGACCGGCATCGTCAGCGCGCTGCACGACGTGCCGGTGGGCGCGGTGTGGACGCCCGAGGCGATCGCAGAACGCCGCCAGCAGATCGAGGACGCCGGGCTGTCGTGGTCCGTGGTCGAGAGCATCCCGGTGCACGAGGACATCAAGCTCGGCCGGCCTGCGCGCGACGCGCTCATCGAGCAGTACGGCCGGAGCATCGAGCACGTCGGCGCGCAGGGGATCGACGTCGTGTGCTACAACTTCATGCCCGTCTTCGACTGGATGCGCACCGACCTCGACTACGAACTGCCGGACGGCTCCACGGCCCTCGCGTACGACCATGAGGCACACGCCGAGATCGATCTCTCCGAGGGCACGGGCGACCGCCCTGCGTGGGTGACGTATGACGCCGACGAACTGGCGGACCTGCGTGCTGCATACCGTGGGGTGGACGAGGCGGCTCTGTGGGAGCATCTCGGCTATTTTCTGGGGCGCGTCGTGCCCATCGCCGAGGCCGCGGGCGTCAAGCTCGCCATCCATCCCGACGATCCGCCGTGGCCCATCTTCGGCCTGCCGCGCATCATCACGAGCGGCGAGGCCCTGGAGCGCGTGACACGTCTCGTGGAGAGCCCGGCCAACGGGGTGACCCTCTGCACCGGCTCGCTCGGCGCCGACCCGTCGTGCGACCTGCCGGCCATCGCCCGCCGGCTCGGGCCGAAGGTCCACTTCGCCCACCTGCGCAACGTCGCCATCACCGGCGAGAAGCAGTTTCACGAGAGCCCGCATCCGCAGGGGCGGGTCGACCTGGCCCAGGTGCTGCGTGCCCTGCGGGCGAACGGATTCGACGGGCCCATCCGTCCCGACCATGGTCGTATGATTTGGGGCGAAACCGGACGGCCCGGCTACGGCCTCTACGACCGGGCGCTGGGGGCCACCTACCTGATGGGCCTCTGGAACGCGCTGCTTCAGAAAGAGCACGCTGCGCCCGCTCCCGCCTAATTTGCTGCGCTCCTCTCGACGTACCGATCCAAACCAATCCGAGCTATCATGGAAAAGACAACCCCAACGGCACACCCCACCCATCGCGAAGACGTCGCGCGCCGGCTTGAAGCCATCGGCGCGGCGGCCGTGATTCGCATGCAAGACGCTGGTAAGCTCGTGCGCGTGGCCGAGGCCATCGCCGCGGGGGGCATCCCGGCCATCGAAGTGACGATGACCGTACCGGGCGCCATCGACATGATCAAGCAGGTCGCCGACGAACTGGGCGACGACGTGCTCCTCGGCGTCGGCTCCGTAACCGATCCCGAGACGGCGCGGCAGGCCATCGACGCCGGCGCGCGCTACGTCGTCAGCCCCATCTACAAGCGCGTCGTCGTGGAGGCGACGCACGACCAGGGGGCTGTGGCACTGCCCGGCGCCTTCACGCCGACGGAAATCCAGCACGCCTACGAGGCCGGCGCGGAGTTCGTGAAGGTGTTTCCCGCCTCCGTGCTGGGGATGAAGTTCATCAAGGCCGTGCGCGCGCCGCTCCCGCATCTCAAGCTCGTGCCGACCGGCGGGGTCAGCCTCGACAACGCGGGCGACTGGTTCCGCGCCGGGGCGGCCATGGTGGGCGTGGGCTCGGCGCTGCTCGACAAAGACGCCATCGCGTCTGGCAACTTCGACAAACTCACGGATAACGCCCGCCGCCTCCGCGCCAGCATCGACGCCGGCCGGTAAAACCAATGCGCGAGGACGAGAAGAACCGTCCATCCCCGACACACAAACGCTTCAGTAAAGACGTTGCGCTGCAACGTCTCGACACGCAAAACTCACAACTTCAAAACCCCAGACCTTATGAAAACCGTCACCTTCGGTGAAATCATGCTGCGCCTGTCGCCCCCGCGTCACCGCCGCTTCGTGCAGGCGGATCGGTTCGACGTGATCTATGGCGGAGGCGAAGCCAACGTTGCCGTCTCGCTGGCGAACTATGGGCTCGACAGCTACTTCGCCTCCAAGCTGCCCGAGAATGACATCGGTCAGGCGTGCCTGAACCACCTGCGCCGCTACGGCGTGGGCACGGACTACATCGCGCGCGGCGGCGAGCGGCTCGGCATCTACTTCCTGGAGTACGGCGCCTCGCAGCGCGGTTCGAAGGTGATCTACGACCGGGCCCGCTCGGCCGTCAACGACATCGCCCCCGGCGAGATCGACTGGGCCGATGCCTTTGCTGACGCCGCGTGGTTCCACTGGACGGGCATCACGCCCGCGCTGGGCGAGGGGCCGCTCCGCGCCCTCCGCAATGCCCTCGACGCGGCCACCGATGCCGGCGTGACGGTGAGCTGCGACCTCAACTACCGCGGCAAGCTGTGGAGCGTCGAGGAGGCGCGAGCGACGATGCGCCCGCTCATGGAGCACGTCGACGTGTGCATCGCCAACGAGGAGGACGCCGACCGCTCCCTCGGCCTGAAAGCCGAAGGCACCGACGTGGAGGCCGGCCAACTGGACGAAGAAGGCTACTTCCGCCTCGCCGAGACGCTCAAGCAAAAGATGGACTTCGACACGGTCGCCATCACGCTGCGCGAAAGCTTTTCCGCCTCGATGAACGGCTGGAGCGCCGTCCTGCACGACGACAACGAATGTAGCACCCCGCAGCGCTCCAGCCACTACGAGATTGACCTTGTCGACCGCGTCGGCGGCGGCGATTCGTTTGCGGGCGGTCTCATCTACGGGCTCTTGGCCAAAGACTCCACGAAGGAGGCGCTGGAGTTTGCCGTGGCGGCCTCGTGCCTGAAACAGACCATTCCCGGCGATGCGAACCACGCCACCACCGAGGAAGTCGAAGCGCTCGCCGAAGGCCCCGGCTCCGGCCGCGTGCAGCGATAATTCGCCCCTGTGCCGTCGATCACCTGCCGCAGTCGGCCATCGTGCGGCGCCGGTGAGGGGAGGGGACGGGCCTTTCATCTGAAAGGGGCCAAGGAGGCAATCCGGAAGTAGGACGTATGTTAAAGAATCAATAAATTCAATGTGTCGTTGGTTGCACGTACTGTATCCCAAATGACCGCCGCTGCCACATGGCACGCTCCGATCGCGTCACGCTAAGCGACATCGC
>CAYFRX010000058.1:0-13842 GCA_964345515.1 uncultured Rhodothermales bacterium
TCGCGGGGGCGAGCAGGTCGGCCTGGTCGACCACGCGGCCCGTGAGCGGGGGGACCTCCACGGCGTCGGAGGGGGATTGCGCAACCGACGTCACGGGCGAAAGGCCGAGTGTAGTGATCAGCGCTACGAGGGCAGCGCCGAGCCAAATGTGGAATCGGGAGAGACGCAACGGGAAACGAGTGAGTCAATCAGGCGTCGAGCGGATAGGTGGCTCGGATCGTGTGTACAGCCCCATCCGGCGTAAGCGTACTTTCGTACAGGTAATAACGATCCACCAAAAACGAATCAAGCTGCGGCCCGTCCATCTTGCGGAGCGCCGCGTACAGCCGCTCCGGCTTGGCGTTTTTCAGCCGAGCCAGTGTGACGTGGGGGCGGTACGTACGCTCCTCGTGCTCGATGTCGAGGGCGGCAAGGACGTCTTGCAACGAGCGATACAAACTGCGAAGCCGCTCGGAGGGCTCGATGCGGACGATCAGCACACGCGGATTGCGGCGGGAGGGGAGGACGCCCAGGCCCAGTGGATCCATCGTAAACGAGTGTGCGCGCACCTCCGACAGAGCCGCTTCGATGGCGTCGACCCGGGCCTCATCAACATCGCCAATAAAACGGAGCGTGATGTGATGATTCTCCATGGGCGTCCAGCGCGCCTGCACGGGAAGGTCTTCGTCGTCACGAAACGCGCGCAGGGTGTTGAGCGCAGAGTCGGGCAAGTCGAGCGCGGTAAAGAGTCGGGGCATGATGGGGAGACCCGCAGGATGGAGGACCGGTCAGAATCTGGCGAGCCGGTGTCGCGTACTCAAATCGAGAGGCTCTGTTCGAACAGCAGGTTAGAAACGAATGAGCATTGAGAAAATTGTATCGGGGGGGCAGACGGGCGTCGACCGCGCGGCCTTGGACGCAGCCCGTGAACAGGGTATCCCGATCGGCGGATGGTGCCCGCAGGGGCGCCGCGCCGAAGACGGACAAATTGACGCGAGGTATCCGTTACAGGAAACGCCCTCGGCCGACTACGCGCAACGGACCGCCTGGAACGTGCGCGACAGCGACGGGACGCTCATTCTGGTGGAGGGCGAGCCGGAGGGGGGCACGGCGCTGACGGTCGAGGAAGGCCAGCGCCGCAGTAAGCCGTTATTGCAATACGACGTGCGCGCCAGCGACGTCGGTCCCATTCGCGCATGGATCCAGCGAAACGACATCGACGTGCTGAACGTCGCCGGGCCGCGAGCGAGCGAGGCCCTTGGCATCTATGCGGCCGCTCGCACGCTCATCACGCGCCTCCTGGAACAGGAAGAAGCGGCTTCTGATTGATCGCCCGGATCCCACCTCTCACGTATCATCCGATCCCCGCTCCACATGACGTTCAGTGTTCCCCCGCACGGCTTTGGCGATGAAATGGCGGGTCGACGCCATGGTGCGCGGGCGATTATAGCCAACGGCCCGCTTGATGAGATCGGAGCGGGCCGTGTCGCCCAGGAGTTGCTCGCGCTCGCCGCGGCCTCCGACGAGGACGTGCGGGTTCTCTTCGCGATGCACGGCGATGCGCTCGATCCGGCCTTCTCCATCTACGACGTGGTGTCGACGATCTCGCCCCGGGTGCACATGATCGCGACCGGACGTGTGGCTGGTGCGGGCATTGTCGCGTTCTGCGCTGCCCCGCTCGACGATCGCACGTGCCTGCCGATGGCGCGCTTTCACTTGCACGCGTTTCGCGCGAGGTCCCGCGGCTCGGCCGATCATATCGCCAGCGCGGCCGATGAGACCACCCAGCAGTCCGCCAAGGCCCGCGACATCATCGCGGAGGCGGCCGATCTGCCCGCCTCGCGCATCGAGGAGGATTTGCACGAGGGGTGTTGGCTCGACGCCCGCGAGGCAGAGACGTACGGCCTCGTGTCCCGGATCACCATGCGCGGGGAGTTGTGACGCTGGGGCGTGTTCGCCACTGTGCGTTCGAGGGAAGCCAACCGCCGGGCCGTGGCGTTCATTCTTTTCTGGATAAAAGAACGAACCAAGAAAATCACGGCAGCGAAGCCTCGGGCTGACGCCGCCCTCTGCTGCGCTACAATCCATCAAACTCGCTCGCACTCCGAGAGCACTCGATTACTACGTTCCCCGCGCAGGCTCGCTCAAGCAGGATGGATTGTGGCCGCTACGCGCCGGTCGTCGTCCGGGCGCCTGACGCTTCGAGGCCGGAGAGACCGTCCGCATGACGTCAAATAGGCGAGGCGCCCCAGGCCGACCGAATATTCTTCTTGGGCTCAAAACAGAATATGTGTAAGCGATAGCGGTCGAGTTGGGGATGACTTCGTGCTATGCGCGACGATTTCGCAGAACCGGTATGTGGCAAACCATGGTCGGTTCAGCGCTCGTCGGCTGGCGGGTCCTCGGTTGATGGATGGCGGCGATGGCGCTGGCGGAAGAGGTCGTCGCCCTCCTCCACGCGCCGCGCCGCGCGGATGAGCACGTACGCGCCGGCGGCCGTGCACGCCACGACAAACAGGATCGTGGGCGTCCAGAGCGGCGCTGTGTTGTCGAATTGCCGCGCTTGGATCTCTGGGTAGCGGAGGGCTTTGTCGACGAGCCACACCGTGATCGCGCTCCCGAGGAGCACGAAGACGGCGGCGCCGGTACGGAGCAGCGTGGAGGGTTGCATCGCAAACGTCCCGTTACGCGTTCGAAGCGGCTGGTTTGTCGGCGGGAAGACGGACCGGGAGCTCGGCCTCGTGCAGGAAACGTTTCGCTTCGTCCACCGCGTACTCGCGGAAGTGGAAGATGGAGGCGGCGAGCACAGCATCCGCCTCGCCATCGACGAGCGCGTCGCGGAGGTGCTCGAGATTCCCCGCACCGCCGGAGGCAATCACGGGGATGCGCACGCGGCGGCTGATGGCCCGCAGCAGATCGAGGTCGTAGCCGTCCTTCGTGCCGTCGCGGTCCATCGAGGTCACCAGGAGTTCGCCTGCGCCGCGCGCCTCGGCTTTCTGGGCCCATTCGACGGCGTCGAGGCCGGTCGGCTTGCGGCCGCCGTGGACAAACACCTCCCAGCCGTCGTCCACCCGCTTTGCGTCGATGGCGACGACGATGCACTGCGCGCCAAACGCCTCAGCGCCCTCGGTGATCACGTCCGGATTTTTCACGGCCGCCGAGTTGACCGCCACCTTGTCCGCGCCGGCGTGCAGCATCGCGCGCATGTCGTCCACGGAGCGCAGCCCGCCGCCCACGGTAAGGGGGATGAACACCTGATCGGCCGTGCGGCGCACCACGTCGTGCATGATGTCGCGCCCTTCGTGCGTGGCCGTGATGTCGAGGAAGACGAGCTCGTCGGCGCCGGCCTCGTCGTAGAAGCGGGCCTGCTTCACAGGATCGCCCGCGTCGCGGATGTCGACGAAGTTGACGCCCTTGACGACGCGCCCGTCGTCCACGTCGAGGCAGGGGATGATGCGTTTGGCGAGAGGCATCTTTGAGGGTGGGAGGAGTGAATGTGTGAACGGGTGGACGTGTGAACGGGTGGATGTTCATACCTCCCACCGTTCAAACATCCATACCGCGATTTGCGAAGCAAGATCGCGATTTAGCAGTTGTCGGCGACGGCGTCGGTGCGGAGGGGAGCGGTGGAGAACGTGTCGAGGTCGATGGCGTCTTTGTCGTGCCAGCCCCAGAATTGCTGGCAGGGGAAGGCGTTTTCGTAGAGGGCCTTGCCGATGATCACGGAGTCGACGCCGTACGAGGCGAGCGATTCAATGTCGAGCAGGTCGTCGTGATCGCCAACGCCGCCGGATGCCGTGATCTTGCATTGGTCGAGTTGCCGGCCAAGCGTGCGATACGCGTCGACGTTTGGCCCCTTCATCGTGCCGTCGCGGCTGATGTCGGTATAGACGATGCGCCGCACGCCGCGGGCTTCCATCTCCTGGGCCAGGTCGGCCGCGTCCACGCCGGAGCCTTCGGTCCAGCCCTGCACGCGCGCCTCGCCATCCCGCGCGTCGATGCCCACCGTGATGCGGCTGCAGCCATATTCCTCGATCGCTTCCGACACGAGGTTGGGGTTGCGCACAGCCGCCGTCCCGATGATCACGCGGTAGACGCCCATAGCAAAGGCGGCTTCGATCTGGTCTATGGATCGAATACCGCCGCCGAGTTGAATCGGAATGTCGAGCGCGTCGCACATCTCGGCGATGACGTCGCGGTTGTTGTCGGCGTCGCCGCGGGCCGCGTCGAGGTCCACCACGTGCAGCATGCACGCGTTCTGGACGCGCCACAGCTTGGCCATCTTGACGGGGTCGTCGAAATAGACCGTCTCCTGGTCGTATTCCCCTTGATGCAGGCGCACACAGCGCCCGCCGCGCAGGTCGATAGCGGGAATGACGAGGGCCATGGTTTGGACTCAGAAGGTGGGGGAGAGTGGGTGGGTATTCAGGGAGCGGGACTCTGTTGCCTCCGCTAGGGCTGTAAAACCTCACCGCTCCAGCCCTTGTTTCGGTCCTCGCTTTGGCACAGATCGGGCGGGGATATGGATTCTCTGACGTTCGCCGTGGCCTCGTTCTCGATCTCCCGGCTGTACTTCACAAACCGGACGGGCGAGGCGGTTTGGCCGTTGCCCTATCGAATGGAGGCCGATGCCGTCGCTCCTGAGCGGCTCAGGCTGTCAGGAGAGAACGAGGAATAGCGTGTCTGGTGCGATCGCAGCTCCTTGCTCGGTTGGATTGTCTTCACTCCAGCATGGCGACATTTCGCAAAAGCTGCAGCCCCACGTCTTGCGACTTTTCGGGGTGGAACTGTACGCCGAACACGTTACCGCGCTGCACGATGGCGGGGAAGGCATGGCCGTACGTCGTGGTGGCGAGCACGTCGTCGGCGTGGGACGGCGCGGCGTGGTACGAGTGGACGAAGTACACGTAGTCGCCCGCGTCGAGGCCATCGAGAAGCGGCGAGGAGCGCGTCGGCTCCAGCGTGTTCCAGCCCATGTGCGGCACCTTGAGCGCCGTGTCGGGTGCCGGCGAGGTGACGACGCCGGCCGACCCGTCGTCGACCACGCAGGCGTTTTCGGTGACGGCGGCCTCGGCGTTGAAGTGGACGACGCGCCCGGGTAGCACGCCGAGGCCCTGCTGCTCGCCGTGCTCCTCGCCGACTTCGAAGAGGAGCTGCATCCCCACGCACACGCCCAGGAATGGCACGCCGGCGCCGATCGCGTCGAGGATCGGTTGTTCGAGGTCGCGGTCGCGGATCTCGTCGATGCACGCGCCGAACGCCCCCACGCCGGGCAGCACGAGCCGCTCAGCGGCAGCGATGGCCTCCGGGTCGTCCGTGCGCACCACCTCCGCGCCCACGTGCTGGAACGCCTTCTCGATGGAGCGCAGGTTGCCGATGCCGTAGTCGATGATGGTGACCATAGCAAGTGGTGAGTTCTGAATGGTGAGTGGGGAAACAAAACGCGATTGGGGTGGAGCAGGAGGCGAGAAGGGCCACACCACTCGCTACTCGCTCTTGACCACTCGCCTTATTCCTGATTCAGTTCTTTCGAGCGTTCGGTGGCGGTGGCGACGGCGTTGATCATCATGGTGCGTAGGCCGTGCGACTCCAGCTCGGAGACGGCGGCGATGGCCGTGCCGCCGGGCGTCGTCACCTCATCGCGCAGGATGGCCGGGTGCTTGCCCGTGTCGCGCACGAGCTTGGCCGCGCCGTACACCGTCTGCGTGGCAAGGCGGGCAGCGGCTTCGCGCGGGAGCCCTTGCTTCACGCCGGCATCGGTGAGCGCCTCAATGAACATGTACACATACGCGGGCCCACTACCGGAGAGGCCGGTGACGGCGTCCATCAGGTATTCAGGCACGATCTCGGCCTGGCCCACGGCGGAAAAGATCTGTTGGGCCATCGTTAGGTGCTGCTCTTCGGCAAACGTGCCGCCAGCGAGCGCCGTGGCGCCTTCATCGACCAGCGCGGGCGTGTTGGGCATGGCGCGGACGACAGGCAGCTCGTGGCCGAAGTTGTACTGGAGCGTCTCGGTCGTCACGCCGGCCAGCACGGAGATGACGAGCACGTCGTCGCTCACCTGGTCGCGGATCTCGGTGATCACCTCTGCGCGGCTCTGCGGTTTGATCGTGAGCACCAGGATGGAGGCCTCACTGGCTGCTTCGGCGTTGTCGGTCGTCGTGTGCAGGCCAGGAAACTCATCCCCCAGCGCATCGAGCGCCGGTTGCGTGCGCCGTGTGGCGATGAGCTGATCTGGGGCGAGCAGGTCGCCGTGAATCATACCGCCGAGGAGCGCGCGTCCAATGTTGCCGGCACCGATGGTGGCGACTGTGTGGTTGTCGAGCATGGTTTGGAAAGGGTGAGTGGGAGAGATAAGAGAATTAGAGAATGAGAGAGGTAGCGTGAAAAGCTAGCGAGGGGAAATCGGTGTTAATCTTCCTTTCACCGTTTCCCTAACTCCCTCTCTCCCCCGAAAGGGTTCCTTTCGTCGATGGCATCCGGGCCTGGGTAGGGGTGCGACGGACCGCCATCCGCAGGGCGCGGGCCGCGGCTTTGAAGAGCGCCTCGACCTTGTGGTGCGTGTTGCGCCCGTGGAGCACGGTCAGGTGCAGGTTGCACCGAGCGTGCTCGGCCACCGAATACCAGAAGTGCTCGACCATCTCGGTAGCGAGCCCGCCGACGGTCGGCCGGCCGAAGGCGGCGTCGAAGTGGGCATAGAAGCGGCCGGAGAGGTCGACCACTGCGCGGGCGAGCGTCTCGTCCATGGGCACGTAGGCGTGACCGTAGCGGGCGATGTGGGCCTTGTCGCCGAGTGCGTCGCGGAGGGCTTGCCCCAGCGCGATCCCGACGTCCTCGACGGTGTGGTGATCGTCCACCGTCAGGTCGCCGTCGCAGCGCACCGTGAGGTCAAAGCCGCCGTGCTTGGCGAACAGGTCGAGCATGTGGTCGAAGAAGCCGATGCCGGTGTCGTTGTCGTACGCGCCGGGTTCGTCCAGGGCGAGTTCGACGCGGATGGCGGTCTCGGCGGTCGTGCGATCGATGGTGGCCGAGCGCGGGGGAAAGTCAAGGGCAGGCATGGAGGGGGGTCAAGCAGGGATAAGGTCCGCAACGGAAAGATCGGCGTCCGTGAAGCGCGGCGTGATGGCGTCGCTCCGCTCCAGAGTCGTCTTCGATTTATAATCGCCGGAGGCCGGGTCACGGTACACTTCGAGGTGCTGATCGATCAGGTTCACAATCCAGTACTCGGGGATGCCGCGTCGGGCGTACAGCAGGCGCTTCTGCTCGCGATCCTTGGCCAGCGAGGAATCCGCGACTTCGACCACGAGGAGGGCCTCAGTGGGGTGGGTATCGGTGTAGGCATCCGGAGGGCCTCCAACAACCATCACGTCCGGTTCGGGCTCGGAGTGCTCACCGAGCGCAAGGGGGACCTGGCTGCGCACATGATGGGTCGAGGGACACAAGCGCATAAGGACGTGAACAATTTGTGTGGCGGTCGTGGCGTGGCGGCTGTTTTGGGGGCTCATGGGCACGATGTAGCCGTCGAGGAGTTCGACGCGGTCGTCCGTCGTGAGCACGCCGGCGTCGACCATCTGCTCGTACTGGCGCCGCGTCCAGCGGTGCGTGTCGACCGATTCCGACAGAAAGGGCTGCATGACAGCGGGTGTTTTCATGCACGGTTCGTGCCGTCGAACATGCAACTCGGCACGTTGGTACCTATACTCTTCTGCGTATCGTTTACGACGGCGTTTGTTCGAGTATCCCATCACCGTTTTTCCTGTTGCATCATGGGCACGTATAGCGAGGCGGATTTTGAAACCAGCCGGTTCGACTTTGGCGAGCGCGTTCGCATCCTGCTTCGGCACCCGCAACACGGCGGCGTGTACGGCAAGGCGGAGGGAACGTGCGCGGGCCGCGAGGAAAACGTCGAGTTCGAAGCGAAAGACGGCTCCATGCGCACCAAGACGCTCGTCTGGCTCAAAGACATCGAGGGTTATCAGAAGCCGCACGAGAACCTGCCAGACACGATGAAAGACGTCAAGGACGCATGGTTCGCCGAGGACGCCCTCCGCAAAAAGCAGGGCGACCTCCTCGACGGCGTGAGCTTCAACTGACCACGGATGGTGAGTCGCGCGTCGCGCGCATGGCGTTGAACGTCTGACGTTTCAACGTCCAACCCAAAACCCAGAGCTCGAAACCCACAACCTTCAACCCCAATCCGGAGCGCATTCCCACATTTATGCCTGATTCCGATCCCGAGCGCATTCTTGTCACCTCCGCGCTGCCGTACGCGAACGGGCCGGTTCACATCGGTCAGATTGCGGGCGCGTACCTGCCGGCGGACCTCTACGCCCGGTACCAGCGCCTCAAGGGGCGCGACTGCATCTACATCTGCGGCTCCGACGAGATGGGCGTCGCCATCGTGATGCGCGCGCTGAAGGAAGACATCTCCCCGCGCGAGATCGTCGACCAGTACCATCCGCAGATCGAGGAGACCTTCGCGCGATTCGGGATGAGCTTCGACTACTACGGGCGCACGACCTCGGACGTGCACGCCCAGACGAGTCAGGATTTCTTCCGCACACTCGACGCGCAGGGCGACCTCACGGTGCGCACCGAGGAGCAGCTTTACGACCCCGAGGCCGAGATCTTCCTCGCCGACCGCTTCGTGATGGGCACGTGCCCGGTCTGCGGCTTCGAGGAAGCCTACGGCGATCAGTGCGAGAAGTGCGGCTCCGCGCTCAGTCCGACCGAGCTCATCGACCCGCGCAGCACGCTCACCGACGCCACCCCCGAGCTCCGCGCGACGACGCACTGGTACCTGCCGCTCGGTGACTGGCAGGAGCGGCTGGAGGACTGGGTCGACACGCATCCCGAGTGGAAGAACAATGTCCTCGGCCAGATCAAGAGCTGGTTCGACGAGGGACTGAAGGCCCGCGCCATCACCCGCGACGTGCCCTGGGGCGTGCCCGTCCCGCCCGACGTGGCCGAGCGGCACGGCATCGACGCCGAGGGCAAGGTCATCTACGTCTGGTTCGATGCGCCCATCGGCTACATCTCCGCCACGAAGGAGTGGGCGCTGGAGCACGACGACCCGGACCGGTGGCAGACGTACTGGCAGGATGACGACACACAGCTCATCCACTTTATCGGGAAGGACAACATCGTCTTTCACTGCATCATGTTTCCGGCCATGCTCATGGCCCACGGCAACTACGTGGTGCCCGAGAACGTCCCCGCGAACGAGTTTCTCAACATCGAAGGCCGCAAGCTCTCGACGAGCCGCGGCTGGGCCGTGTGGCTCCACGAGTACCTCGACGACTTTCCCGAAGAGCGCAACGGGGCCGACCTGCTCCGCTACGCCCTCGCGACGATGCTCCCCGAAACGAAGGACGCGGACTTCAGCTGGGAGACCTTCCAGCACCGCGTCAACAGCGAGCTGGCCGACGTGCTCGGCAATTTTGTGAACCGGACGATGACCTTCGCCACGCGCTATTTCGATGGGCGCGTGCCGCCGCTCGCCGAGCCGCGCCCCGTCGACACCGACGTGCTGGAGCAGCTCCGCGAGGTTCCGGCGACGATCGGCCGCGCATACGAAAACTACCGCATGCGCGAGGCCGTCTTCGAGACGATGCAGCTCGCGCGCCTCGGCAACAAGTACTTCAACGACACCGAGCCGTGGCACACGCGCACCGACGACCCGCAGGCCTGTGCGAACACGATCCACGTTTCGCTCCAGCTCTGTGCCGCGCTCGCCATTCTGATGGAGCCGGTCCTGCCGAACGCGGCTGCCCAGCTGCGGGCCATGCTGCAGCTCGACGGTGTCCGTGCCAGCACGCCCGATGGGCCCTGCGAGGGCCTCGGCTGGGGCGATGCAGGCACGCCGCTGTTGGAGACCGGCCACGCCCTCGGCGAACCCGAGATCCTCTTCGAGAAGGTCGAAGATGAGGCCATCGACGCACAACTCGCTAAACTCAAATCTGCTGACACCCCACAACCCATGAGCGACACCGCAACCGACGATACGCCGTACGCCACGCCGAAAGACCAGATCGCGTTCGACGACTTCATGAAGCTCGACCTACGCACGGGGGTCGTCACCACCGCCGAGCCCGTGCCTGACGCCGACAAGCTCCTCCGGCTGGAGGTCGACCTCGGCTACGAGGAGCGCCAGGTGCTGGCCGGCATCGCCGAGCAGATGACGCCCGACGAAATCGAGGGACGGACGGTGGTGCTCGTCGCCAACCTGGCGCCCAAAGAGATGTTCGGGCTGGAGAGCCAGGGCATGGTCCTGATGGCCGAGGAGCGCGACGGCACGCTGATTCCCATCGGTGCCGACGCCGAGCCCGGCGCGGTCGTGCGGTAACCCGCGCGATTGCGCTTCTTCGCTGGAAGCAGCTCCACGTACGCTTCTGCCGGTCGACGGGCTTCGAAGATGGTGGACCGTAGACGGCAGACTGCCGCGGTGGGAAACCGTCTGCCGTCCACCGTTCTCCTCCTTACTCGCAGGTATTTTTATGCGCTTTACCACAGCCATCGCGGTGCTGCTGTTACTCGTCGGGTGCGGATCCGCGCCGGCGCAGCAGCCGCGCGACTCGGGGGGGCCGCTCCTCCCCGAGCAGGCCGCCTACGACGTCACGTTCTACGACTTGAACCTGCGTGTGCAGCCGGAGGCGCAGCGTATCGATGGAGCGCTGACGGTGCACGCCGCCGTCATGGCCCCTCTGGAGCAGTTTGTGCTCAACCTGGATCGGCAGCTGCGCGTCCGCAGCGCGGCGCTGTTGGAAGCCGGGAGGCGCCAATCCCTGGAGGTCGATCGCCGCGCCGGCGGCAATCAGCTCTGGATGGCCCTACCGCGCACCTACGCGGCGGGCGAGACCGTGCGCCTCACCGTGACATACGGCGGTACGCCGCGCGAGGCGCCCAACCCGCCGTGGGATGGTGGCTTCACCTGGAGCGAGACGCCCAGCGGCGCGCCGTGGATTGCGACCTCGTGTCAGACCATCGGCGCCGACGTGTGGTGGCCGGTGAAAGACCACCCGTCCGACGAGCCCGACTCGATGGCGATCCACGTCACCGTGCCCGATTCGCTCGTCGTTGCGGCTAATGGGCGGCTCCGCGGCACGGCCCAGGCGGCCCACGGGCAGCGCACGTACCGCTGGTTTGCCTCCACGCCCATCAACCCGTATGGCGTCGCGCTCAACATCGCGCCGTACGCAACCCTCGACACGACGTACGCCAGCACCTCTGGCGCCGCGGTGCCGGTGTCGTTTTACGTGCTGCCTCACGAGAAGGCGCCGGCCCGCCGGGTGCTGCCCGACCTGCTCGATCACGTGCGCTTTCTGGAGGAGACGCTCCGCCCGTACCCGTTTGCGGCGGACAAGTACGGCATCGCGCGGACGCCGTTTCTGGGGATGGAGCATCAGACGATCATCGCACACGGGGCGCCGCTGGGCAACACGGATGCGCTCGGCTACGACGCCGGGTTCGACGCGCTCCACTTCCACGAGCTGGCGCACGAGTGGTTTGGCAACCACGTGACCGTGCGCGACTGGAAGGATTTTTGGATCCACGAGGGCTTTGCTACCTACCTCGAAGCGCTCTACGCTGAGGCGCAACAGGGCGATAGCGCGTACGCCGCTGTCACCGATTACTTCCGTCGCCAGATCGCCAACCGCCGACCCATCGCGCGCCGCAACCCTGCGTCTGTCCAGCAAATGTATGGGCGCGACATCTACTTCAAGGGCGCGATGGTGCTGCACACGCTGCGCTCGCTGATCGGCGACGACGCCTTCTTCGCGTTCCTTCGCCGTGCGGCCGGCGCCGAGGCCGATGCGCCGATTTACGTCACCACCGACGACATCATCCGGCTGGCCGAGGACGCGGCCGGGCGAGAGCTCGACTGGTTTTTCGACGCATATCTGTATCAGGCCACGTTGCCACGTCTTATCATTGAGCAGGAGAAGACTAAGCTAACGCTTCGGTGGGAGATGCCGGGGGGGCGCCCCTTTCCCATGCCCATCGAGGTGCAGGTGGGCGATATGACACGTCAGGTTGCAATGGATGGGGGACAGGCATCAATTGTCGTCCAGGAAGGAGCTCCCATCGCGGTGGATCCAGAACGAAAGGTGCTGCGCGCAGAGGAATAGATCACGGCGCGTCGTACGCATGCGTCAGATAAGCATGGATGCCGCTGTTTATGGATGCTGCTCTGCGGCAGCGCGCTCGCTGGGAAGCCGTGTCGGATGGCCAGCGCGCATAGGGGGCTGTAGCCTCGCACATCGCCAACGGTGGCCTTGTGCTGCTACATGCTGCTACCGGACCGAACGCTGGATGCGCGAGGCGGTCAGGTGTGCACCCATGCAAATGGATTGAATCCTCGGCATCGCCAAAACGCCCGCCACTACGAGTGGTTTTTTTTGAAATGGACACTCGCTCCGAGCTGTAGCGACACCTGTAACGTTGTCTGCTACAGGACACCAATAAAAAGCGCAGGGAACACTGCGGCCGACGGCACCACCCTATCCGCCGCAGGTCCCTGCGCGGCACAATCTACATCACTAACTTCCCTTGAAGATCATGCTGAACGTAATAACGAAAATCACGACGGCCTTTGCAACCCTCATGCTTGTGGTTGGCCTCGCCCTGCCGACTGCCAGCCAGGCCCAGTCGCCGGTCGACATTGGCGTGCGGGGTGGCTTGACACAAGCCACCTTCTACGGCAACGACGTCGCCTCCAATGACTTCCGCCCGGGCTTTACCGGCGGAGTCTTTCTGACGTACCGGTTCAACGAGGCCTTCTCGATCCAGCCGGAGGTGCTCTACTCCGTGCGGGGAGCGAAGAACCACTTTAACGAGGCCGGCACCCTGGAGGACGTGCGCGTCCGGCAGGACGTGATTGAGATTCCCGTGCTCTTCAAGCTGAGCGCGCCGCTTTCGCCAATCACCCCGCGCCTGTACGCGGGGCCGGCTCTTGGTTTCCTGACAGACAGTGAGGTCAACGGAAACGACGCAGAAAACGCCTTTGGCGACGTAGACTTCAGTGGCGTGGTAGGCGGCGAGATCGCTTTTGCCGTCAACAAGGGCCCCCTCAGCGAGGTAGCTCTCGACGGCCGCTACAACTTCGGCCTGGTGGAGCTTGGTGACCTTCAGGGCTTCGAGGAGGTTTCGACCAGCGCCTTCACGGGCACAGTGAGCCTGAGCTTCAATCTCTAACGCCCATCACGCCACCTACACGGAAAGGGCCGTCCCTCTGTGGGGCGGTCCTTTTTGCGTTGTGGCTTTGTGTCGTGGCTAGCTACCGTACACTTTTGCCGATGAGAAAGAAGGCCGCACGATCGCGGGTCGGCTCCATAGGATTATGATCATTGAGTTCATAACCGACCGGAGCCTGCTCACGGGCCAACGGCCTTCACCTTCAAACCACCATGTCCGAAACGATTTCCCAATTTCTTCCGAGGCTGCGCGTGACCTGCAGGCGCAACGTGGCCCGGCTCGCCGTTGGGCCACACTTGGCTTAGCACGTGCATCTGTCGCGTGTGGCCGCCCATCGTCCAGATCCGGCCGCTTGTGCCCGAGAGCGCCAACGTCGTCGTAGTCGGTGACAGGGAGATTCATGCGACTGAGCTGATGGCGCGCATCGAAAGCTACGGCTGGTACTTCTGCCTGCACCTGCACCGGGACACCCATGCGCGACTCGCCAACGGGTCGCGTTTCGACGGGTCGTGGCACGCGCTCGACGAGTTAACGCCGCTGGAGGGCGAGCGCTTTTCCGGCGCCGCCCCGTAGCATCGCATGTCGGAAAGACGGGCGCGCTTCTCGCCGGTAAGCCGAAACGAGTAGGTTTGTGCTTTCATCGAAGGCCTTAAATGGGGACGGAGGAAA
>CAYFRX010000059.1:0-13840 GCA_964345515.1 uncultured Rhodothermales bacterium
GGACCGTAGTATTCGATGATGCGGTTTACGCCGCCGTCGACGTCGTGGCGGCGGAGCATCTCCAGGATCACGTCCTTGGCACTGACCCAATCCGGCAACTCACCGGTGAGTTTCACGCCCCAGACCTCGGGCATGCGGATGGTGTACGGCTTGCCGGCCATCGCCATGGCGACGTCGAGCCCGCCGGCTCCAATCGCCAACATGCCGATGGCGCCGGCCGATGGCGTATGGCTGTCCGAGCCGATCAGTGTCTTGCCCGGTTTACCGAACCGCTCCTGGTGGACCGGGTGGCTCACACCGTTGCCCGGCCGGCTGTACCACACGCCAAACTTCTTGCACGCGCTGCGCAGGAAGAGGTGGTCGTCCGGATTCTTAAAGTCCGACTGGATCAGATTGTGATCCACGTACTGCGCGGACACTTCGGTTTGGACGCGCGGGATCCCCATAGCTTCGAACTCAAGCATCACCATGGTCCCAGTGGCATCCTGCGTCAACGTCTGATCCATGGTCAGACTGATCTCATTGCCCGGCTGCATCTCGCCGTCCACGAGATGGCTTTCGATGAGTTTTTCTGCGACGTTTTTGCCCATAACTTTTGGTTGCGATTACGTGCTCTTCGATCAATGCATTACTCGTACTGGTGCCCCGTCGGAATGATGCACGAGGCATCCATGAGGTCGGTTCAAACAATTCGGATTCTGTTACTCCCCATCCGCCTCGGCTTTCCACGGCGGATCCTCGTCGTTGAGGAAGGCAGTGATGCCGGCCTGGCAGTCCTCCGTCCCCCGCGCGAAGGCGTTCACCTGTACGGCATGGTCGAGGGCCTCCTGCCATCCCATGCCCTGCACGTCAGCCAGCAGCGTTTTCGTGAGGGCCACCGCCGACGCACTCGTTTCGGTGGCTAGCTCGCGCGCCAGCTCATCCACGGCCGCATCCAGTGCATCGGGCGCCACCGAGCGAGTGATGAGCCCCACCTTGACCGCGGTGGATGCATCGATGAGCCGCCCGCGCAGCATCAGGTCGCGGGCCGTCGCCTCGCCAAGCTTGCGCATGACGAAGACGCTCACGATGGCCGGCACAAATCCGATCCGCACTTCGGTGAAGCCAAGTTTGGCAGCGTCGGCGGCCACGGCCATGTCGCAGACCGCCGCGAGCCCGCACCCGCCGGCGATGGCGTGCCCGTTGACCTTGGCGACGATGGGCTTCGGGTGCCGGTAGATCTGCGCAAACAGCTCGGCGAGATGCGCGGAGTCGGAGCGATTCTCCAGCGGGGAAGCGTCCTGCAACGCCTGGAGCGCGGCCAAGTCGGCCCCCGCCGAAAAGACCTCACCCGCGCCCGTGAGTACCACCACCCGGACGGATGAGGTCTCCGCGAGTTCGGCAAGCGCATCCTTCAGCGCCGTGACGAGCGCGCCGTTCAAGGCATTCCGCTTGTCGGGCCGGTTCAGCGTGAGCGTCGCAATGGATCCATCGACGGTGCGGCGGAGAAGCGAGGACATGGCGTAGTGTGAATGGTGGGTTGCGAATCAAACATGCGAACGGTCGGGGTCGCTGGGGCACACCTTCGGATACACGCCGTCACCGAGCGCCGGACAGATAGAACCGGTAGATGGGCCAGATCGAAAGGACCGCGTCCAGGGCGTGCTCCACGAGCCGCGGTCCCCAGGCCAGAACCCGGTCGCGGGAAAAGTGGCGGCGCACGAAGATGTCGTTGGCGCGCTGAACGTCGTCCGGCACGGCGTCGAGAGGCGCTTCGAACGTATGGCGCTGCTTGTGTTTTCCCGAGCGGGTGCGAAAGAAAAACCGCCATTTCTTTTCTTGCAATAACGGATTTACCAGCGCCAGGTACCGCTCCGGGGCTTGCTCGATGCGGTCCTGCACCTGCTCCAGTAGGTCCTTGGCGTACCCGCCCACGAAGATCCCCACGTCGAACCCGTCTGGCGAAACGTTGTGCGAGATCTGCACGTCGTTCAAGCGCTTTCGACCCGGCCGGTAAAACGACATCCACAAGTTGTCTTTGCAGCCGCCGGCGCCGAAGTCATTCTTGAGCAGCCGCGCAAACACATTCTTTTCCGTCTCGAAGCCGAGCCGGTTCGGCAGCACCCAGTTGACCACGAGATCGTTGCGATACCGCTTGAACGGGTCTTTGACGTACTCATACACCCCGGGCTTCTCCTTTTGGTACTGGTCGATGTGGGGGTTCGCGCGAAGGCGATCCAGCAACTCGAAGGTTTCCACCGACCAGCCTTCAAATTCCAGGTCGAGCGGCTCGGGGCGCGTCATCTGATCGACCGGCTGGTTCACCGGATCTACCTGCGTCGGATCGGAAGAAAGGTTCATGAATCAAGAGGCCCGTCGGGAAGAGAGAAAACAACCGGCAGCTTGTACGACGCCCCCCGCTGGCTGATTCGGTGCGGTTCCAGGGAAGAAGATAGACGACCTCAGGCCCCCACCTCCCCCCGCAGGAAGGCCTCCGCTTTCTCGACGAGCGCCCGGCTCCCGATGTACAACGGCACACGCTGATGCAGATCGGCCGGTTCGATGTCGAGAATCCGATGGGAGCCTGTAGAGGCCGCACCGCCGGCCTGCTCGACGATGAAGGCCATCGGGTTCGCTTCGTACATCAGCCGCAGCTTGCCCTCGGGGCTCGGAGCCGTCGCCGGATACATGTAGATGCCGCCCGTCAGCAGGTTACGGTGGAAGTCGGACACGAACGCACCGATGTATCGCGCACGGATCCGCTTTTTAGTCTCAGGGTCTTGGCGTTTGAGCCACTTGAGGTACGCCTGCAGTTCGGGATCAAAATCCTCGTAATCGGCCTCATTGATCGAGTACATGCGCGGCTCCGACGGGATGCGCAGATTCGGATGCGACAGCATAAACTCACCAATCGACGGGTCGAGCGTGAAGCCGTTCACGCCGTCGCCCGTGGTGTACACAAACATCGTCGACGATCCGTATGCCACGTAACCGGCGGCCACCTGCTGCGTCCCCGGCTGCAGCGCCACGTCCAGCACCCGCGCCGGAGCGTAATCCTCCGGCAGGCGATAAATGCTGAAGATCGTGCCCACGGAGGCATTGACATCCGTGTTGGAGGAGCCGTCGAGCGGGTCGAAGAAGATCGCGTAACGCTCCTTCGTCTCCCGGTTCTGATTGATCGGGATCGTTTCCGGCTGCTCTTCGGAGCCGATCAAGCAGCACTCGCCCCCTTTCCGCAGGGCCCGCTCCAGTTCGCGCTCGGCAATCACGTCGAGCTTTTTTTGCATCTCGCCCTGCACGTTGACCGAGCCCACCTCACCCACGATGTCCAGCAAGCCCGCCCGTCGAATGTTGCGGTTGATAATCTTGGCCGCCACGCTCAGGTCACGGATCAACCGCGAGAACGCCCCCGTCCGGTGCGGGAACTGGTCCTGCTGCTCCAGGATGAATTGCTCCAGCGTGATGAAGGGCTGGACCGCATTCGAGACGGGCGGAATTTCGTGATCGCTGTGCATAACAACCGAGCGGTGGGTGTAAAAGAATCAGCTGTCGGCGCCGCTCGCGGAGCATGGCGCGCTCCGCGCAAAAAGACGCCGCCGGGCGGGCGTGTTAATATGCAAGAGAATACGGATGAAAAGCCAGGCCACGCGCCGCACCGCGATGCTCTTCGGCCATCGCCCCTCTGCTGGACAGATCTTGATCTTGAGATTTCCTTTTCGGTATCATGGGACGAAGAAAAAGGGGAGTCTCGCCTTGCTTTCTCAATGATCTCCACCCCCGTGAAAGCGCTTCGCCGTTGAGCTTATTCCCTCGGTGATACAGTCCCCTCGCTGCCCCTTCACGAACCCCTCGTTGCCATGAAGTATGTCCTCGCCCTCGATCAGGGCACCACCAGCTCGCGTGCCATTCTCTTTGACTACGAAGGCCAGATTCGGGAGGTCGCCCAGAAGGAGTTCGAGCAGATCTTCCCCCAGCCGGGCTGGGTCGAACACGATCCGACCGAGATCTGGTCGTCTCAGATCAGCGTGGCCGCCGAGGCCCTCAGCCGGGCGGGCATCGCTGCCTCCGACGTGGCCGCCATCGGCATCACGAATCAGCGTGAAACGACGATCGTGTGGGACCGGACCACGGGCGAGCCCATCCACAACGCCATCGTGTGGCAGGACCGCCGCACCTCGGCCATATGCGACCGGCTCAAGGACCAGGGCTACGTGGATCTCTTCCAGGAGAAGACGGGTCTCATCATCGATGCGTACTTCTCGGGGACCAAGATCAAGTGGATTCTCGATCACGTCGACGGCGCCCGGGAGAAAGCCCAGCGCGGCGACCTGGCCTTCGGCACCGTCGACTCCTGGCTCGTGTGGAAGCTCACGCGCGGCGCGCGGCACATCACGGACGCCACCAATGCGTCTCGCACGTTGATCTACAACATCCGCGAGGGCCGGTGGGACGATGAGCTGCTGGACATCCTCGATATCCCCCGCTCGATGCTGCCCGAAGTGCGCTCCTGCAGCGAGGTCTACGGCGAAACCGACAGCGATGCGTTCCCGGCCGCCATCCCGATCGCTGGCATTGCGGGCGACCAGCAGGCGGCCCTCTTCGGCCAGATGTGCACCGAGCCGGGCATGGGCAAAAACACGTACGGCACGGGCGCCTTCATGGTGCAGCACACGGGCACCGAGGCCGTCAAATCCGAGAACAACCTGCTGACGACGATTGCCTACCAGATCGACGGCACGACGTACTACGCGCTCGAAGGCTCCATCTTCATCGCCGGGGCCGTGGTGCAGTGGCTCCGCGACGGGCTCAAAATTATTCGCTCCTCGTCTGAGGTCGAAAAGCTCGCCCAATCGGTGGACGACAACGGCGGGATCTACATCGTGCCGGCGTTCTCGGGACTCGGGGCGCCGCACTGGGACCAGTACGCCCGGGGCATCATCGCCGGCCTCACCCGAGGGGTCACGAAGGCCCACATCGCCCGTGCCGCCCTCGAAGGCATTGCGTATCAGGTGGCTGATGTCATCGACGCGATGGAAGCCGACAGCGACATCGAGACGAAGGAGCTACGCGCTGACGGCGGCGCCGCGGCCAACGAGATGCTCCTCCAGTTCCAATCGGACATCCTGGGGATTCCGGTAGTCCGCCCTCAGACGCTGGAGACGACGGCGCTGGGCGCGGCGTACTTGGCCGGGCTGGCCGTCGGCTACTGGGACGACCAAGAAGACATCCGCAGCCAGTGGATGATCGACCGCAAGTTCATGCCGTCGATGGACGCGGAACACGTAGATGAACTCCGAACCGGCTGGCACAAAGCACTGGAGCGCTCCAAAGCGTGGATAGAACCCGAGTCGACCAACGGCTCCACCGAACCGTCAGCAGAGGAAGTCTCTGCGTAACACGCATTCGACGCTGTTTTTTTTCTTTTTTCCCTTACTGCCTCTATGCAACGAGACGACGGCATTCAAGCGCTCGAAGCCCACGATGGGCCGTGGGACTTCATCGTGATTGGCGGCGGCGCCACCGGACTCGGTTGCGGCATCGAAGCGGCCTCGCGCGGATACGACACGCTGCTCCTAGAGATGTCGGACTTCGCCAAGGCAACCTCCAGCCGCTCGACCAAACTGGTCCACGGCGGCGTGCGCTACCTGCAACAGGGGAACGTCTCCCTCGTGTTGGAGGCGCTGCAGGAACGGGGCCTCCTCCAGCGCAATGCTCCGCACCTAGTGCGCAATCTCGCGTTCGTGGTGCCCAACTACGACTGGTGGGAAGGGCCGTTCTACGGCATTGGCATGAAGGTGTACGACATGCTGGCCGGCCGCCAGAATTTCGGCCGCTCCAAGCATCTGAGCCGCGAGGAGACGCTGAAGCACCTGCCCACCATCGAACCCGATGGACTACGCGGCGGCGTGATTTACTACGACGGCCAGTTCGACGACGCTCGCCTCGCCATCAACATGGCGCAGACGTTCATCGAGCAGGGCGGCACGGCGCTCAACTACTTCAAGGTCGACGACCTCACGAAAAGCGACGACGGCGTCGTGGACGGCGTCGTGGCCACCGATCAGGAAACCGGTCAAACGTACACGCTCGAAGCCGGTGCCGTCATCAACGCCACCGGGATCTTTACCGACTCCATCCGGAAGATGGACGACCCCGATGCGCACGACACGCTCCGCCCGAGCCAGGGCACACACATCGTGCTTGATCGCTCGTTCCTGCCCGGCGACGCGGCCATCATGATTCCGAAGACCGACGACGGGCGCGTGTTGTTCGCCATCCCGTGGAACGACCGGATCGTTGTGGGCACGACGGACGAAGAAGTTCAGGGTCCGGAGCTCGAACCGACGCCCACGCGGGAGGAACTAGAATTCCTGGTGGAGCACGCCGGCCGTTACCTGGTGAAGGATCCGACCTACGACGACGTGCTGAGCGCATTCGCGGGCATCCGGCCGCTCGTCACCGATCCCACAAACCCCTCCGCGGGCGACACATCCGAGATCTCGCGCGAGCACGTGCTGCACATCTCGAAAAACGGGCTCGTCACCATTTCGGGCGGCAAGTGGACGACCTACCGGAAGATGGCTGAGGACACGATCGACCAGGCCGCCGTGCTGGCCGACGTGGATCCACACAAATCGGTGACCGAGCACCTGCACATTCACGGCTGGCACGAGCACGCCGACCAGTTTGGCGATCTGTCGCATTACGGCTCCGACGCTACGGCGCTACAGGGGCTGATGCGCGACCGGCCCAACCTCGCTGAACCGCTCGACGAGCGGCTGCCGCTGCGTGCCGCGCAGGTGGTGTGGGCCGCGCGCCACGAGATGGCGCGCACGGTGGAAGACGTGCTCGCTCGACGCTCTCGCTCCATCTTGCTCAACGCCCAGGCCAGCATCGACATCGCCCCGGCTGTGGCTGAGCTGATGGCCCAGGAGCTGGGTTCCGATGCGGCCTGGCAACAGGAACAGGTCGAGGCTTTCACGACGCTCGCTGAGGGCTACCTCGCCAGCACACACGTCCCGTCCGTTTAGAGCGCTGTCAGGCCGTGCGGCCGCTTTTCTGCCGTTCATGCCAGCACTCGTGCGGCAAAACGGTGTACCTTCTGCCCTGCGGGCCCCGTTGGCTTTGCATCAACGCGATTCCCCTACCAATCCGACCACGCGATGGAAGCCCTTCTTGGAATCAACTGGCTGTATCTCATCCTCGCTGCCTTCGCCGGAGAGGCGAAGCGCACCAGCGATGCCGGCACGGTGCCGGACGGCGCGAAGGCAGCGACCGACCGCTTCGTCGTCAAGCCGTGGCTCCCCCACCAGTAAAGTGGGCTTCGGTGGGCGCGCTCGGGCTCGTCTGCGCACTCTTCGGGGAGGCTTTCCAGCGCATCTTCTATGCGCACGGCGACACGCACTGGGATCCGCCGGCCGCCGCCATCGTGTTCGGCACGCTGCTCATCGCTGTGCTGTATGGCGTGGGCCTCGTCGGCACGACCGTATGGATTCCCCTGCCCTTATCGACAGACTCCAGATCGCGTGCGGTTCAACTTGGAGCTGGCCATCGAGCTGCATGAGCGCATCAACGCTTTTGTGGATCTCGGGCACGAGCCGAACGATTTTGGCGCCGAGTTCGCACCAGCGGTGGACTTCGCGGCGATCGACTTCGACCTCACCTGGACGACGCCCACCTTTCTGGAAGACTTCGGGCCGCCCCGCGGCTTTACCTCGCAGGACGCGGTGTACTCGTCACGAATCGCTCGGTGTGGGCCGCCGACGCCGCCCGGCTGTTCCGCGTCCAAGCCGGACTGGGTATCCACTTCTGGGAGCGGGCGCTCTTCAAGCTGGAGTTCGTCAACCAAAGCGAGCAGGACAGCTCCCCGGGCCGGATCGGGGCGGACTGGCACGGCGTCTCCACCGAGCTGTCGATTGGCTTCTGAAATCACTCCGACAGCGACGCGGCGCGCTCGGGATCGCCCTGCAGGAACGCTTCGGCGCGGCGTATCATGTCCGGACTGCCGATGAACAGCGGCGTGCGCTGGTGGAGTTTGTGCGGCACCTTTTCCATAATCCGCTGGTGCCCGTCCGTGGCCCGGCCGCCGGCCTGTTCCACGATGAAGGCCATCGGGTTCGCTTCGTACATCAGCCGCAGCTTGCCCTCCGGATTCGATTTCGTGGACGGATACATGTAGATGCCACCCATCAGTAAGTTGCGGTGGAAGTCCGACACGAACGAGCCAATATAGCGCGTCTTGGCCGGGCGCTGCGTCTCTGGGTCGTGCTCGCGGAGCCAGTCCAGGTAGTTGCGGAGCCCTTTGGCGAAGGAGTTGTAGTGGCCGCCATTGATAGAAAAGAGGCGCCCCCGCGCTGGCGTCTGGATCTGCGGATGGGACAGCAGGAACTCACCGATGGACGGATCGAGCGTGAAGCCATTCACCCCGTTCCCTGTCGTGTACACGAGCATCGTGGAGGAGCCGTACACCACGTAGCCAGCGGCGACTTGCTCCGTCCCGGGCTGCAAGGCGGCATCGGGCTCCGGCTTCTCCTTGTCGTACCCGTCCGGCAAGCGATAGATACTGAAGATCGTGCCCACCGACACGTTCACATCAATGTTGGAGGAGCCGTCAAGCGGATCCAGTAAGACGATGTACTCCCCGTCGCCCTCGCTGCTGGTGCTCAGCGGGATGGCCTCGGCGTGCTCCTCCGAGCCGATCAGGCAACACTCCCCACCCCGACGCAGCGCCAGCACGAACTCGCGGTGAGCCAGCGCGTCCATCTTCTTCTGCACCTCACCCTGCACATTCGTCTCGCCGGTATTTCCGTAGATGTCGATGAGGCCGGCGCGCCGCATATCGCGGTTGACGATCTTGGCTGCCAGGCTGATGTCGCGCAAAAGCCGCGTAAAAGCCCCCGTCGAGTGCGGAAACCGATCCTCTTGCTCGATGATGAACTGCTCCAGCGTCTCAAAATCGCCCAGGTCCACGTCGAGCAGTCCTTTTGGTTCAGACGATGACTCCATCGCGTGCCGTTCCCTCCAGACTTATGGTATGTGACGCGTATTTGAAGATACGAAACGAGCGAATCGGTTCCAACTGCCCGGCGCACTACACGGCCCCCTGATCGCCGTGGTGACGCGGGGGAATAATACTCAGGACGGGCTGATGGCCCCCAGGCCCAGCGTTTCGATGGCCTGACGCGTACGCGGGGCTTGATCGGGCCGCTCGCTCAAATCCTCAACCAGCCGCTGCAGGTCGTCAGGCTCGTCTACGTCGTACCATGGAGGCAAGATGGTAAGGCGGGCGTCTGTCTGCGCGGCACGGGCCAGCGTCTGGGAAAAGACCTGTCCGTGGCTGTACTCCATGTCCTCGAAGAGTTGGGGATAAAACGCGTTCATGCCCAGCAGATAGTATCCGCCGTCCGTGCTGGGACCGAGCGCCAGCGACGACGGAGGCTCAAGCGCCGCGAAGGCCTGCTCGATAAACGCCGACGGCAGCGTGGGATGGTCTGTGCCGATGATGACGGCGCGCTGGTAGCCGGCGGCGAGGGTGTTGGCGAACGCCTGCCGCATGCGATCGCCGAGCGTCGCGCCCACCTGCTCAAACACGGCGACCGACGACGGCACCGCCATCTCGGGCCCTTCGTTCTCGGACGGACTCAGGTACAGCCGCACATCGGCCGCGAGGGCGGTGTACTGCTCCAGCGCATCCTGCAGGAAGGCCCGATAGAGGGCGGCGGCTTCATCCGGCGACAGGACCGGGCTGAGGCGCGTTTTGACCCGGCCAGGCTCGGGCGGCTTCGCGAATACGATGAGCGCCGTGGGCGTCTGGGCGTCTGGGCGTCTGGGCATTTGAGGAATCCACTGTTTCAGGGTAGCAGGTTTCAGGTTCTCCCTTGTACCGTTTCCAAATGATCATGTCGGGGTGCCCCCGGACGTGCTCTCGTCGCGTGCCTGGTCCGAGGCGTAGACCCGTTCCACGTTGAACGTTCGCGCGCATGATCCACGGCGGTACGCGATGGACAATGCTTCGCGAGAGCCAGGCATCTTGAAACGGAAACGGTGTAATCTCTACGCCGCCCGTCGCGGTTGCACGCGCAACCCGCAGCGCACAACCCCCATGCACCCACACTCAACTATCGGCGCATACGTTGCACGACGGCGTCCAGCGTTTCAACGACGTAGTCGATCTCCTCCGCCGTCGTATCCTTCCCCAGCGAAAAGCGAACCGCTGCTGAGGCGGTTTCGCGCGGCAGGTCGAGGGCCGAGAGGACGTGGCTGGGCTCCAGTGCGCCGCTCGTGCACGCCGACCCAGCCGACGCGTGCACGCCTCGCATGTCAAGGTTAAGCAGCAGCATCTCGCCGTCCATGGGCTGCTCCTCGTGCGGCGGAAACGCCAAATTGACGACGTGCGGCGCGACCGGCGCGGCGTCGAGGGGCGTGTTCAGATGCACCGTGTCGCCCAACCGCTCGCGCACGCCGCGGATGAGCCGGCGCTGCAAGCGGCCGATGCGTTCCGCGCGGGCTGCCGCGTCGTCGACGGCGAGCGCGAGCGCCTCGGTACAGCCCACCACGGCGGCGACGTTCTCGGTGCCTCCGCGGCGCTTGCGCTCCTGCGATCCGCCTTCCACAAGCGGATCCAGGTCCACCCCGCCGCGGACGTAGAGCACGCCCACGCCTTTCGGCCCGTAGAACTTGTGGCCCGACATCGACAAAAGGTCCACCCCGAGGTCGTTCACGTCGAACGGCATGAGGCCGGCCGTCTGCACCGCGTCGCAGTGCAGCAGCACATCGTGCTCGTCGCAGGCGGCAGCTATTTCCTCGATGGGCGTCAGCACCCCCGTCTCGTTGTTGGCATGCATGAGCGAGACGAGCACGGTCTCCGGCCGAAAAACCGCCGTGAGCTGCTCCGGGGTGACGGCGCCGTGCGGGGCGGGATCGAGGATGGTGACCGGCCACCCCGCATCGGCCAGCGCTTCGGCCGGGCGCAAGACGGCCTCGTGCTCGACGGCCGAGGTAATCAGGTGCCCTCGCGCCCCCGTGCGCTGCGCATGCCGACGCAGCACGCCCTTGAGGGCCAGATTGTCCGCCTCGGTGCCCCCGCTGGTGAATATGATTTCGCCCGGTTCGGCACCGATCAGTTCGGCGACGCGCTCGCGGCTCTCCTCCACGGCGAAGCGCGCCTTCCGCCCGCGGGCATGCACCGACGAGGCGTTTCCGAAGTGCTCCTTCAGGTACGGAACCATGACCTCGAACACGCGCTCGTCGAGCGGCGTCGTCGCGGCATGATCCATGTACACCTGTTGCATGATATTTGCGTGGTTTGATGGGGGATGTAACCCGCAGCGCGCATCCTGCTGGTTCAGGTCGTATGCTCAACGCGGAAGGCAGGCGGCTGATTCCTCTGGCTCGTGCCGCTGAATACGTGGCCTGAACGTCCCGCACGCACACTTCGTAATGATGTACCATTTTACTCCATAGGTCGCTCTCGGGTGGATATCACGGGGTGGAGCCTCTATGTTAATACTAGGTTCTGTCTGAGCCTCGGCTCATGTGTTCGCGAGCCCCGATCAGCTGATGCTCCCCGAGACGGCTGCCTCCTTTCTCATTTAGCACTCACACGTTTTTCTCTTAGCCTCATGGATAAGCTCGTCATTCAAGGACAACAGCCGCTTCAGGGCACGCTGCTCGTCAGCGGATCGAAGAACACGGCCCTCCCGCTCATGGCGGCGACGCTTCTCGCGGAAGGCACCACCACGATCGAAAACGTCCCCAGCCTCCGCGACGTGCACACCTTCTCGAACGTGCTGCGCATCAGTGGCGCCGACGTGTCGTTCGACGAAGGCGCGAACCGTTTGCAGGTGGACGCCTCGCGTATCAACTACCCGGAAGCGCCTTATGAGCTCGTCAAGAAGATGCGGGCCTCGTTTTACATGTTGGGCGCACTGGTCGGCCGCTGCGGGCGGGCGCGCGTCTCGATGCCGGGCGGCTGCGCCTGGGGGCCCCGCCCCGTCGACCTCCACATCAAAGGGATGAAGGCCTTCGGTGCAAACATCGAACTGGACGAAGGCTACGTCGTGGCTACGACGCCCGACGGACGGCTCGACGGCGGCTCGTTCCGGCTGGAGCCCTCCAGCGTGGGCGCCACCATCAACCTCCTGCTCGGCGCCGTGACGGCACGCGGCCCCTCGCGCATCGAGAACGCTGCCATGGAGCCCGACGTGGTGGCTTTCGGCGAAGCGCTCAAGACGATGGGCGCGCAGATCGACGGCCTTGGCACGCGCACGATCGAGATTCAGGGCGTCGATGCGCTCGATGCCATTACCTTCCGCAACACGCCGGACCGAATCGAGCTGGGCACGTTCATGATCGCCGCGGCCATCGCCGGGGAGCCGGGCGACCCGATTCGCATCACAGAGGGTAACCACGAGCACCTCGGCCATGCCTTCAAGGAGGCCTTCGCCGAGACGGGCGCGCACGTCGAGTACGAGCCGGACGTGGTCACCGTTGCGGCCCCCGACACGCTGAACCCGGTCTCCATCACGACGGGCGTTTATCCGGGTTTCCCGACCGACCTGCAGGCGCAGTGGACGGTCCTGCTCGCTTGCGCGGACGGCACGGCGACCGTCACCGACACGATTTACGACGATCGCTTCAAGCACATCCCGGAGCTACAGCGCCTGGGCGTGGATGTCTCCGTGAAAGGCAACACGGCTACGGTGCACGGCGGGCAGCCTATCAAGGGCGCCCAGGTGATGAGCACGGACCTCCGCGCAAGCGTCTCGCTCGTCCTCGCCGGCATGATCGCCGAGGGCGACACGCACGTGCTGCGCATCTACCACCTCGACCGCGGGTACGAAGACCTCCAGCAGAAACTCTCTGAGGCCGGCGTCGCCATCCGCCGCGAGGAGTACGACGAGTTCGCCGAGCCGGAGCCGCAACAAGCCGTCGGCGCGGAGTAGTGTGCTTGGACCCGGTCGGGCTGGAACGAACAGGGCCCGCCCCCGTCTAGCGGAGCGTATCATGCCTTCCCCTCGCAACGTGGGCGGACCCATGGACGACGCCGACCGGAGCCAAATCGTCGATCCCGTCCAGGCAGTAGTGCCCGGCGTGTTGGCTGTGTACCGGTTCGGCTCAGCGGGCACCGGGGCGACCCATGCCGAGAGCGACCTCGACGTGGCCCTCCTGCCGCCGGAGCCGCTCCCCGCGATGACCCGCTGGAACCTGGAGCAGGACCTCAGCATCGCGCTGCGGCGCGACGTCGACCTCGTCGATCTGCGGGCCGCCTCCACGGTCATGCGCATGCAGGTGGTGAGCACGGGCACCGTCCTCGTCGAGTCTGACCGGGCGGCGCGGCAGGCATTCGAGGTGCACACGTACTCGGCCTATGCGCTGCTGAATGAGGAGCGGGCCGACATCCTGGACGACATTCGCAAGCGAGGGCGCGTCTATGGCCGATGACGTGCTCGTCAACAAGTCGGCCACCATCGAGCGATGCGTTCAACGCGTCCAGGATGAGTATGCCGACGATGAGCGCAACCTCTATGACGACATCACGCGGCAGGACGCCATTATCTTCAACATTCAGCGGGCCTGTCAAGCGGCCATCGGTCTCGCGATGCACGTCGTTCGCCTCCATGACCTCGGTCCGCCCCAGGAAAGCCGCGACGCGTTCGCGCTCCTGGTTGAAGCAGAGTTGATCGATGGCGACCCAGGCGACCGGCTCATGCGCATGGTTGGCTTCCGCAACATCGCCGTCCACGAGTACCAGAAGCTGAACCTGGAGGTCGTAAAGGCGATCATTGAAGAGCATCTCACCGACTTTACCCGCTTCGCGGAACAGGCACTCACCACGGACGGCTTCCGCGAACGGGATTAA
>CAYFRX010000060.1:0-13816 GCA_964345515.1 uncultured Rhodothermales bacterium
ATCCGAGCCGTCGGATGCGCGCCAGGACCCGCAGCGTCAACAGCAACAGAACGCAGGCGAATCGGAGACGAACGAAGACCTCGCGCAGGAACAGCAACGTGCCAGCGAGGAGATGAAGGAGCTACAGGAGCAGCTGCAGGAGCTCCAGAACGAGATGAATGAGGTCCGCTCGGCGCCCAAGCAGCAGATGCAGGAGATGATGCAACAGCTGCAGCAGCAGAGCCTCCCGCAGCAGATGCAGCAGAACAGCCAGCAGCTCCAGCAAAATCAGATGCGGAAGGCCCGCGAAGGCCAGCAGCAGATGCAGCAGCAGCTCCAACAGATGCAGCAGCGGCTCCAGAACATGAAGCAGAGCATGCAGGGCCAGCAGCAGCAAATGAACATGGCGGGCTTGCGGCAGGCGTTGGAGAACACGCTGCTCCTCTCCCGCAATCAGGAATCACTTCGGCACGAAGTGGGTGCGCTCTCGTCGGAGAGCCCGACGCTGCGCCGCAAGGCCCAGGAGCAGGTTTCGCTCTCGGAGGGCCTGCGCACGGTGAGCGACTCGCTGCAGCAACTCGCCCGCCAGGTGCCCCAGATGACCCGTGCTGTCCAGCGCGAGACCGGTGATGCGCTGCAGGAGATGCAGAAAGCCACCGAGGCACTCAGCGAGCGCAGTGCGCGCACGGCCAGTGGGCACCAGAAGGGCTCGATGATGCATCTGAACGAACTGGCGCTCCTGCTGTCCGAATTGCTCGATCAGATGATGCAGGGCAGCGGCGGCGGAGGCGGCATGTCCATGCAACAGATGATCCAGCAGCTGCAGCAGATGTCGGGCGACCAGCAGAAGCTGAACCAGCAGCTGCAGCAGATGCTGAATGACATGCAGGGCAACCGCCTGTCGGTCGACCAGCAGGAGCGGCTGAAGCAGATGGCGCGCCAGCAGCAGGCGATCAAGCGCCAGCTGGAGCAGCTCAATCGCGAGGGCGGCGCGCAGAATCAGCTCATGGGCGACCTCGAACGGGTCGCCGAGCAGATGGAAGAATCCATCCGAGAGCTCCAGCAGAACCAGGCCGACCGCCGCACCATCGAGCGGCAGCAGCAGATCCTGACGCGGATGCTCAACGCGCAGAAGTCGCTCCGCCAGCAGGGCCGCGAGGAGCAGCGACAGGGCCAACAGCCTGAGGAGGAGTTCAACCGCGAGAGTCCGGGCGACCTCACCCGCGAAGAGCAAATCGACCGCCTCCGCCGCGACCTCATCCGCGCCATGGAAACCGGATACGCGCCGGATTACGAGGAGCTCATCAAGCGGTACTTCGAGTTGCTCCAGCAGCAAGAGCAGCCGTAGCCATAGACGGCAAACGGCTCGGCCTCGGCTGCGTCGCCCTCCATATCAGCGGCGCGGCGTGGTCGTCTCCAGGAAGCGATCTTGGAGCTCGGGTGTCGGGACGCGGCACTGGTCCCGCCGCCCAAACCAGTCGTACCGCCGCGCGGCCACGGCATCGTAGACGGCATCGCGGAGCGTGCGAGGTACCACGAGGAGAGCCACGAAGAGCGGCCACAGCCCCGTTAGATGGCGCGCGATTCGAAGGGCCGCTGTGGACTTCCGGTACACGTGCCCGTCCTCAACCAACACCACGCTGCGGAGCAATCCCCCGCCGCTGCCGGCCACTGCCTCCTCCCCCGCACCCTCAAGCAACGCTTGGGCCGCTTCGGACTGCAGGGCGGCAAACTGGAAGTACCCATCGGGGTCGCGGTCAATGACAAAGTTGACAAACCCATTGCAGAGATTGCACACCCCATCGAACAGGATGACAGCGTGATTCACGGAGCGGTCTGAGTGGGGCATAGGCGAATGTGTTTTGTGGACGAAACGGGACATTTCTTGACATTGGCACCGTCCGTGAAAGATCCCCGCCATTGAATTTCAGGGGCCCGTCAGTTACGTTCCATGTGAGCCAATGTCCCGGAGGCGTCTCGCGCATCGAGCGTTTACTCTCGCAGCACCCCCCTCCTTCGCACCCGCTTTATGGGGATGCCAGCGGAATTTTGTGTGACCGCGCTCCGTTTTCCACGCGTTCCCTGTACGACCAAACCACACCAGTCGCATGGCAAAGCCCAAAAGGATTCTGTTTATCGCCGGAGAAGTTAAGCCGTTTGAAGAGATTTCGGAGATCGCCGACCTCACGCGCACGCTTCCTGAGCAGGTTCAGGATGCGGGCAACTTCGAGGCACGCATCACGATGCCTCGCTACGGGACCATCAACGAACGGCGCAACCGGTTGCACGAAGTGATCCGCCTTTCCGGCACAGACGTCCCGATGGGCGATACGACCGAAACCCTCACCGTCAAGGTGGCCTCGCTGCCCGACATCCGGCTGCAGGTCTACTTCATGGACCACGAGGGGTACTTTGGCCGCTCGGCCGTGGCCGCCAATGCAGATGAAGGCGCCTTCGATGACAACGACGAGCGGACGCTCTTCTTTGATCGGGCCGTGCTGGAAACGATTCGCAAGCTACGCTGGGGACCGGATGTGATTCACGCCTTCGGCTGGGTCAGCGGTCTCGTCCCCCTCCTGCTGAGCAGCGAATACGCGGGCGACGAGCATCTGGGCCCTGCCAAGGTGGTGTACACGCCGGACGATGTCGATACGGAGACGACGCTCAGCGAGGCCTTCCTCTCTACTCACGGGCTGCCTACCGACGACCTCGACGGCGCGACGCTCGCCGAAGCCGGCCAACGCCACGCCGACGCCGTGATCTTCCCGCCGTCGCTTGCGTCTACGGGCGGCCATCCCCAATTCGACGCCGATGCCGACGCCCGCGCCGAACAGCTCATCACCCTCTATGACGAGATGCTGAGCGAGGTCCCAGCCTAAATTCACTGAGTATTTATGCCTCGCGTGCGCTGAACCCATACGGAAGGCGCCGCTCCCCCGTTAATTCGTGTGTGTCCCCCGAACCCCACCGGCACCAATGCCGTTTGGGGTTTTCGGTTGTAACACGAGCGGCCCGTGCCGTCCCACACGGTGTGTCCCTGACTCCGAGACGCTCGCCCACTTGCGTTCTGTGCGATGTACATCCCGCCCATGAGACGTCACGCTCTTTCTGCCTTTCTCGCCTGTGGCTTCCTAGTGATCGCCCTCGCGGCTTGCAACGACAATCCATCGGGGGTCGGCTTAGGGGTGGGCCCGGAAGGGTTCAAGGGCGGTACGCCCGTGAATGTGGACCTCCAGCCGTCGACCTTCGAAACCGTGTCGATCGACGACGTCACGGGCAACTCGGTGCGGATCTTAACGGGCAGCGTGGACGATCCGTTGCTGGGCACCATTGCCACGACGGGCTACATCGACGTCTCGCCGCCGGCTGCGCTGCCTGACGACTTCGAAGGCAGCACGGTGCAGTCTGCCCAACTCGTCCTCACGCCCGACGGCGAGTTCACGAATGCCCAGGGCGGCTCAACCTCGATTCCGCCGTACGTGTACGGGGATACGGTGAGTACGATGACGGTGGGCATTTATGCTATGCCGAATGAATGGGATGCACGCATCGCAGACGAGATGCTCTCGGCCGGCGGCCTCATCGCCGAATCGGCCCCCTTTGCGCCCGGCGATACGGTGCGGGTCGACCTCCCGGAGAGCTGGAACGACTTCAGCACGCTCAGCGACACGGCCGGCTTCGATGACCGCTTCCACGGCTTCCAGATCCGCGCCTCATCGGGGAACGCGGCCATTGGCTTCGCTCGCCCGTCGACCTTCCTGCAAGTGGTCGCCGATGACGACACCGTCGCCTACGATGCGTCGCGCTCGTTCACTAGTATCGAGCGCTCGAATGCCCCTTCGCTCTCGGACCGGGTCCTTCTCCAGGACGGCTTCGGGCGCGCGCTCTCCTTCGAGTTCACGTTCCCCGATTCGCTCCGCGACACGCCTATCAGTCGGGCCGTCCTGCGCCTTCCGACGGATACGACGATCTTCGACGCGGAGCAGCGTCCGCCCAACTTCGTGAGGCCGAGGACGAGTGATCTCGTCATCCAAGGCTTCACGCGCGACAGTACCGTGGTGCTGGCCTCCCCCGCAGGCTTGAGTCGTAGAGGGTCGCTTGTTTTTGAGGCGCCCTCACAGTCGGGCGCTTCGATACGGCAGATCTTCCAAGCCATCGCGCTTGGCGAGCCATCGGCGCAGCGGTATCAGGTTTCGCTCAGTCAGTCGAACAACACCATCAACCCGCTGCTGTTCTATGCGCCCAGCACTGGCGAGAATGCCCCTCGCGTGTCGCTCACCATCACCGAACCCGATCGTTGACCCGCCCGGATTTCCTTCGGCTTTGCAGCAACTGGACTCAACAGCGACCGGATGACAACCGAATCCGCCATGAAAGATTCCTTCTACTCAACCGCCCGTCTCGGCCTGCTCGTGGTGGGGGTGCTGCTTTGCGCCCTCCCAGCGACGGCCCTCGCCCAGTCGAACGGCAACGGGAGCGTCTACTCGCGTTTCGGACTCGGTGAACTGAAGACGCTGGCCTCGCCGCAAGCGCAGGCCCTCGGTGGCGGGGGCGCCGGACTTCGCTCCCTGAACTACACCAGCTTCTCCAATCCCGCACTTTGGAGCGACCAGGTGCTTACGCGGTTCGTAATGGGCGCCAACTACCACGAGACGAATGCACAAAACGGCGATGGCACCCGAAGCGAGCTCGTGGCCGGCACGCTGAACGCCGTCCAGTTCAGCTTCCCGATTTACACTCGCAAACTGGGCTTCAGCGTCGGCTACCATCCGTATTCCCTGATGAACTACCGCGTCGTCCGCCGCCCCGAGGAGCCGTTCCAGTTTGGACCGGAGCCGTCGGACACAACCAGTTACGCCGTTGACTACGAAGGCCGCGGCGGCATCCAGCAGGTGAGCGGCGGGCTCGGCTGGCGCATCAGCAACGCCCTTAGCGTCGGCGCCAGCGTGGATGTGCTCTTTGGCATTCTGGAAGAGGCGCGCGAGACGACCATCGGCCCGGGCTTCGCGCCCATCAACTTCACCGACGCGACGCGGCTCTCGGGCTTCACCGGGACGTTTGGCGCACTACTGACCGTCGCCGACCTCTTTGCCGACGATGATGCGTTGTCGCTGGGCGGATCGCTCATGCTGCCCGCTACGCTCGACGGCCGCCGGGTGCGCACGCTGGGCGAAAGCCTCAACCGTGACACCATTGGAGCGGTCGTGGACGGGTCGGTGGACTTGCCCTGGCGGGCGGGCGCCGGCCTCACTTACAAGCCCAGCAACACGTTCACCATCGTTGCGGATGGCCTGTATGCGCCATGGAGCACGGCCGAGAGCACCTTCGACGCCGCCTCGAGTGGCCCCAGCTTGTTCCCCGTGGGCGGCGGTGAACTCCTCAGCGACCGGTGGCGTGTCAGCGGCGGCGTTGAGTACCTGCCGGCCGGCAGCGACGCGTCGGCTTCGTACTTCTATCGAACGGCCTACCGGCTGGGCGGGTACTACGAGCAGACCTACGCCGCCCCCGTGGCCGGCGAAACCATCGACGTCCGGGCCATTACGGCCGGCTTCAGCCTCCCCACCCGGTTATCTGGTACGCGGCTTGATCTAGATGCAGAAGTCGGCATTCGAGGCACGACGTCCCGGAATTTAGTGCGCGACATCTTCTACGGGGTGTCCGTTAATGTGAACATTGGAGAACGCTGGTTCCAAGAACGGAAACTCCGCTAAGTTCATACAGTCTATATATTGTACTAGAGCACTACCTAAACATACCTGACTGACCCCCCTCATCATGTATACTCTCCTGCCTACCATGGGTGACTGGAAATTGCCCGCTGGTGTTATCACCGTATTCTTACTCCTCGCCTCGGCGGGTTTGCAACCTGCTGTCGCGCAAACGAACGGAAGTAGTAGCGCCCCCAGTCAGCAAGAGGTCCTTACGCATTACAGCCTATATTACGAGGACTTCAAGAATGAGGACTACGCCTCGGCGCTTCCGAACCTGCGCTGGATCCTCGATAACGCGCCGGCCGCGCCGCAAAACGACGATCGCAACTTTGAGCGGGCCGTCGAGCTGTATGCCGGCTTGGCCGAGAACGCCGAGTCCGAGTCCGAGACCCAAGCCTACCTCGACACGGCGTACACCATTCTCAACGAGGCTCCGAGCCGGCTTGAGGAGTTGGGCGCGGGGCACTCCGAGTATGAGTGGATACTGGACAAGGGGCGCTTCATTCAGCAGTACGGCGCGCAGATGGCCGACGTGAATGGGCAGCCGGAAGAATACTATCATCAGGCCTTTGAGCTGGCTCCGGCCAAGATGCAGGCGTACTACATCGATCGGATTTTGAAAAACTACATGGAGCAAAGGAAGCAGCAGGAGGCTCTGAGCTTCATAGAGCAGTGTGAGGCCTCGGTCGGTAACGACCAGGAGATCATGCAGGTCGTGAGTCGGTACCGCGAGCAGATCTTCGGTCGGAATCCGCAGGCGCGCATCGAGTTTTTGGAAAAGAAGCTGGAGGAAAATCCGGACGATCGGCAAACCATGGTGGATCTCTTCGATCTGTACTTGAATCAGGGCCAACGCGGCAAGGCGTCCGAACTGTCTAGCCAGCTGCTCCAGATGAACCCGTCGCTTGAGATTTACCGCCAGATCGCCGAGATGCGCTTGGAGGACGGGCGCTCGCAAGAGGCCCTCGATCTCTACCAGAAGGCGGAAGACAACACCGACGCTGCGCTCACTGCGCAGGACTATTTCAACATGGGTGAGGCGCAAAAGAATATGGACAACTTCCCGCAGGCCCGCCAGCACTACCGGCAGGCTATCGAGCAAGACTCCGGCTTCGGCCAAGCCTACATTGCGATTGGCGACCTCTACGCGCAAGCCGTCTCCAACTGCGGCGGCAGCGAGATGGGCCGCGGCGACAAGGCGGTGTACTGGCTCGCCGTCGACATGTACCAGCGAGCGAAGTCGGTCGATGAGTCCGTCGCTTCCACGGCCAACAGCAAGATCAACACGTACCGCAAGTACTTCCCCACGGCCGAGGACATCTTCTACCGCGATGACATGGAGCCGGGCAAGTCCTTCCAAGTCGATTACGGATGCTACTCGTGGATCAACGATGTGACCACGGTCCGGAAAGCGGCCTCGTAGGATTTGCAAGGGGCATTCCTCGAAAGAAGCCGGTGGGCGCTCAAGCCTACCGGCTTTTTTTGCGTGCGCGCTTCCGACCGATCCTACCCGTGGGTGCATCCTTCAACCATTCATCATCCGGCGGTCTCGTCACGCGTCTTGTTATTGCGAATCGCGATCGCGAATTTAGCACCATGCTGGACCGCGCTCCCTCAACCAACTGCTCTACAAGCTGATGGCCTCCATCCAGGATATTGTTGCCCGGGAAATTCTCGACAGCCGGGGCAACCCCACCGTCGAAGTCGACGTGACCACGACCGATGGCGTGCTGGGCCGCGCGGCGGTGCCAAGCGGTGCCTCTACGGGCGCCTACGAAGCCATCGAGCTGCGGGACGGCGGCGATCGGTACGGCGGCAAGGGCGTGCAGCAGGCCGTCTCGAACGTCAACGACGAGGTGGCCCCCGCCCTCGCCGGCCACAGCGTGTTCGACCAGGTGGCCCTCGACCTGGAGTTGCAGGCCCTCGACGGCACGCCGAACAAGCGCAACCTCGGCGCGAACGCGCTCCTCGGCGTCTCGCTGGCCACCGCCAAGGCCGCCGCCGCCAGCCTGGGCCTTCCCCTCTACCGGTACGTGGGCGGCACGCAATCGCACACGCTCCCCGTTCCGCTCATGAACATCCTCAACGGCGGCCGCCATGCCGACAATAACGTCGACATGCAAGAGTTCATGATCGCTCCGGTCGGCGGCGCGACGTTTGCCGAAACCCTCCGGATGGGCACTGAGGTGTTCCACCGGCTCAAGTCCGTGCTGCACGCCAAGAATTACAACACCGCCGTCGGTGACGAAGGCGGGTTTGCCCCGGACCTTCGCTCTAACGATGAGGCAATCGACGTCATCATCGAAGCCATCGAGCAGGCCGGCTTTAGCGCGGGCGATGACATTTACATTGCCCTCGACCCGGCCACCGCTGAGATGTTTGAGGACGGCCACTACGTCTTCTGGAAGAGCGATCCGGACACCAAGCGCTCCGCGGAAGACATGGTTTCCTTCTGGAGCGGATGGGTGGAGCGCTACCCCATCATCTCCATCGAGGACGCCATGGACGAGGACGACTGGGACGGCTGGCAGATGCTCACGGACGCCGTCGGCAACCGCGTCCAGCTCGTAGGCGACGACCTGTTCGTGACGAGCACCGAACGCCTGACGCGCGGCATCGACGAGGGCTGCGCCAACTCCATCCTCATCAAACCCAACCAGATCGGGACGCTGACCGAGACGCTCGATGCCATCGAGACCGCGCACAAGCACGGGTTCACGGCCGTCGTCAGCCACCGCTCCGGCGAAACCGAAGACACGACGATCGCCGACCTCGCCGTCGCCATGGGCACGGGGCAAATCAAAACGGGCTCAGCCAGCCGAAGCGACCGCGTGGCCAAATACAACCAGCTGCTGCGTATCGAAGAGCACCTGGGCGACGCCGCGTTCTATCCGGGCCTCGACGCGTTCTCCCACTGACCCTCCTGCTCCTACTTATGCTGGGCCCCGAATCGAACACCCCCTGGAGCCGCTGGATCTTGGCTATTGGCACCGCCCTATTGCTGGTGTGGGTCGCTTTCTTCGACAGCCACAGCCTGCTCAAGCGCATCCAATGGTATCAGGAATACGACCAGCTCGCTGCAGAAAACGAGCAGCTCCGCCAGCAGATCGAGGCGCTCCAGCTCAAGCTGAAGCAGCCACTGTCGGACGAGCTCGTCGAACGGATTGCCCGTGAGGAGTATGGCATGAGGCGCCCCGAGGAGACGGTCTATCCCATCGAGCGCGAGTAGTTAACTTCCCGCATTTCCTTTTTCGTCTGACTGACTCTTCTTCCCTCGTATGAGCGATTACGCTGTTGGCATTGACCTCGGCGGTACCAACCTGAAAGCGTGCTTGGTGCACCAAGGCGATCGCCTCGTACACCAGACCAGCCGGACCACCGAAGCCGAGCACGGCCCCGAGCACGTGCTCGACCGGATCGCAGAGGCGATCGAGGATCTACGCGACCGCTCGCCCGACGGCACCATTGCAGGCGTGGGCATCGGCGCGCCCGGCAACATCGACCTGGCGCAGCGGACCGTCAGCTATCCCCCCAACTTTCCCAACTGGGACGTGGTCGACATGCGATCGGCCCTGCAAGAGCGACTGGAGGACGAGCTGCTGGTCATTGTCGAGAACGACGCCAACTGCGCTGGCCTGGGATCGGCCCACTACGGAATTGCTGTGGACCACGACTCGTTCATCATGGTGACTCTGGGGACAGGCGTCGGCGGTGCAATCATCCATCAAAACAAGATTTTCCGGGGTGCGACTGGAGCTGCGGGTGAGATCGGCCACATCTCCATTGACTACGAAGGGCCGGTGGACCGCTGGGGCATCGCTGGCGCGATCGAGGCCTATCTGGGCCAGCAGTTTCTCTCGCGTCACGCTCGCTTCCGGCTCCTGACACGCCACGAAAGCAAGGTGCATGAGATGGCAAAAGACGATCTGGAAGACATCTCGCCCCGCATGCTCTACGAAGCCGCCAAGGCCGGTGACGGGCCCGCCCGGGAGATGCTCGCATGGGCCGGCCATAAACTCGGATGCATGCTCGGCTCGGCCATTAACCTGCTCGACCTGGCGACCATCGTGGTCGGCGGGGGTGTTTCGGGGGCTGGCGACTTTATCCTGGATCCAGCGCGGGAGACGGTGGCGCGCTACGTAATGCCCGGCGTGCGCGACCGCGTGCAAATCATCCGCGAAACGACGGGGAATGAGGTCGGCATGCTGGGGGCCGCCCACCTGATCTTTCAGCACGAGGCGCAGGGGGCCTGACCTCACGCCCCAGGTCCATGCAGTGAACCCTAGCGCACATGCGGCTTATGATAGGGTGTCTCGCCTGTCCCCACCGCTTTTTTGTACTTGTCCACGGCGGCACGTCGTTGCAGTATGCGCGCCCTCTTCGCCATAGCGCTTGGCCTTCTTGCGTTCGGGCTCACCGTTGACGCCCGCGCTCAGCAGACGGACACGACGAGCACGCCTCCGTCCCGCCCCACCCCAGCCGACACGACCCGACAGGACTCGCTGCAGCAGGCCGCCCCGCGGCCCGACACGGTCCGAGTAGACTCCTCAGCGGCTAGCGCCGCCCCGTCTTCGCCGACCGGCCCTCCGTCAACGCGCCGCCCACCCGGAAGCACGTCGGCCCCACCGAACGCGGCCGGACCGCCCAACGCCGGCGAGGAGGGTCCCGACCAAGCCGTCCAGCTCTCCGCCAAGGACTCACTGATCATCACATTCGAGGAGGACGGCGGCAACGTCGGCACCCTCCACGGGGAAGCGAAGATGCAATACCAGCAAGCCTCGCTGGAGGGGCCCCGCATCGACATGTACTTCCAGCGAAATGAGCTCCGCGCCTCCGAGGACTCGACGAGCGGGAGGCAACGCGCCCGGCCCGTCTTCCAGCAGGGACAGGGGGAGGCGTTCACCGGGAGCACGCTGGCATACAACTTGGGCACTGGACGGGGGCGTGTCGTGGGCGCCCGGCGCGCGATGCAGGACGGCTTCGTCGAGGGATCGGTGAACAAAGTGTACGAGGACAGCACGCTTTTCGTGCAGGATGCGCTGTACACGACCTGCAACTGTCCGCCGGGCGAGACGCCGTCGTACTCGCTGCGTGGCGACCAGATGAAGCTGTCGGACCGATGGGTGTACAGCGGGCCCATCCAGCTCTTCATCTTCAACATCCCCATGCCCTTCTGGCTGCCGTTCGGCTTCCTCCCGAATGTCGAAGGACGCCGCAGCGGCCCGCTCCCGCCCCAGTACGGGCAGGATGAGCGCGGGCTTTACCTCAAGGACTGGGGATGGTACTTTGCCATGAACGATTACATGGACCTGCAACTCCAATTCGGCATCTGGAGCAAGGGGAGCTACGAAGTGCGTCCGCTCTTCCGCTATTCCAACCGGTATCGGTACAGCGGAAGCTTGAGTTTGAATTACAGTTTCAACCGCCGCGGGGAGCGCGGGGACCCAGACTTCAGCCAAAACCGGCAGGGGCAGTTGCGGTGGAGCCACCGGCAGGAGATCAACCCCACGTCGGACTTCAATAGCAACCTCAACCTGGTGACGTCGTCGAACTACCTGCGTTCGTCGTCGAACAACTACGACGACATCGTTCGGCAGTCCATCTCCTCCAGCGTGCGCTACAGCAAGAGCTGGCCCGACGGAGGGCGCCGGTTCAACATCAGCATGAACCACAACCAGTCGTTTGCGGACAACTCCGTCAACCTGACGATTCCGAGCTTCTCGTTCCGGCAGCAATCGATCAAGCCGTTCGAGTCGGAAGGAACGACATCGCGCAACAGCGCCTGGTACGAACGCATCACCTTCGACAGCTACAATCTCAACGTCGACAACCGATACAACTTTCGCCCGCAGAACGACAGCCTGGCACGCCAGATTCCGTGGTACGAGGCGCTCCTCTCACCGAGCAAGTACCGTCAGGCGACCGGCAACGACGAGCCGTTCGAGTTCCAGGCGGCCCACAGCACGGGCCTCAGCGTTCCATTCAGGCTGCAACGCTATCGGCTCAACCTTTCCCCGAACATCAGCTACAACTCGGACTGGTACATCCGCACCGTGCGCCGGCGCCTCGAACCGGGCACCGACAGCACCGAGGCCCAGGTCGTCGAGGAGTCGGTGCCCGGCTTCTTCGCCCGGCGGGAGTTCAACACGAGCATCTCCGCGAACACGACCTTCTACGGCATCTTCCCCGTGGGCGTGGGCGCGTACCAGGGCGTCCGCCACACAGTGCGTCCTTCGCTGTCGTTCGGCTACCGGCCCAACTACAACAGCGATTTCTGGGGATACACGCGGACGTTCGAAAACGCACAAGGCGAAATCGAGCGCTACGACATCGTAAATGGCCGAACGGTGCGCGGCAACAGCGAATCGCGGTCGATGAGCTTCCGGGTCGGAAATGTGTTCGAGACCAAGCGCGTCCGCACCGACTCGACCGGCGAGACGCAGAGCGAGTCGATCCGCCTGTTGAACGCTGACCTGTCGTCCAGCTACAACTTCGCCGCCGACTCGCTGAAGCTGAGTGACATCCAGCTCTCGGCCCGCACGGACATTCTGGAGCAGTTTGACATCTCGTTTCGGTCGACGTTCTCCCCCTACGCGCTCGGTCCGAACGGCCGTCGAATCAACAAATTTGTGGTGGAACAGCCGGGATTCGGTCTGGCCCGCCTCACCAACATGAGCCTGACGGTCAATACGTCGTTTGAGAGCTCCAACTCGCAGCCCGGTTCACGTCCTGCCGATTCGCCCCGTGGGCAGTACAACGATCCCGGCTTGGGGGGCCAGATGACACCGTTTCAGGGCAGCGGACAAGGCGATTTGCCGGGCGCCTACAGCAACACGCCCACCGGCTACGCCGACTTTGCCATCCCCTGGTCGGTGGACCTTGACTTCACGTACGGACTCAGCCGGACGGGCACGCGCACGCGGCGGCGGGCGAGCCTCAACACGCGCATCAACTTTAACGTGACGGAGAAGTGGCGCGTGCAAAGCCGGAGCGGCTACGACTTCGTCCAGAAGGAGCTCGTCACAACGCACCTCTCCATCCTACGCGACCTCGGCTGCTGGCAGATGTCGTTCTCGTGGGTGCCCTTCGGTCGCGCCCAGTCCTACAGCTTCGACCTGCACGTCAAGAGCGGAAAGCTCCGTGACCTGCTTCGGCTCCGGCTCCCGCGCTCCGACCGCGGCGGACGCTTCCGCGGCTTGGCCCGTCAGGTCAGCCGGTAACTGCCCGCCCCAGTGCCCTTGAGGGACCCTACGTCCCCCGGTGTCCCCCCACGCCTTCCGTCCAGCGCCGGATGCTCTAATTATTGCGCGTCAAGTCCTTCAACCGCAGGTTTCGATACTCGACTTTCATGGGCGGGCCAACGTGGACCTGTACACCCAACAGGCCGTCGGTCCGGCGATGGGTCGTGTCGTCGTCGGTCACGTCGCTCATGAGGACGCCATTCACATAGTGCCGCAGTCGGTGCCCTTCCGCTCGAATGCGATATTGATTCCATTCGCCGTCATGGACGCCCGCCCGGAGCGCATCGGGATCCCCGAGCGAGGCCTGCACCATCGATTGGGTCCAGTGGTTGGCCTCGATGTGTGCGGCGAGCGAGTCGCTGGCACCGACGGCGGGCACTGTAACCTTCTCGCCGATCGAGGCCAGCGTGGTGCGCCCGCGCTCTTCGTAGTTGCTGCCGACGTAGCGCTTCGCCCCATCCAGGTCGGCCTGGTAGCCGCGCAACGCGTAGGGCACGCCGTCCGCCCGTTCGCTCCGATAGTTGATGCCGCTATTCCCGTCTTCGGAAATTCGGTACTCCAGCCTCAACTCAAAATCGGCGGGCACATCGCCTTGCCATACGATGAAGGAGTTGCGCTCCAGCCGCGTGGCGGGCGTCACCTCGCCGACGAGGGTCCCCTGTTCGACGCGCCAGTACGTGGAGTCCCCAGCCCACCCCTCCAGCGTCTCGCCATCGAAGATGGGCACGAAGTCCGCCGCATCGGACGGCTGCTGTTCGCCGCCCCGGCACCCGCTCATGGTGAGCAGAAGAAAAGTGACGAAAAGCCCTGCAGCAGCGCGGCAGCCGAGAGGGTCCCCGTCGTTCAATTCATTCATCCCAACCCGTCGGTGCGATTGCAAGAGGG
>CAYFRX010000061.1:0-12418 GCA_964345515.1 uncultured Rhodothermales bacterium
GGGCTCCTTCGGTGGGTACCAGGACGGCTTTCATGGGTTGGACGTTGGAAGGTTGAACGTTGGAAGGTTGGACGTTGGAAGTTCGAGCGCCACTCCTACGCGCACGCGCCTTATTATACGCTTCCACGCTCAGTCGCGCAGGCTCGTGACGACGTCGATCTCGCCGTGGAGCGTGCGGTGCACGGGGCATCGATTCGCGATTTCAGTCAGCCGTTCCTGCTGCTTCGCGTCGAGGTCGCCTTTAATTTCCAGTTCGCGCGTGAATTGATCAATCTTGCCCTCCTCCGTCTCACAGTGCGCACAATCCTCGGCGTGAATCTTGGCGTGCTGCATGTACACCGTGGTTTCCTCCAGCGGCCAGCCCTTGTGATCGGCATACATCCGCAGGGTCATGGACGTGCAGGCACCCAGCGCGGCCGACAGCAGATCGTAGGGCGTGGGCCCCGTATTCGTCCCGCCCACCGACTCGGGCTCGTCCGCCACAAGGCCATGGCCTCCGGCCATGATCTCGGTGCGTAGCCCCTGGCCGGTGCGAGCGACCACCTCATTGTCTTCGGGATGCACCTCCTCGCGCATCTCACGCGGCGCACCGACGTATTTGCGCGACCAGGCGCCGAGCACAGTGCCCACGAAGTCGGCGTCGGCCTCGTTCGTCAGCAGGTGGTCCGCGTCGTCGAGGGACACAAAGCTCTTCGGATGCTTGGCAGCCGTGAAGATTTCAGCCGCATTCTCGATCGCGACGACCCGATCGAGCGGCGCGTGAAAGAGGAGTAGCGCCCGATCCAGCGCCTGGATGGTCTCCTCCATTCGCGTCGCTTCGAGGTCGTCCAAAAACTGCTTCTTGATGGTGAACGACCGACTGGCGATGGTGACGGTCGCCTCACCGCGCTTCTCGATCTCTTCGCGCGAGTCCTCGACCAGATGCGCGACGTGCTGGGGGTTCGCCGGCGCGCCGATCGTGGCCACGGCTTGCACACTCGGCAGGTGATCGGCGGCTTGCAACACGGCCGCGCCGCCCAGTGAGTGCCCCACCAGGATAGACGGCGACTCCATCTGCTCGCTCATGTACTCGGCGGCCGCGACGAGGTCTTCGACGTTGGACGAGAAGTTGGTTTCGGCGAAGTCTCCCTCACTCTCGCCAAGGCCCGTGAAGTCGAACCGCAGCACGGCAATGCCCTGCCGGTTGAGCGCTTTGCTGATGAGGCCGACCGCCTTCAAGTTTTTCGAGCAGGTGAAGCAGTGTGCAAACAGTGCGCAGGCGATCGGCTTGCTGTCGGCCGGCAGGTCGAGGCGGGCCGCCAGTTCGTCGCCTTGTGGATTCTGAAACGATATTTTCTCGGAGGGCATGAGCTAGTGGAATGAAATGGATGCGGGGAAACGATGCGATGGAGCAATGGGATGGGTAGGCGGCGCAGCACGCCCGTTACGGACGGCCACCCGTAACGCGGAGCAGTGTGGGGCGGTTCAAAGAAACGACGAGCCGGCGATCTGCGCAAGGACACTGTACTACGAATCCATGCGGGCAGGCGCCGAGGCAATGTCGAAGTCGTAGCGCTGCGTCATGGTGGGCCGTCCCTCCTCGAAGGTGCGCTCCACGAAGGTGACGTGCCCCTCCCGGCCGATCATCAATACGGTGGAGCTCCGCGTGCCGTACTCGTCGTCCTCGATGAACATGGGAGACAGGACGCGCTCGCCAGCGAGCCCGACCCCCGTGTCCGGCAGCCGCTCGTCGTCCGGCTTGGCCGTGTCATGCAGCAGCTGAAAGAGGTCTTCGGGCACCACGTCATCGTGGTCGAGCACACGCCGCATCTTCTTCCGCCCCCGCTCCACCTTTGGCCAACCGGTGTCGAGCAGGTGATTGCTGAGCCCATAGAGGCCGGACTCCAGCATGCGGACCGCGCCATCGCGATTCGAGTAATACCCGAGCTCATCGAGCGTACCCACCAGAAGGTTAAAGCCATTATACCGATCAGCCTTATCGGCCACCTGACGCAGATACGCATCGGGGGGCGAGGATTCCTTGAGATAATCGGCCACGAGGTGGCCGCGCGAGCGGGCATCCTCTCGGCGCGTGGACGGGTCGCGGTAGTTGGTGATGGCTGCCCAGCGCGCCTGGCGCGTCACGCCCATCCATGTTCCACCCGCCTTTTCGTCGCGGCCGGCCAACAGATGCGGGACGTCGCTCCAGAACGTCGCAGGCTGGGTAGGTCGCCCGTAGAATTCATCGCGGTTGGCGGCGCCCACGAGCCGGTACCGGGGGTGATCGTCGTAGCTAAACAGGATCAGGCACATAAGCACCGGGCCAGGTGATGGAGTCACATAGGCTTGAAGCAGTACGCGACGGGAAGGTTCTGCCCGCGATCCGGTGGGTCTCGCTTCCTCTTGTCCTAACCAACGGCTCACTCAAGGATCCGGTCGCCGCGTCGCATTGGTCGGTTCTTCCCCAGCCTACCGGCGACTGATGGCGAGCAGCCGGGGCGGATCGTTCCGCTGGTTGACGAATCGATACGCAAGCGCTTGAAACCGGGTCTGATCGAGGGCTTCGGCCCAGTCGTTGACCGCACGGGCCTCGGCCGCCCCGCCCTCGTGGCCCACATACTGCACCACCGTAATCACGCCGTCGGACGTGAGGTATTGGCAAGCACGGTCCAGCGCGCCGATCGTCGTGTCCGGCGTGGTAATGCGGGTTTTATCGCCGCCGGGCAGGTAGCCCAGATTGAACATCACCGCGGCGACGCGTCCCTGTACCTCTGCCGGCACGTGCTGGTTCATGGCTTCATGACCGTCGTGGATGAGCGTGACTCGAGCAGCTACGCTCGCCTCGACGAGTCGCTGGCGCGTGCGCTCGATGGCCGGCGCCTGCACGTCGAACCCGTACACGCGCCCCGCGGGCCCCACGGCCTGAGCCAGAAAAAGGGTGTCGTGCCCATTTCCTACGGTTGCATCGATGGCGACGGCGCCCTCATCGAGCGCTTGCGTGCTGAGTCGTTTCGCGAAATCCAGGACGGAATCGAGTGGCATGGCTGCGTCGGCGTCTCCACATTGACATCGATGCGCTGCAACGTGCATCCTGGTGCTCGGGTTTGGTGATGGGGCCAACGGGGCTCGCAGGTACCGCTGCAGCGGAATCATCCACCGCGCTGATGAGTGTGGGATGCCCCCGCAATGATCACATGGTTCGCACGGTTCGATGGCCGAAATCTCTTCTCCTGATCGCATCGATGTTCGCTTCCGAGATGGACGTGGATACCCGATCCATTTCCGGTCGCTGGCAGACGCGCCGGCTCTGCTGGCCGATGCCGACCTCTCACCCGGCCGCTGCCTCCTCATCACGGACGAGAACGTGGCGTCGCATTACCGATCTCCGCTCCGCACAGCGCTCGAACGTGCCGGATGGTCCCCGCACGATATCGTGGTGCCCGCTGGGGAAGCAACCAAGTCTGCCAAGCACTTGCAAACGATCTACGACGAAGCCCTCTCGGCGGGCATCGACCGCTCGACACCCGTGCTCGCGTTAGGTGGAGGGGGGGTGGGCGACCTTGCCGGGTTTGCCGCTGCCACGCTGCTGCGCGGCGTGCCCCTCGTCCACCTGCCAACCTCCCTCGTCGCCCAGGTCGACAGCTCCATCGGGGGCAAGACGGGCATCAACCACGCCGCCGGCAAAAACCTCATCGGCGCGTTCTATCAGCCCGAACTCGTGATCGCGGACGTGCGAACCACAGACACCCTTCCGCAGCGCGAATGGACGAGCGGGATGGCTGAGGTCATCAAACACGCGCTCATCGCCGATCCGGCGTTCGCCGAGTTTCTGGAAGCGCACATCACCGATCTCATGCTGCGGCGCACCGACGCTGTCGCCGAGATGGTGCGCCGCGCCGCGCGGGTTAAAGTCGACGTCGTGGCCGACGATGAGCGCGAGCAAGGGCGTCGCGCCATCCTTAACTTTGGGCACACCTTCGGGCACGCCATCGAGCGGGAAGCGGGCTACGGGGCGTTCACGCACGGCGAAGCCGTTGCCGTCGGCATGCGCGCTGCGCTTCACCTCTCCCACCGCCTACACCCTTCGCTCGACCTCGACCGGGCTGATGCGCTGGTCCGTACCATCCCGGTTGAAGGCGACCCGAGCACGCTGCCGCTTGCACAGCTCCAGGCGGCCATGCAGCACGACAAGAAAAACAAGGGGGACACCATCCGATTTATTGTGCTCGATCGCATCGGACAGGCCCATGTAACCGACGCCCCCTCTCAACATGATTTAAAACACGCGTGGAATTTTGCTAAAAGTGCGCGGACCTAAGACCTCATGCTGCGGTACGTTAACTTGATGTAATCTCTCCATCAATCGGCTGCAGATGGGCATTCCTGCGGTTCACCCCTTCGTCTTGCACGCTTTGTCTGGAGCGCTTCCTCCGTGGCTCGATCCCTTCTCCATATCCCCTGGCGCATGGTGAAGGCCGTCGTCCTGACGGCCCTCATGGGTGTGGTGCTCTTCTTTGCGCTGACGCGGACGCAGGTGGGGCGGAACGAGCTTCGCCAGGAGATGCAGCGCCAATTCAACGACCGCTTTGCCGGCACGCTGCGCATCGGGGCCCTGCAGGGCAACCTCGTCAACGATCTGTTCGCCAGCGACATCCGGGTGCACGACCCCTCCGGTCGCACGGTAATTGCCATCGACTCGCTCGTGGCTCGCCCCCGGTGGGCCGCACTGTTTACCCAGCAGCTGACGTTCCGGTCGATCACGGTGCTCCAGCCGGAGGTTACCCTCCATCGCCATACCGAGGGCCCGTGGAACCTGATGCGCGCCTTCGCCCAGCCGGGCCGCCCCCCCGATTCGACGCGCGAGCCGGCCTTCACGCTGGCTGATCTCCGCATCCGGAATGGAACCGTCACGGCAACCCGCGACGGCCCCCCCCCGCCTCTCGTTGAGCAGGACTGGCTGTTCGACTATTCAACGGCGCGGATCGACGACCTGCACGCCCATGCCACCATCGAGTGGACACCCGGGGATGAACTTGTTGACATCCTTAACCTGTCGGGATCGCTCCCCACGCGCGACGTCGAGTTGAGGCAGGTCCAGGGACAGCTTCTCGGTACCCCCGACACCTGGACCCTGAATCAACTACGCCTCCAGACGCGCGACACCGATCTTTCGCTGGGCGCCACCGTGGCACGAATCAGCACGTGGGCCGATCTCGAATCGGCGCCCGCGATGAACCTCGACATCACGTCGAGCACCATTAACTTCAACGAGATCCGCCGCATTGTTCCCCGATTCCCGCTGGAAGACGAGGTCACGCTCGACGCCCAGATCAGCGGACCGCCCTCGGGGCTCGTTCTGGAAAGCATACAGATGAAGCGTGGCGTATCGCAGGTGAACGTGGAGGGCACGGTGACGGGACTGCCGGCGCAGCTCGACTATGAGCTCGCGCTCAATGATAGCCGCCTCACCAAGGCCGACGTCCTCGCTGTCTTTCCCACGGCGCCCCTGTCTGATGTCGATATCCTCGGACCGGTCGACTTCTCCCTTTACGGGACCGGCCTGCTGCCCTTCGACAGCGACACGCTCACCCTGCGTACCCGAACGGAATTTACCGTGCAAAGCGGTGCGGGAGGCGTGCAGGGCGCGCTCCACACCACACAACGCCCCAACCAGCCGCTTGCCTACCGTGGAGACGCGCGCACCGACTCGCTCGATCTGAGCCCATTCCCGGGTGTGCCGTACGCCAGCGCGCTCACCAGCACCGTCCGATTCGCCGGGCGGGGGCTCGACCGCCAATCCGCGGATGCCGAGCTCGACCTCGCGCTGAACAACTCGACGTTTGCCGGACGTCGATTGGACTCGCTCAACGTGTCGGCGCAGGCTCGTCAAGGCCAGTTCTTGGCCGACGCGCAGGTGTGGCATCCGGCCCAGGGCTACCTGCGCGCCGAGGGTTCGCTCGACCTCCTGCAAGCGCGGCCCACGTACATGGCCACGTTGTCCGCCCGCCGCTTCAACCTGGCGACCTTGCCGTTCGACCGCCTCCCGCCTACGCAGCTCACCGGTCGGCTGGAGACGCGCGGCGCCGGGCTGTCGCCCGAGGAAGCTACGGGGCACCTGGCTGTCGTGCTCGACTCGTCGCGTGTCGCGTACCGTGGGGTCAATCATGTTATTCCGCCCCATCGTACCGAAATGACCCTGGCCGATCGCGACGCCAGTAAGCCGCGCTTGGAGCTTACAGGGGATATCGCGACGCTCCGCATGCAGGGCGATGTGGCCTTCAAGCCCCTCTGGACGCTGGGCAACTTGTGGGGACGGGCCTTGGCGGCCGCTGCCCGTCAGGAGGTCGACAAACCGTACAGTCAACCGCTGGCCTCGGCGGCCCCGGCTGAGGCGGCGGGCCCCGCTCCTCCCGGCCCCGCGGCCTCTCCACCCGCTGCCTCCACCAAATTGTGGCGCAACCGGGCGCGCCGGGCGTTGCTCGACGCGGGGTACTCGTCCGACTTGAGAGTCCAGACCACATTTGCAATCAAACGCGCCGACATCCTGGAGGCCCTCCTTCCCTTCGCCCCGCACCTCCAGACCGATCTGGAAGGGCAGCTCACGGTCACCGCCGGCGCCGATCAACTGATCGTCCAAAGCCACCTGGCCGGCAGCACCTTTTCCATTCGCGGGCTCGCGGCCGACAGCCTTACCGTGCGTCTCGAAGCGTCGGGCAACCTCCAGGCGCCGCTGGCTGAGACGTTCTCGGGCGACCTCGACGTCCGGAGCGCGGGGGCTCGCGTGGGTGGACTCAGCCTCCGCGCGCCCCAGCTTGCGTTTGATTACCTGAGCCGGCAGGCCCTGCTCCAGTTTGAATCGAAGCAAGACGGTGAGACCGGCCCGTACCGCTTTTCTGCGACCGCCGACCTGCTGCCCGACCGCAACGAGCTGACCCTGTACGACGTGTACCTGAAAACCGAGGGGTACGCGTGGTCAAGTTCCCAGCCGAGCACCATCGACGCCTATGCTGATGCGCTCGTCGTCCCAAGCCTCCGGCTGACCGGACGCCACCCTGCCGACGACCGCACACAGGAGTTGCGCGTACGAGGTCGGTTTTCTTCGTCCCCGCAGGATACGGTCGTGGTGGACCTTCGCAACGTGCTGTTGGATCCGTTCTCGGAGCTCGCCAACCTGCGCCGCCCGATCGGGGGCACCGCGAGCGGTTCGATCGCGCTCGCCGGCGGGTGGGCCGCCCCGCGCGCCACGAGCGACCTGGTGGTGGACTGGCTCTCTTTCGATCGGCGCCTGCTCGGTCAGCTGGACCTGGGCACCCGCTACACGCTGGGGTCGCCCGACGTGCTCCTCGACGCGTCGCTGCAGTCCATGCCCCTCGGGGCCGATTCACTCGCCCCTGCCTACCTGCCCAACCGCCCGCGACGGGCCGAGGCGAACCGGATCAGCCTGAGCGGCCGCATGCGCCTGCCAGGCGCCGAGCCGCCCGTAATGGCACCCGCACGCCCTCTCGACGATCCGCTCGACCTGGACCTCACCGTCGACCGCGCCGACCTCTTTTTCTTCGAGTATATCTTCCGGGACCTGGTTGAGAACGTCTCGGGCCATGTGACCGGTCGCGCCCAGATCCGCGGGTCGTGGCGCCGTCCTCTGTTCGCAGCCGACCTGTACGCCGTAAACGGCCGCTTCGAGCTTCCTCAATTCAACCTCCAGTACGGACTCAACGGCCCCATCGCCGTGGACGCGGAGGGCATCAAGCTAGATGGCGTATCGGTATCTGGGCCCGACGACGGGCGCGCAACCGTCTCCGGCGCCGTGCTTTTCAATGAGTACCAGTATTTCTCGTTCGACCTGCAGGCGATGCTCGACGAGCTGCGCATCATCGACGTGGTCCGCTCGCAAGACCTTCCCTTTTATGGGCAGATCTCAGCCTCCGGGCCGGTGACGCTGACTGGCCCCTTGTCCGGCGCCACGCTGCGATCCAGCGACGCCCGGACGACGCCCGACAGCGAGCTCTTCATCCCCGTGAAAGAAGGCGACATCAACGGCGAAACCGGCTTCATCATCTTCGCCGACTCGACGGGCCAGATACCCAACCTGCGCGAGGTGAGCCGGCGCGACAACATCCTGGCCGACCGCCCCCAGGGCGAGCCTTCCTTTCTCGACGCGTTGGACCTGGACCTGAACGTGTTGGCGCCTGAGGGCTCCACGGTTCACCTCGTGTTCGACCCGCTGCTCGGCGACGTCGTGACCGCGGTCGGCTCAGGTCGCATCCAGATTCAGCGGCAGGAGGGCGAGTTCTTCACGTACGGCACGCTGGAGGTCAACTCCGGCGAGTACCTCTTCACCGCCGGCGAAGTCTTCGTCCGGCGCTTCTCCATCGACGGGGGCTCCATCACGTGGGACGGCAGCCCGACGAACGCGCAGCTGGACCTGGACGCGTCGTATCGCACCCGCGCCTCGACAGCCGGTTTGACCCAAAATCGCGACCGGCAGCGCATTCCCGTCATCATTCAACTCGACATCACCGGCCGCGTCGAATCGCCGCGGGTGGGATTGAGCCTAGCCATCGACTCGCGCGACCGCAACGTCTCCTTCGCGGGTGAGGCGCTCCAAAGCCTCTTCAACCGGCCCGACTTGGCGACTGATGATTTGGCGACCGAGTACGCGACGAGCGTGCTGCTGACCAACACGTTCCTGCTCACCACGTCCTCGGTCACGGGCCGCCAGCCGGAGACCGGCGATGCCGGGGATCGCCTCACCAACGCCGGCAACCAACTGGCCTTCAACAGCGTGTCGCAGCTCGTGGCCAGCCAGCTGAACCGCTACTTGAGCGAGGCACTGCCCAACCTGGACGTCAATCTGGGCGTGCAGGGCGAAGATCCCCAGGACCTCGACGTGATCTACGGGGTGGCGCTCCGCCTGCTCGACGAGCGCCTCATCATTCGCGGTGAGGGCGTGTATCAGGGCGACGAAGAACAGCGCCGCCGCACGGAAGGCCTGGAAGGCGAGTTCGTCGTCGAAGTGCGCCTGAGCCAGAACGTGTCCGCCGAAGCGTTCTATCGCCGCACCGGCGACGACATACTGAGCGATCAGACGCTGACGAGCACGACGGGCGCGGGCCTCTCGTACCAGACGGAGTTCACCTCATGGCGCGCCTTCTTCCGGCGCCTCTTCAACTGGTTCATCCCGGGCGATGGCGAGCCTTCGCGGACCGTGCCCCCGCCGCCCCCCGCCCCCGCCGACACAGCAGTGGTCGATTCAGCGGGCGTCGATACCGTTGCGGCGGACTCGACCTTCCGGTAGCCGCGCTATATCGGGCATTGGATGGAGCCCTCGCTAAATTCGCTCGAAGTCGGGACCATTCGGATCGGCTGATGATTTGAAAATAGATATTGCGCCTCGTTACTGAGGCCTACGTGTTTCAATCGAACAGGACTGATCTGCTGTGAGCGAAGCCACAACCAAATCCCGCCGCGCGATTCGGCGCGACATCTTAGATTTTTTGAGCGAACATCCCAGTGAGGCGTTCCACTCTCACGAGCTTGCCCAGGGGCTGGAGTACGAAGACGACGAATTGTTCTTCACCTTTGAGGAGGTGCTGCACGAGCTCCGGCGGGCCGGCGAGGTGCGCACGACGGGGCGCAAATACACCCACCGTGAGCGCCACAATCAAGCCCTCGGCAAGCTATCAGGCACCGCACACGGCTACGGATTCGTGCAGGCAACCGACCGCGACGAGGAGTTCTTCATCCGCGAGTACAACATGGGCACCGCGCTCGATGGCGACCTCGTGCGTGTCGCGCTGGGCGCCCAGCCCGGCCCCGGCAAAAAGCGCGAGTGCGAAGTCATTGAGGTCGTCGAACGCCACCGGACGCAGGTAGTCGGCACGTTTCAGTACCGCGGACACTTCGCCTTCGTTGAGCCCGACGATCAGCGCGTCTCACAGGACATCTTCGTTTCGGAAGAAGCCTTCAATGGCGCCCAGGACGGCCAGAAGGTCGTCGTCTCCATCGACAAATTCGAAGACCGGAAGGCCTCTCCCGAGGGCCGTATCCTGCGCGTCATCGGCTCCAGCGACGACCCCGAAGTGCGGGTGCTGTCGCTGGCGATGAGCATGGACGTGCGCGCCGACTTCCCCGAGGCCGTCGAAGCGGAAGCCGAAGCCATCCCGACCGCTATCCCGGAGGCGGAAATCAATCGGCGCCTCGATCTCCGGGACAAAATGATCTTCACGATCGACCCGGACGATGCCAAAGACTTCGACGATGCGATCCACATCGAGGAGCTCCCAAACGGCAACTACGAAGTTGGCGTCCACATCGCGGACGTGAGCCACTACGTCGACTCCGGCTCGGCGATCGACGAGGAGGGCCGGGAGCGCGCCACGAGCGTGTACCTCGTCGACCGCACCATCCCGATGCTTCCGGAGAAGCTCTCGAACATGGTGTGCTCGCTCCGGCCCCGCGAAGACAAACTGGCCTTTTCCTGCATCATGGAGGTCGACCGCCACGGCGAGGTCGTGGACTACGACCTCCAGGAGACGGTCATCCACTCGCAGGAGCGCCTGACGTACGATCGGGCGCAGGACTACGTCGACGGGGGCTACGCCGAAGATCCGGTGGCCGCGCACGTGGTGCGTGCCGCGCGCTTGGGCCGCACGCTCACCAAGAAGCGCATGCGGGAGGGCTCCATCGACTTCGACCTGCTGGAAATCAAGGTCATTCTCGACGACGAGGGCCATCCGATTGACATCGTGCCGAAGCACCGGAAGGAGGCGAACCGTCTCGTCGAGGAGTTCATGCTGCTGGCCAACCGTACGGTGGCGCGCCACATCGCCGAACACCACGGCCAACGCCCGTCATCGAACGGCCAGGAATTGCCGTTCGTCTACCGGGTCCACCCCCGACCCGACTCTGAGAAGGTGCAGGAGCTCGCTGAATACGTGAAGCTCTTCGGCTACGATGTGGAGCTGCACGACGGCAGCATCCGCTCGAAGGACATGAACGACCTCATTCAGCAGATCAAGGGGACGCCAGAGGAAGACGTCATCGAGCGATCGGCCCTGCAGACCATGTCGAAAGCCATCTACGACATTGAAAACGTCGGCCACTACGGGCTCGGGTTCACGCACTACACGCACTTTACGAGTCCCATCCGCCGCTATCCAGACCTCGTCATCCACCGCCTCCTGAAACGCTACGCTCAGGGCGGCGACCCCGCGGACGCTTCCACGCTCAAAGCCATCTGCGAGCACTGCTCCGAGCAGGAACGCAACGCCGAGCAGGCCGAGCGTGAGTCGGTGAAGCTCAAGCAGGTCGAATACGTGCAAGAGCACGTCGGCGACGCCTTTGAGGGCGTGGTGAGCGGCGTCACGAAGTTCGGCGTCTTCGTGCAGATGACCGACCTGCTCGTCGAAGGGCTCGTCCACGTCCGCGACATGGACGACGACTACTACAACTACGACGAGTCCACCCTCACCATGACCGGCCGCAACACGGGCAAACGATATCGACCCGGCGACGAGGTCAAGGTGCAGATCGTCGGCGCGAACGTCGAGAAGCGGCAGGTTGACCTGCTATTCGCCGACTGACCAGGACGGCGGGCTGCTCCGATCAGTACCCCTCGCGGCTGCCAATGCCGTCGGGGAGGCCGCTGTAGTAGCGGAAGCTTTCGACGACGGTGCCGTCGTGCATGTTGCTCATCACGCGCTCGCGGATGCGATTCATGTACGCCTCCTCGTTCTCGGGCGAAAGCTCCGGGCGGTAGTCGTTCCACGCGTCGCTGAACGGGCTCATGTGTTTAGCCACGGCCTCCGCCTTATTTTCGGCTTGCTGCCCGTTGATGTCGACGTGGAGGTTTTTGTCCTTGTCGAGCCCGCCGAAGAACATGTACTCCTCGATCCGGTGCGCCTCCAGCCCATCGTGGTTGATCTGCCCCGGGAAGAGCAGGCGCCACTCGGCCGCGCGCGCCGCATCAGCGGCGAGGTAGGCCGCTGCCCGGTGGTCGGTCTTATGCCACGTCTGGTAGCCGAAGCCCGGATCGAAGGCAACGAGGACATCGGGCTGCAGGCGGCGGATGTGATACACGAGCCGGCGCACGACTTCTTCCGTGTCGGCAAACTCGAGCATGCCGTCGGTGTAGCCCAGGTTGATGTAGTGCTCCTCCGGAATGCCGAGCACGGAGAGCGCCTCCAGCTCCTCCTCGCGACGGATTTGCGATAGCCGATTGCGCGTCATGTCCGGATCCTTCGTGCCCACGTTTCCGGTCGTCATGATGAGCACGTGGATCTCATTGCCGTTCTCCTGCAGCATCGAAAGCGTGCCGTAGGCTTGCGAGTCGTCGTCCGGGTGCGCGCCGATGACGAGCACGGTTTTATCCGTCCACTCGTCCACAGGCGTATCGGGCTGGATCGACTCGCCGGTCGGGATCCCTCCCGTGGTGTCG
>CAYFRX010000061.1:12518-13580 GCA_964345515.1 uncultured Rhodothermales bacterium
CACAGGCGTATCGGGCTGGATCGACTCGCCGGTCGGGATCCCTCCCGTGGTGTCGGTTTCCTGAGCGCTTACCGGCCCCGAAAGTGCCATCGAGAAAACGGCGAAGAGGAGTGCGACGGCGGAAGATCTTAATAGAGTCATATCGCAGCAGTGGGTCGATGAAAGACGCAGGATGCAAGGAGAAGGCGGCACGGCGTCGGCTCCTTCGGCGCGCGTTTTGGATTGGACGTGCGGTCCTCAGCGCGCAGGGCGCTTCCACGCCGCGCTCCGGATCACGCCCCAACGGGAACCCGTGCGATGGTATCAGTTGTACGACGGCGCTCGGGGCGTTTGATTAACACATTTAACGGCATGACGGTACGCAACCATCCGGTACGGAAGCAACGTCGTGCCATTGGTGCCCGAGCGCGGGGCGAACGTAACAAAATGGACGCTTTGCGTGAATCTATTGATGTGCCAACTTCCTCTTCATTAAATTATTGTTATCCAGTTAGCGACTTTCCACCCGGTCGCTTGCTGCGATGAGCACGCTTGTTGCCCCCGTGGCACCCCCTTCTGGGCGTGCTTCTGCGCGCAAACGAGGAAGTGAGACAATGACGACGGATCCCGATCAGGAGTGGGCCGCCCGCATCCAGCGCGGCGACCGTGACGCGTTTCGTAACATGTTTCGCGCGTACTACAGCGGTCTCTGTGCGTTTGCCGCTGACTACGTGGGCTCGATGGACCGCGCCCGTGACGTGGTGCAAGAGGTCTTTCTCACCATTTGGAAGCGCCGGGCAGACTGGACGCTCCGTGGCTCCCTCAAGTCGTACCTGTATCAGGCCGTTCGCAACCGCGCCCTGAACGCGACCCGCGACCGCGACACGCGCCACCGAGCATACGAAGCACACCAGCGCCGCCGCTCGCAGACCGTCCGCCGCACGGCCGCCGACCGCGCGCACTACCACCAGCTCTCCGACGCACTCGACCAGGCCATCGACCAGTTGCCCCCGCGCCGGCGCATGGTGTTTCTCTTGCATCGCAAGCACGACTTCACCTACGCCCAAATCGCGCAGATCATGG
>CAYFRX010000062.1:0-13537 GCA_964345515.1 uncultured Rhodothermales bacterium
GGTCGCCTATTTCTTCGTCTTCGGCCGCGTCTTCTTCCCCACCCATCCTGCAACGGACACGACGGCCTCGCCGGGCCAGAAGCTGCTCAGCGTGTGGGGACTCTCCGACTCGATTTTCACTTACCGTATTCCACCGGGCAGCCCGCTCATCGGCAAATCCGTGAAGGAGTCGGAGATGGGCTCGGCGTACAATATCAACTTACTGAAGGCGTACGATCGCACGTCCGATTACAACGTTTGGGAAGACATCCAGCTCAAGCAGGGTCAGAACCTGGTGATTCAAGGGCGCGAGGCCGACGTGCAGGCCTTCGCCGAGGCGTACGACCTCGGGCTCAAGGAGGAAGAAGAGAAATCCACGCGGGACACCGACAAGGGCTACATCGAAGTGGTCGTTCCGGCGCGCTCCAACCTCGTCGGCAAGACGCTGCGCGAGGTGCCGCTACGCGAGACGTACAACGCCCAGGTGCTCCTGCTCTTCAGCGGCAGCGAGGCCGTCGAGGAGAACGTGGCCGACCGGGTGATTCAGGCGGGCGACACGCTCGTACTGCAGGGCAAGTGGGAGCACCTGCAGTTCTTCAAGGAGAGCGAAGACTTCATCACGGTCACCCCGTTTCAGTACGAGCCGAAGACGCCGGAGAAAGCCGTGGTCGCCGTCGGATGCTTCATCGGCGCCATCGCAGCAGTGATGATGCTCAACCTGCCGATCTCGATGGGCTTTTTGACAGGGGCCGTGGCCATGATCTTGAGCGGCGTCTTGAGCATCGAGGAGGCGTATCGCGCCATCGAGTGGAAGGTCGTCTTCCTCATCTCAGGCCTGATCCCTATCGGCATCGCAATGGATACCTCGGGGGCGGCATCGCTCATCGCTGAGAACGTCGTCACGCTAATCCAGGGCGTGCACCCGTTTCTCATCCTGCTCGCCCTCGGGGTGATGATGACGGCCTTTTCGCTCTTCATGTCGAACGTCGCCGCCACGGTCCTGATGGTTCCCCTCGTGCTGGAGCTCTCGGGCATGGGCGGGCTCGGCTCGCAGGTACTCGTCCTGCAGGTGGGCATCTGTGCAGCCAACTCGTTCATCCTCCCCACGCACCACGTCAACGCGCTCCTGATGACGCCGGGCGGCTATCGCGTCCAGGACTACCTCCGCGCTGGTAGCCTGCTATCGGTGGCGTTCGTCTTGGTCTCCACCATAATGCTGTACTGGTTCTACATGTAGCCGCCGGGCGTACCTTTCCCCGCCCCAGCAGTGCCAACGGGCCCCGCTCCAATGAAAAAGCCCGCCCTGGCCGAAGCTAGAGCGGGCTACCTTTCGCCCTCCATGCTGCAGGACGAGTCGTTGTAGGCGTGTCGGATTACGTGCAAGACCTCGCGTCCGTGCCCCGCGCCTGCGACTCCGAGGCGTCTGCAGGCGAGGCGGGGACCCGCCCGTGACCCGAGCGGAAACGGAGCGCAGGACGGTTGGTCCACGTGCGCTTGCGCGTCCAGGGTTGACGCGGTTTGGGCTTCCTAAAGAAGGAAGTATTCATGGAGCACCTATTGGTTTTTCAAAAGAACCGGCGAGAATGGGCGTCCGGAGATCGACTCCGAGCGTCCCGCACGGCCGAGGCCGCGCGTCGCCACCATGCGCTCCAATCCCAGTCCACGGGCGCAGTTTCTGGTCGCAGAGCGGTGGGACCGCTTCCGTCACGGTCTGGTAACCTCCGGGTAGCGTTTTCACGCTCCGTCCATGGCCCCTCCACACCGCCTTGACCGCCCTCTCACCGGATCTCCAAAAGCCGCTCGCGCGGGCAACCGACGTGTGCGTCTGACGCCCGTTCAGGACGGGCGACGTCGCTCGGGCAGCACCTGATTTTCAAGGTCGGCGTACGCCCCCGTCTTCTCGACACGGCGAAGGTTACGTGCGATAAGATCGGCCAGACGCGACCAGTAGCGCTTCGTGTAGCCTGCATGGTGGGGCGTAAGCAGCACGTTGCCGAGCCGCCACAGCGGATGGTCCTCCGGGAGCGGCTCTGGATCTACCACGTCGAGCGCCGCGCCGTGAATGTCGCGATGCTGGAGCGCCTCCACCAGGGCGTCCGTGTCGACGATGGGACCGCGCGCAACGTTCACGATCACCGCGCTTGTGGGCAGCGTCATCAGCTCGGAGGCCCCGATCAACCCGCGGGTCGTCTCCGTGAGCGGGCACGCGATGATGAGATAATCCGTGCGGGCGAGGGCCTGGTGCAGCGCATCGGCCTCGAAGCCAATGACCTCGTCGGTCGGCCCGCCCTTCGACGGCGTGTAGCGAACGCCGATCGTCTCGACCTCAAACGCGTGCAGTCGCTCCACGATGGAGCCCCCAATCGGCCCAAGTCCCAGCACGGTCGCCGTGCTGCCGGCGAGTTGGCCAAAGGCCGCAAAGTGGCGCCACTCGCGCCGCTGCTGCCGTTGCCACGCCGCGTGGAACCGGCGCGCGAAGACGAGCATCGCCCCAATGACATGCTCGGCGGCATTGGGTACGTGGACCCCGGACGCGTTTGTGACCGCAATGCCCCGCGCGGCCAGCGCGTCCATGGGCAGGCGCCCGGTTCCCGCCGAGGCGCAGGCAAAAAGCTGCAAGCTCGTGGCCTGTTCGAGCAACGCCTCGCTGATCGTCTGTCCAACAACGACCGGCGCATTCGCGACGTACCGCCGCTCGTCCTGGGGCGTTCGAGCCCTCCAGATGTCATGGTCGGGAAGACGGTCACGAAGGGCATGAACCAACGCCTCACTGCCGAGGCCATGCGCTTTAGCTCGCAGGACCACGATGTCGGGAGCCGCCTCCGAGGAACCGGCTTGAGAAGCGTGCTGCGCGTGTTCACTCATGAACTCTGGAACCGCTCTGTTGAATCGTCCAAGCGAAGCCGACCCATGCCAACCGGATCGGTTTTCGTCCCCAAACCCACCCCTCCAGGCATGTCGACCGCTCCATTATAATGGATAGATTCCTCTCGTGCGCGCAACGGGCGCTGAAGCAAATCGTCCGAAAAGACGATCTGCTGGACAATGCCCGGCGGCGATCAGACGGCGACCCGTCGCGCAGGTCCCGATTCGCTTCCGGATTGGCCCCGCCCGCGCACGACACCAACGAGGCGACGAACTCCGTGGACACAGGCAACCGGCGTCGTCTTTTCGACGTGCTATCAGGTGCTGGGCATGCTATGCAGACAAGATAGGATAGATACAAAAAACCCCGCTGACCGCTTCTGGCAGCGGTATCAGCGGGGCTTTTTGGTGGCCTGCCCGGGAGGATTCGAACCCCCGACCTGCTGATCCGTAGTCAGCCGCTCTGTCCATCTGAGCTACGGGCAGTCGTGTCGCGTGCTATTTCCTAGCACATTATCGGGTTACGCATCATGCGAGGCCTGGTGCCCGGTCGCACATGAATGATGCGTTAAAGGACACTCGCGGCCAGGACGAATGATCCATACCCCGGATCACGCCGTGTGGGCGGATGACAGCGCCTGCTGAAGCACGTCGGCTAGGGCCGCGATGTCCGCTTCGTCGTTGTATACGTTCGGCGCGATGCGGATGGCACTGCCTCGCACGGATACGTTGATCTGCCGCTCGGCGAGTGCGGCCTGCAGGGCCTCGTTGGAGGCGCCGGCGGGCAGCCGCAGCCCGAACAGGTGCGCACCGCGCCAGGTCGGTGCTTCGACCTGCAGCCCCAGTGACTGCGCCGTCTCCACCAGCCCGGCCGTCAGCTGCTCACAGTACGCCTGGATCCGCACCGGGCCCCAGTCGAGCACCAGCTCCAGCCCAGTGGCCGTCATGGGCAGCAGGATCGGGTTGCTGCGCTCGCCCATGTCGTAGCGCGCAGCCCCCGGCTGATAGGCGTCCTCGTACTCGATCGAGCCGCCAAAGTCCTCGCTGCCGCGGCGGCCGATCCACGTCTCTTCCAGCGGCTGCCCCTCGTCAAAGCGTGGGCCCAGATAAGCCAGGGCGATGCCATACGGGCCAAAGAGCCACTTGTACGCGGCACATACGAGCGCATCGGGGCGGACCGCCGTCACATCGAACGGCAGGGCGCCGACCGACTGCGTGCCGTCCACGACGAACGCGGCCCCCACGTCGCGGGCGCGGCGGCCGATGGCGTCCAGGTCGAAGCGCGTGCCGTCGGCCCAATGGACGGGCGCCGCCGCGACGAGCCCGGTGGCGTCGTCAATCGCATCGAGCACGCGGTCATTCCAGCGTGCCCCACGGCCGGGCCTGTCCGGAGCAGGCACCGTGCGGATCGTAGCGCCGGTCTCCTTCGCCAGACGGCGCCAGGCGTAGACGTTGCTCGGAAACTGCTCCCCTACGACGACCACGTTCTGACCAGCGCGGAGGGATAGATTCTGCGCAATCGTCGCCATCCCGTACGACACGGCCGGCATGATAGCAACGCGCTCTGGGTCGGGCGCCCCGATGAGGCGCGCGAACAGCGTCCGCACGCGGTCGCTCTCCTCGAAGAAGTCGCGCGGTCGGATCCGGTGCGGCACGCGCTTGCGCCGCATCCCACGGATGCCAACAGTCTCGGCCCGCCGCGGAAGGGGCGACATGTACGCGCAGTTCAGATAGTGCTCGTCCTTCGGCAACGAAAACGCGTCACGCTGGCAGGAGAGCGGGGCTGCCATCAGCAGGGGTCGAGTCTATTGTGGGGAGCGCAACGCCGAGCCATCACTGTGAGACGACGAGCCTCTGTCCCGGGTAGATGTTATTGGACGAAAGGTCGTTCCACCGGCGCAGTTGCTGGACGGTGACGCCATGCACCTGTGCAATGACCGACAGGTTCTGCCCGCGCTGCACGACGTGCGTCCGCGGGGCATTCGATCCCGAATAGATCTTGATCTGCTGGCCCGGCCGGATGGTGGTGCTGCTCAGCCCGTTCCACGCCATCACGTCGCGCGTAGAGACGCCGTGGCGCTGGGCAATCTCGCCGATGGTATCGCCCCGGCGCACGCGATACGTCGTCACCTTCTGCGACGGGCTGCCTTCTTCGGGCGGCTGGAGCCGGATGAGCTGACCGACGCTCAGGTGGTTGCCGCTGATGCCGTTCCATTTCCGCACGTCGCGGACCCAGAGATCGAAGCGGTCGGCGATTTCGATGAGCGTATCGCCCCGGCGCACGCGATACGTCTCGGGCCGGCTCGGCGCCTCGGGCTCGGGGGCCGGCTCCGCGCGGGACGGCTCGGTCGATGCGTCGGCGGTGCGCTCAGTGTCCCCGCTGTCACTGCCATTATCACCGGACGCCGCGTAGCTCGCGGTGCGGAACGGCGAGGAGGAAGCACTTGCTTGGGCGTCGCCGGAGGTGCGGAGGGCCTGGATGGGATACGCGGCCTCGTACTGCACGCGCATGGCCTCTGCATCGGCGATGGCGTCGTCGAGGGCACTCTCGTAGTTGGCGACCGGGACGGTGAGCCGTTGTCCGACGCGGATCATGGATCCTTGCAGGCCATTGATTCGGCGCAGCGTGCGCGTCGACGTCCCGTACCGCGCCGCCAATTCACTGATGGTATCGCCCCGCCGGACCGTGTACGTCGTGGCCGGACGCTTCTGCTTGTCGGGAAGTTGGGCGTATCGAGCCTCGAACCGCTGATAGGTGCCGAGCGGAATCCGCAGGAAATATTTGCCCTTCGATGGGGGCAGCGTATTGCGGCGCAGCTCGGGATTCAGGGCGCGAATCACGCTCGTGTTGGTGCCCGCCATATCGGCAATCTCGCCGAGGGAGAGCATGCTTCCGCGCACCGCGACGTAGTCGTACGCATACGCCGCATCCGGCTCCACGGCGGGCATGTCATACGCTTCCGGATTCGACGAGGTGAGCGCGGCGGCGATGAACATCGGCACGTAGCCTCGGGTCTCGCGCGGCAGGTTGTAATAGACGTCCCAGTACGACGGGTCGCGTTCGCCACTTCGGCGGATGGCACGCGCCACGCATCCGCCGCCGCAGTTGTACGCCGCCAAGGCGAGGTGCCAGTCGCCGAACCGGTCGTGGAGGTCGCGGAGGTGACGCGCCGCCGCCCGGGTGGCCTTCTCCGGATCCCGGCGCTCATCGACCCAGGCATTGACCCGCAAGCCGTAGCTGCGCCCCGTGGCGGCCATGAACTGCCACATCCCAACGGCCGCGGCCCAGCTCCGCGCCCGCGGGTTGAGCCCGCTTTCGATCATGGCCAGGTACTTCAGCTCCTCGGGCACGCCTTCTTCGTTGAGAATATGCTCGGTCATAGGAAAATACGTGCCGGCTCGCCGCTGCCACTGCAGATAGTGCTTCTCCGGCTCCCGCTGCAGGTACTGGATGCTCTGCCGGACCAACCGGTTGTCCGTCATCGGAATGACGGTTTCGGGCGCCTTCCGCGACGGCATGACGTCCTCGATCAGCGGCCCGTCCACGTCCTCCAGGGTCCGGAACAGCTCGGCGCGCACGGCAAAGATGTCGCCCCGCGCTGTCTCCAGCGTGTCGTTCGGCGCATAGTCATGGTAATACCGGTATTCGGCCGCCAGGCCGCGGTAGACTTCGCGGAAGCTGGGGTTGTCGATCAGCGTCGGCTCGCGGTCCAGGAGCGCCGCCACCTCTTCCATGGCCTGGTCCAGCAGCGGCCCCTTCTCCCAATCCTCTTGCGCGGCCAAAATCCGCGCCTCCAAGTTGTAGAGGCGCATCACCCCCGGATCCATGTCCGGCTCAGTGTCCGGAGACGCCGTGTCATCAGGGGCGGGGGCCTCAGCAGTCGCGGGCGGTGGCGTAGCCTCCGGGTCATCCGTAGACTGCGAGAGGGTGCTGCATCCGGCAAGCACGAGTGCACAGCCCAGCAGGATGAAGCGCGTAAGTCGACGTACGGCGTAATGCATAATGCGTGGAACTCGGGTAGATGGAGGAGGACAGGTCGCGGCCCAGTAGGGGTGGCGAGTCAAAAATATTGCAGCCTGCACCCAATAAAAGCAAATGATGAGCCAGAAGCCATGAGCCACAGGTTGATTCGGCGTGCTTCCTTACGCTGAGACTGAGCGTCGCACTGTGCGCTTCCGCCCCACAGCGGTCCACAGGGCCAGGGCACCTCGGTCCAGCTTGCTATGCGTTGATCGTCAAGCTGCAGAGACGCGCCCCTCATCAGCCAGCGCCTGCGCAATGCGGGCCGGCTCCAGATGAAAGAAGTGACCCGTCGGGCCGTGCCCGCTTCCGTAAGGCAGCGCGTGCCGGATGGCGGCCGTGACGTACTGCTTCGCCCGCTCGATGGCCGTCACCAGATCGGCACCCTTCGCCAGGTGCGCGGCGATGGCCGACGCGTACGTGCAGCCGGTGCCGTGCGTGTTCCGCGTGTCGACGCGCGGCGCGGTGAAAGCGTGCATCTGCGTGCCGTCGAAAAAGACATCCACGACTTCGGCTTTGCCTCGTAGGTGCCCGCCCTTCACGACCACCGACTCAGGACCCTGTTCGTAGATCGCCTCAGCGGCCGCCCGAGCGTCTTCAGCCGTCTCGATGTCGATGCCCGAGAGCATCTCGGCCTCGTGGGCGTTCGGCGTGACGACGCTCGCCAACGGGATGAGCTGCTCGCGGAGCGTGCCGATGGCTTCGTCTTCCAGCAGCTTGAACCCGCTCTTCGAGATCATGACCGGATCGACGACGAGCGGATACAACCCGTGCGCTTCAATCTTCGCGGCGACGATCTTGATGATGAGCGACGACGACAGCATACCCGTCTTCGCCGCGGCCACGTCGAAGTCGGACGCGACGGCGTCGATTTGGGCAGCGATGAGCTGGTCGGGGAGGTTGAAGGACATCGTGACGGCTTCCGAGTTCTGCGCCGTCACGGCGGTGAGCGCAGAGGCTGCAAACACGCCGTTGGCTTCCATCGATTTGATGTCGGCTTGAATGCCGGCGCCGCCTCCGGAGTCACTGCCCGCGATGGTCAACGCAATAGGTTTCGTGCTCATAGGCTCAGGAATTTGGTGCGTGAACGATGGTGTAAGATCGAACGAGTTAAAGGAAGGCAATCTAAGTGATTCCAGGTCGGAAGGTTGCAGGTTGAAATCGGCCGTGCAACGCGGGATGGCGCATTCGGTGGCGGTCAACCCCCAATTCGGGTTTGACTGTGGTTAGGCCGGAGAGGCCAGGGCGCGCAAGTACGCCCGCGCAGCGGCGTGGGGGGCCGCGGCGTTCATGATGCCAGACAGCACCGCGACGCCGTACGCACCGGCCGCGCGGCACTCGGCCACGCGCTCGGGCGTGATGCCGCCCAGCGCCACCACAGGTTGCGGCTCGGCGGCGATGCACATGTCCCGCAGCGCAGGGATGCCGGCCCCCGGATGGTCCGGCTTGCTGTCCGTCGGATACACGGGGCTGAAGAAGAGATAGTCCGCCGACGCCAGCCGTTCACTCTGCGCCTCCACGACGTCGTGGGCGGAATAGCCGATGAGGTGCTCATCCCCCAATCGCTTGCGCGCTACGTCGATGGAGGGACCGCGGCGTCCGAGGTGCAGATGCACTCCGAGATCTACAGCCACATCGAGTTGCGCATTGACCGAGATGCCGATGGCTTCGGAGAGGTCCCACAGGCGACGAATGAGCCGCCGGGCCGTCCGGTCGAACACGGCACGACTCGCTTGATGGTCGCGCAAGTGGATCCACCGGACGCCCGCACGGGCTGCCGCCAGTATGCGCTCGACGCGGTCGGGCTCTGTGAAGCGATCCGCGATGAGGGCGAGCCGAGCGGGTAGCATTGTTTGAGAGAGTGAGTTGGGGGGATGAGTTGTGGAAAGAGCGAATGAACTCAGGTTGCGTCCCTCCGCGTACAGCGGAACAAGACCACGGACCGCAGACAGTAGACCGCGGAACCGCGTCCATGATTGGCGGTCACGGAGCCCCATCGGGGCGATCCCACAACGTGGGTCGAGTTAGGGAGCGGGCGCCTTGGAAGGGAGTGGTGAGGCTGGAGGCAAGCCCATTCTCCCACGCTCCCATTCTCCTTTTCTCTCTCCCTCTTTCTCCTTACGTACCCACGCGGCCCTCCTCGGGCGAGGAGGCCTGCGCGTACAGTCGTCGCGGGATGCGGCCCGATTGGTGCGCGAGGCGCCCAGCCGCCACCGCGTACCGCATGGCCCGCGCCATCTGCACGGGATGCTGGGCCTGTGCGATGGCCGTGTTCAGCAGCACGCCGTCGTAGCCGAGCTCCATCGCCTTGGTTGCATCGCTCGCCGTGCCGATGCCGGCGTCCACGATGAGCGGCGTGTCGTCAACGAGCTCGCGGATGATGCGCAGATTGTATGGGTTCACGAGCCCCATCCCGCTCCCAATAGGCGAGGCCAGCGGCATGACAGCCGCGCAACCCATGTCGGCCAGCTTGCGGCAGGTGATGGGATCGTCATTCGAATATGCGAGCACAGTGAAGCCGTCGTCGATGAGTTGCTTCGCCGCCTTCAGGAGCTGCTCCACGTCGGGCATCAGCGTCTCGTCGTCGCCAATGACCTCCAGCTTGACGAGGTCGGTGCCGAGCGCCTCCCGGGCGAGTTGGGCCACGAGCACGGCTTCCTTGGCCGTGTAGCATCCGGCCGTGTTGGGCAGCACCTCGTAGCCGCCGCGCTGCAGCAGATCGAGATGACTCTCCTCGGCCGGATCGTCCACGTTCACGCGTCGGATGGCCACCGTCACCAGCTCAGCCCCGGCCGCCTCCAGCGCGTCCATCATCACCTGCGGATTCGGGTAGCGGCTCGTTCCCACGATGAGACGCGACGCGAACCGATGCTCGCCAATGACGAGCGTCTCGTCGGTGGTCTCGTCCGTCGTCGTTCCGTTTTGTACAATAGTTTCAGTCATCAAATTCTGATTCACCAATCGAAAATCGCCTATCGAAGATCGCCGTTATCCGCCCTGCTGCGCCTGGATGACCTCCACGGTGTCGCCATCGTCCAGAACGACGTCGCCCCACTGTTCGCGCGGGATGACCTCGCTGTTGACGGCCACCGCCACACCCGAGGCATAATCAGGATGCACGTCGAGGTCGCGTAGCACCGACGTCAGGGCATACCCGGCGGGCACGTCGCGGTCCTCGCCGTTCACGGTCACCAAGTGCGTATCAGGCTGTACGGTCATGCGGGCAAAGAGGTCGTTGTTGCATCGTCGAAGCGTCGGGGAGAAAACGGCTCCAGCCAATGGGAGGTTTCTCCTTCCTGGATGAGGCGGGCGATCTCCTGTGCCGTCACGGGCGTGAGCAGGACGCCGTGCCGATAGTGGCCCGTCGCGTAGATGACGCCGGGCGCCGCCGACCGGCCGAGGACGGGCGCGTGATCGCGGCTCGCCGGCCGCAGCCCGGCCCACGTGTCACGCACGGGCAAATCGTAGATGCCAGGCACCACCTCCCACGCACCGTCGAGCAGGTCGTACAGCCCACCGGCCGTCACGTCGGTGTCAAAGCCCATCTCTTCGCTCGTGGCCCCGATGAGCAGGCGCCCGCTCGACTTCGGCGCCAGGTAGGCATCGGGGCCGCGCACCACGTGCTCCAGCCCAAACGGCAGCTCCATCTGCAGCTCCATCATCTGCCCCTTCACCGGTCGCACCGACGGGCGCACCGCGCGCTCGATGCCGTCGATCTGACGCGACCACACGCCCGCCGCCACGACGACCTGCCGCCCCTCGACGCGCTCGCCATCTTCGGTCATCACGGCCGGCTGCTCGTCATCGGGATCGATGGCGGACACGGGCGTGTGCTCATGGAGCGTACCGCCTTCGCTGAGGAACGCCGTGCGGAGCGCCTCTAGCAGCTTCCGGTTGTCCACTTGGTGATCGGACGGCGCGAAGATGGCGGCCGAGAGGCGCGGCGCCAGGAAGGGCTCGACCTCGCGGGCTTCGGCGCCGGTGAGCCACTCGACGGCCAGGCCCTGCTCCTGTTGAAACTCGTAGAGACGCCGGATGGCCTCAGCGCTGTCGCGGTCGTCGGCGACGATGAGCGTACCGTCGTCGCGGTAGTCGACGTCCTGTCCGCTGGCGGCTTCCACCGCGTCCGCGAAGTCAGGCCAACGGCGCAGGCTCTCGCGGCTGAGCTGATACAGCTCCAGCTCCTCGAACCCGATCTCGGCGTCGGGCGCCAGCATGCCGGCGGCCAGCCACGAGGTGCCCCGCCCGACCCGGTCGCGCTCGAACAGGGTGACGGGCACGCCCTCTCGGGCGAGCGTCCAGCCGGTGGCGAGCCCAATCGCGCCACCGCCAATGATGATAACCGGTCGATCGTTCACGTTGCTGAAACTCAGGTGTGTGCGTAATATCTATTGTCCGCTCAGAGGTCTGGCCGGTGCGATGCGCGGCAGCGGACCCTTCACTCCACGAGCCCCCACTGCCGCGCGATGGCGAGCACCTTGGGCAGCGGCTCCTGCCAGAGCCACGACGCGCGCAGCCACATCCCCGGTACGACGGCCGACTCGTAGCGATCCGCGTCGGTCGGCTGCACCAACCGATACTGCTGATCGCCGTCGAGCCGGTAGAGCTCCACCTGCTGCCGCGCCGGGTCGATGAGCCAGTACTCGGGGACGCCGCCAGCTTCGTACTCGTAGAACTTGTCCCCTCGGTCGCGCGGCCCGCTCTCGGGCGAGACGATCTCCACGACCAGGTCCGCCGGCCCGTCGAGATAAGTATCCTGCAGGCGGTCTAGGTGATCGCTCGCCACGAACAGCACGTCCGGCTCACGGCCGTTCTCCAGCTTCATCTGGAACGGAGCACTGAGCACGCGCCCTGCGTCGTAGTGTTCAGCGAACAGCCGAAGGGTAGCCGTCAAGAAATCAGCGATATCCTGGTGGCGAGTAGATGCAGGGCTCATAAGCACTACCTCCCAGTCGACCCACTCCGCGCGGGTGTCTTCATCGGCCCACTCCAGAAACTCGTCGTAGGAGATAGGCACACGCGGCGGGGTGCGCCGGTCGGTCCGTGTGGTGGAGGATTGGGCCATCGGAGAGTCGTCGGAACATGACAAGGCATCGTGCGCAGTTATAAACGAAGACACGCCCCCCATGTGCCCACCCAATCTCCATCTATGCCGGACATTGACCTTCTTATTGCAGGCGCTGGAATCGCTGGATCCAGTGCCGCCCTCACGCTGAGCGCAGGCCGCGACGTGCTTGTGCTCGACGCTGAGCGGCCTGCCGCCGGGGCATCCGGCGCGGCGGCCGGGCTCGTCAACCCGCTCATGGGCCGCAAGGCGAAAGCGGTCTGGCACATCGACGCGGCGCTCGATGCGTTCGAGGCGCTGGTGGATGAAGCCCGTGCCCCGTCGGTCTTCAGCGGGGGTGGCGTGCTGCGCCCGGCTGTGACGGAGAAGCAGGTCACGTTTTTCCAGGAGGCCGCCGAGCGGCACGCCGACATTGCCACGTGGCTGCCGGAGGAGACCGTGCAGGATCGCTTTCCCGACATCGCTACGGCCGGGGGCGCGCTGCACATCCCCTGCGGCGGCGCGGCCGACGTGCCGGCCTTCGTTAACGCGCTGCTGGAGACGGCAGAGGAGCGCGGCGCCACCGTGCAGTCCGGTGCTCGCGTGACGGGCTGGGGCGAGACCGCCGACGCCGTTCAGGTCGAGGTCGCACGAAACGAGACGACCGCGTCCATCACAGCCAAGCACCTGCTGCTGGCCGTGGGGCAGGGCTTTCCGTCGCTCGCAGCCCTGAACGCGCTCGGACTTTACGGGGTGAAGGGCCAGACGCTTCGCGTGCAGCGGCCAGAGGGGCTCGGCCCGCTGCTCCCGATGTCGGGCCGCGGGTACATCGTGCCGGACGGCGAGACGCTCATCCTGGGCAGTTCATACGAGCACGACTTCGACGACCTGGCACCGTCGGACGAGGCCACGCAGTACATCCGGCAGAAGACCGCACAGATGCTTCCCAGCGTCGGCACGGCTCCGGTGCTTGACGTGAAGGTGGGCGTGCGGGTGTACGCGCCCGACTCGAACTTGCCTCTCGTCGGCCCGCTGCCCGAGCACAAACGCTGCTGGGTCTTCACCGGCCTCGGCTCGAAGGGCCTGCTCACGGCCCCGCTCATCGCCCGCGCGCTGCCCGACTATCTGGCCGATCCGTCGCAGATTCCGGCGGCGCTGCGCGTGCCCGCGGCGGGGTCCTGATTCGCGCCATATTCGCGCCACGCTGGCAAGGTCCGAGGTCGCTATCGCCATTTATCCCGAAATCCATGGAGGAACGTCGAGGGATTTCATAGCTTTGCACTATTGAAATTTGATCACACCGCATTCACGTTACCCTACTCACTAACGCTCCTCCGGAGGGATTACCATGGCAGAAGCAACCACCACGCGAACGGCCGAACTCCTCGGCGACGAGGCCGAATCGCTGCTCGATCATACCTGCGAAACAATCTCCAAAGACCAACTGCACCTACCCGGCCCCAACTTCGTGGACCGCGTGTGGCAGGGCTCCGACCGTAACCCGCGCGTGCTGCGCAACCTGCAGTCGATATTCGACCACGGGCGGCTCGGCGGCACGGGCTACCTGTCGATTCTGCCCGTCGACCAAGGCATCGAGCACTCCGGCGGCGCCTCCTTCGCCCCAAACC
>CAYFRX010000063.1:0-13534 GCA_964345515.1 uncultured Rhodothermales bacterium
GCCGATGTCGGGGTCGGAGTAGAAATCTCACGAGGCCGTCCGCTGATCACGGCGCGGACTCCGCCAGCAGGGCTTCGATGCTGTGCTCCAGCGCGCTCGGCACGAGGAAGCCCGTGTGCTCGAACCGGATGCGCCCCTGCCGGTCGATGAGGTACGTGCGCGGAATGGCGTCGCCCGGGAAGTGCCGGTACGCGGCCTGCCGCCCGTCGACCTGCGGATAGGCGATGTCGCGCTCCTCCACAAACGAACGCGCGGCCTCAACTCCGCCTTCATTCACGTTGAGGCCAACCACGAGCATGTCCCGCCCCCGAAACTGCCGTTGAAGAGCGTTCAGGCCGGGCATTTCCAGGCGGCACGGCGGGCACCACGTCGCCCACACGTTGATTACGAGCACCTGCCCCCGGTGCGCCGACAGGCGAAAGGGTTCGCCGCGGAGCGTGGGCGCCGCGAAGTCCGGCACCGGCTGCGGATCGGCTGTGAGGTCGACCGATAGATACGTCGTCCAAATCAGGTAGAAGCCCAGAACGCCGACGAGCCCCCACGGCCCGACCTCGCGAATCCAGTGCCACGCCCTGTGCCAGCGTGATGTGCGCTCTTCGTCCATGCGGCGGATAAATTCTAGTCGTCAATCATGGCCAGGAGCTGGTCCAGACGCGGGCGCAGCAGGGGCTCCGTCACCATGCCCGGCGCGTAGCTGTGGATCGCACCGTCCGGGCCAATGAGAAACGTCGTGGGGAGGGCGCGGATGCCGCCGTATCGGGGGGCCACCGACCCGTCGTCGACCACGATGGGATAGTTGACGTTCATCTCGCGCGCGAAGGGGCGCACGGCGTCGACGCCCTCCTGGTCGAGCGACACGCCCACGAACTGCAGGCCGTCATCGCCCAGCTCGCGCTGCAGCTCGACGAACAGGGGGATCTCTTCGCGGCACGGCGGGCACCACGTCGCCCAGAAGTTGAGCACGACCACCCGCCCGCGCTGGTCGGACAGGCGAAAGGTGTCGCCTTCCACCGTGGGCAGCGCGATGTCAGGCGCCTGCTGGAGGCTGGTGTCCATCTCCACGAGCGACGGTGCAGCGGTATCCGCTAGCGGATCGCCGCGCCCTGCTTGATCCGGAACGAGCAGATACAACGTGCCAGCAGCGAGAAGCGCTCCGACTCCAAAGGCAGCAATCAGCGATAGGTAGCGGTTCCGAGGCACCACAGGGAGCGAAAAGTGCGAGAGGGCAGCGAGGCGGCGGGCGCATTCGCGAGGCGGTCTGCAACGGGGATCGATGCACCAACCGGCTGGTCGAGGCTGGTGTTTCGGAGCATCGATGCAGCAGGTTAGCGTGAGGCTTGAGCCGGCCCTCAATGCGAAGGGCGCTTCCACCAGATGGCAGAAGCGCCCTCGACACGGATCGCTGTGTGGGGTCAGGCCGCTAGCTCACGGCATGAGCACCGTGTCAATACCGTGGATCACGCCGTTTTCGACCGCCACATCGGCGGCGACGACGTTGGCGCCGTTCACGGTGACGTTGCCCCCACTCCGCTGCACGGTCACGGTCGAGCCTTCCAGCGTCGGGACATCCGTGGCCGACGTAGGCACGTCCGCGGCGAAGAACTCGTCGTCGAGCACGTGATACTGCAGGATGGACTGCAAGGTGCTCGGGTCCGGCACCTCGCCGTCCTCAACCCGGCCACTGCCGTCGGCATCGAGGGCGTCCAGGAACGCCGCGTTCGTCGGCGCAAAGACGGTCAGGCCCGCCGTCGCGTTGGGTCCCGGCCCCCGGAGCGCGCTGGCTAGCTCGGCCTCATCGATCAGGCGGCGCAGAATGCTGAACTGCGGCGCCAGCGCCGCGCGGTCCACCGCGTCAACGGTTTCCAGCAGTACGCCATTGATGACGTGGACGGTGCCATTGGACGCGTTCGCATCCGGATTCGTGATCCGCGCGCCGTTCACCTTGATGCTGTCCTCGAAGACGCGGAACGTGAGTTCGTCCCCTTCGAGCGTTTCCACGGTCATCCCATTGGTGATGTCATCGGTGGTGATGTCCTGCGGGACGACGTGATAGGTGAGCACTTCTTCCAGGAGCGCCTCGTTGCGCGGGAGCATCAGCTCCTGCGCTTCGATGGCGCCGAACGCGTCGTTGGTGGGCGCGAACACGGTGAAGGAGCCATCGCCGTCCAGCTGGTCAGCGAGGCCCGCTTGCCGGAGCGCATCGCCCAGCGCGCTCAGCGCTGCCACTTCGGTTGCGTAGTCCGTGATCGATGGCGTCTCGGGATTCGGGGTGCTGCCGACATTGGTGTCGCATCCGGCCAGCACGATGGCAAGCGCAATCAGGCCGATGCCGAGGCCAATCCCTCGGCGGAGCGTCGAGCGTAACGTAGCAATGGGGTCGAAGATCATGGAGAAGCGTCGATTCTCAATTGGAGTCCAATGGGGATCCTTCGGCAGGAGCAGCTGGGGGCCGCAGCGCGAAGCCGCCGCCCCCGATGGTGCATCCGCTACAGCGTGACGGTGAGCCGACTGTAGATGAAGCGACCATTAAAGCCGATTGCCGAGGCCGTGGAGTAGGGCAGGATGATGTCGAACGGACTGTTGTTGACTGGCGGCAGATCCGGGTAGTTGTCGAAGATGTTGCGCGCACCCACAGCCAGCTTGACCTGCCCGTCGAGCGCCCGGTAGCCCACCTCGCCGCCGAAGGTGTATTCAGGGCTGAGCGTGTACTCATCGGGGCCGGGCTCGTCGTCGGCCACCAGCACCTCGCCGTGGCGGGCGCCGCGGAGCGTCAGATCCACCGGGCCCACCGCCAGGATGCTGGAGAGCTTCGCCCGAGTGGCGGGCGTGCCCTCCGTCAGCTCCAGCTGCGATTCGCGCCCGAAGATTTCCTCGCCGAAGACCTCGCCCAGCGTCGTCGGGTTGCGCGGGCCGCCCACAATCTCACTGTCCGTCCAGTTGAAGGCGCCCTGGAGCTGAAGCTGCACGGCGTCGCTGAGGAGCACCGCGTACTTGGCCGTCACGTCAACGCCCTGCGTCTCCGTGTCAATGGCGTTGGAGAAGACGCTGGCGACGGTGGCGCCCGTCCCAGCAAGGGCTTCGCGGACAGCGGGTCCGCTCAGATCGCCGGACAGGATGATACGGTCGTCGATCTGGATGTTGAAGTAGTCCGCTGCGATCTGGAACTGATCGATCGGCTTCAGGATGATGCCGCCGCTGAAGTTCACCGACGTCTCTTCCTCAAGATCGGGCACGCCGAGCGCGTTGCCCACGTCGCTGTTCACGGGGAAGATACCCGTCTGGAACGGCTCGTTGTCGATGAAGGTGGTGGACACCTTCGAGAAGAACTTCTGCGCCTGGTTCGGGGCGCGGAAGCCCGTCTGCGCCGTGCCGCGCAGCGCGAACGCATCGACGGGCTCGAAGCGCAGCGCAATCTTTCCGTTGATCGTTGAGCCGAAGTCGCTGTAATTTTCGAATCGGCCGGCTACGTTCACGAGGAGCGGCTCGAACACATCGGCCTCCAGATCCACATACGTTCCAATGTTCGTCCGCGTCTCGTCGACCTCCTGCGATGGACGGAAGCCCGGGAAGACTTGCGCGCCGAAGGCTGGCACGTTGCCGTTCTGGCCGATGTCCCACGGCCCTTCGGCCCAGGACGCTTCATCGCCCGCTTCGATCTGGTAGTTGTCCGCGCGAAAGACGGCCCCGGCCGCTACGTTTAGCGGCGAGGCGAAGCCGACCTCGTAGGTGCGGTCGATGTCCAACTGCAGATGGGACTGGCGCAGGCGGACCGTCCCCGCATCAAAATCGGTGGGATTCTCGGGATTAGGCCCGTACGTCGCATTCAGCGAGTTCGTAATGTCATACTCGAAGTTGTTGAGGCCCGTCTGCGCGTTCAGGTCGTAGTTCCAGTCGCCCACCACGCCGCGCAGCCCGACCGACACCGAGTAGTCGTTGATGGGGTTCTCGAAGTTCGGCAGGAAGCCTTCCGGATAGATTCCCTTCCAGTTGTTGTCGTCCAAGCCTTCACGATAGAAGCCCTGACCGCCGGCCTTGCGGTAACTGTACCCGCCGAAGGCATAGATTTCGGTCGGCCGCTCGGCATCGCGGTTGGCGACGGGCAGCGCGCCGTTGGCCCACAGCATGATGTTCTCGGAGCGGCCGTCGCCCCAGTGGAAGTTGGGTTGCTCAACCGTGTTGTTCTTGTCGACGATATCGAAGAGGCCGTCGTTATCGGGATCAGCGATCTCGTCGGCATCCCCGGGCTCGACGATGTCGAACGAGGTCGGTCCGGCGCGGTTGGTCGGGGTGCGCAGCCGGTATTCGCCGAAGAAATTCAGGAAGCCATCTTCGCCCAGCGGGACGCCGAACGAGGGCCGGACGCTGTAGGTCGTGCCGTCATTCGAGTACGGCTCCGTGACGTATCCTCCGACGCGGGTTTCGACCGTGGGCGCAATCGGCTCTTCCTTCAGCCGGATGTTGACCACGCCGGCGATGGCGTCCGAACCGTACTGCGAAGAGGCGCCGTCCCGCAGCACCTCCATCTGCTCGATGGCGTTAGCGGGAATCGCATTCAGGTCAATCGGGCTGGAGCCGCCCTGCACACCGGAGCCGAGGCGGTTGACGAGCGCAGCCTTGTGGCGGCGCTTGCCGTTCACCAGCACGAGCGCCTGATCCGGGCTCAGGCCGCGCATCGTGAACGAGCGCATCGCGTCCATTCCGTCGGCCAGGGTCTGCTGCGGGAAGTTGACCGACGGGGCGATCTGCTCCAGGATGCGCCCCGTCTCCATCGCGCCCGATATTTCGATCTGCTCGGCCGAGTACACGTCGACGGGCACAGCCAGGTCCTCGGCCACCGCGTCTCGGGTACGCGATCCGACGGTGACGGTCACACCCTCGGCTTGCAGCGGCGACTCTCGCAGCGTGAAGTCGCGCTGCACGGTCTGGCCAGCCGAAACTTGAACGTCCGACACCACCTGGCGCCGGAAGCCGATGAACGAGACTACAATCGTGTACTGCCCGGGCTCAATGCCGGTAATGCGGTACGTGCCATCGGGGCCCGTCGCCGTGCCAAGGTCGGTGTCACGCAGAACCACGTTGGCCCCAGAGAGGGGCTGGTCGTCCGTGTCCGCGACGCGACCCGTGATTGTCCCGGTTTGCTGGGCATTGCTGATGCCGACGAGGCCGAACATCAGGATGAGGCTCAGAAGAAGAGTAGTCGTTCTTCGCATAAGTGGGGGCTGTTTCTAGATGGGTGGCTCCGATGTGAAACCGTCGAATGGACGCTCGATAGGCTTGTTTCCACATGCCCCCTCCGCTCATCCCACTCCGTAAATGTCTCGACAACGCCTCTGCCGTCTCGCCGTTGAGTGAGAAGGGCTCCTTCCCCCGCCCACAGCGGCTGAGACCGCGCTTTTCGGGTCGCGGCCGGCCCTTCGGCCGTGTGCAGCGGTGCGATGAGGCGGCAAGGCAACGCTCTGCCTTTCAAGAGGTTGTAACACATATTACAGCAAATATACGCCGGCATTCCCCTTCAGCCGGACCGTGACGTCAACCGCCTTCGGCCGGCGGTGCCCCGCACGCTACCGCTCAGACGCTTCTGCAATGCGCGCCATGAATGACGACGCATGGGGCTAGCACAAGCGGATCTACCGGAGGGCGAACCAGGACGCGCGATGATGCCGAACCGGTTGCCGCCCCGCGCCTCCCTGTGTGCAACTTGAATCTGGTGCGCCGAGCGTGTAGAATTCGTGAACGCGCGACGCGAAACAACTCGACCCATCGACGAGGGTGGCGCCATGCTGCATCATCGCGACCTGATTCCATTCCCCATTGCAGCCTGGCGGGGGCATGCGCTCCGCTGCGCTGCTGCTCTCCTTCTGATCCTGGGGGTGCTGCCCTTGGGGTGCAGTTCTTCTCCGTCCGGACCGAGCGGCGACGAGGTGGCCGGCAACCTCATCCTGATTAACGATAACGGCGCGTGGTGCTGGTATCAGGACGAGCGCGTGGTGGTCGACTCAACGCAGGAAAGGATCGTGCTGGGCTCTGTCGCGCACGGCCGCGGCGTCGGCGGGGACGCCCGGAATGGCGATGTGGATATCAGCAGCTTCGACCTCGCAACAAGGCAACGCCGACATGCCACACTCCGGCACGGCCTCATCGCCCCCAACGACCAGGGCGATGACCACATGGCGCCGGCCCTCTGGATGCGCCCGGACGGTCGCTATTTCACCGTGTATGCCGGCCACAATAACGACTTTCTCAGCCGGTACCGGGCGACAACCGACCCCCACCGCATCACATCGTGGCAACCGGAAGCCACCTTCAACTGGAACGAGCAGATTCCTGGCGGGAGCGACATGGAAGTCTCGTACTCCAACCTGCTGTACCTCTCTGAAGAAGATCGGCTGTACAACTTCGCCCGCACGGATAACCGCAGCCCGAACATCATGATCTCCGACGACCGCGGGCAGTCCTGGTCGTACGGGGGCAAGTTGGCGTACACCGAGGAGACCGTGGGCTACGTCAACGGCTACTTCAAGTACGCCTCCAACGGCACCGACCGGATTCACTTCATCGCGACGGAGCACCATCCACGCGACTTCAACAACAGCATCTACCACGGCTACATCGAAGGCGGCCAGAGCTTCATGTCGGACGGCACGCTGGTCGACGACGACATCTTCGACCAGGACGCGCCGCCGCCGGACGCTTTCACGCCGGTCTTCGCCGCCAACACCGTCGTCGAGGGCGATACGATGACCCACGCCTGGACGATCGACCTGCACCTCGACGCAAACGGCCGCCCGTACGCCGCCTTCCAGACGCGCGTCAATGAAGAAACCTCCGACCACCGGTTTTTCTACGCGCGGCACGACGGCACCGCATGGCAGGTCCATACCCTCTGCAAGGCGGGGCCCGGCCTCCACGAGAACGAGCAGGACTACCTGGGCCTGGTCGCGCTCGACCCGAACCGCCTGAACACGGTGTACGCCTCGACGCCCATCGACCCGCGCACCGACGACGCGCTGGGCACGCACGAGATCTTCCGGGGCGTCACGCCCGACCAGGGAGCCACGTGGAACTGGACGCCCATCACGCAGAACTCGGAATCGAAGAACCTGCGCCCGGTCGTGCCGACGTGGGATGCAAGTCACGCGGCCGTCTTCTGGTACCGCGGCGAGTACGCCTGGCAGCACGACTACGACGCGGCCATCGTCGGCCTCATCGACCGGCCCGGTGAGCAGCGCGGCCCCGTCACGTACGCGGATGCCTCGACGAACAACACCCGCCTCGCTGACGGCCGTGCGCTGGCGCCCACCGGTCCCGCCGGCACGCCCGGCGCGGCGGACGACCGCTGGCACGAGCGCTCCGGCGTGGGCAACGGGGGCAGCGTGCTCGCCGCCGGCGCCCGCGGCGCCGAAGACGCTCCTACGCTGCAGACGACCCTCACCCCCGAGGCAGCCGGCACATACGACGTCTGGGCCTACTTCTGGGCGCGGCCCGACGAAGACTGGCGCCTCCAGGCGGGCCTCGACGCGGAGCACCTGCTCACCTTTCGCCAGATCGCCGCTCAGCAAGTGGACCCCCGCCAGATCGATGGATCGATCACCCATCAGACGGCGGATAGCACGTATCTGTACCAGGCGTACGTCGGGCGCGCGACGGTGGCCGACGGCGAGTCAATCCGCGTGCTGGTCGACGACCGATCGGCTGCGGCGGATGGATCGCAGCGCACCTGGTACGACGGCGTCGGGTACGCGCACGTGCAGCCGGATGCGGTGTCCGATGCGGCGCTCCAAGCCCAGGCGCAGATGCGCTGATCACGACCGGAAGGCGTCCCTCGTTCCCCCTATCACGTTTCGGATTTGACTTATGGCTTCCTGTCGCCTCAGCACCCTCGGGCTCCTCACGCTCGGCCTGCTTCTGGCCCCCTCGGCGCTCCCGCTTGCCGCCCAACCCGCGGAGGACGCCGCGCCTCCCGACCGGCCCAACGTCATCGTCATCCTTGCCGACGACCTCGGCTACGGGGACCTCGGCGCATACGGCCAGCGCAAAATCCGCACGCCGAACATCGACCGGATGGCCGAGGAAGGCATCCGGTTCACGCAGTTCTACGCCGGCAGCACGGTGTGCGCCCCCTCGCGCTGGTCGCTCCTGAACGGCGTCCACATGGGGCACGCGCACGTCCGCGGTAACGGCGGCCCGCCGCTCCGCCCCGAGGACCGCACCATCGCTCATCTCTTTCAGGATGCGGGGTATGCGACCGGGATGTTCGGCAAGTGGGGACTCGGCGCCGAGGAAACGAGCGGAGCGCCCCAGCACCAGGGCTTCGACGCGTTCCTAGGCTACCTCCGCCACGTGGACGCCCACGACTATTACCCGGACTCGCTCTGGACGCTCCAGGACGGTCAGCTCGTGGAACGCACGCTCGAACCGGGCACGTACTCACACGACCTGTTCACGGAGGAAGCACTGGCCTTCATCGAGAACCACCGCGACGATCCGTTCTTCCTCTACCTACCGTCCCCGATTCCCCACGCAGAGCTCGCCGTTCCCGCTTCCTCGATGGCGGCTTACATGAGCGATGACGGGTCCAGCCTGCTTCGCCCTGACATGCCGTTCCCCTGCTGCGGCGTGATTGGCACGTACGACGCCCAGGAGCACCCCCACGCCGCGTTTGCGGGGATGGTCTCCCGCCTGGACCGGGACGTCGGACGCATCCTCGATACGCTCCGGGCGCTCGATCTCGACGAGAACACCCTCGTGCTCCTGACGAGCGACAACGGCCCGCACGTAGAGGGCGGAGCCGACCCGGGCTTCTTCGACAGCAACGGGCCGTTCCGCGGCCTCAAGCGGGACCTGTACGAGGGCGGGATCCGCGTCCCGATGATCGCCTGGGGCCCGGGGACCGTGCCGGCCAATCAGGTAAGCGACCACGTGTGGGCCCTGTGGGACGTGCTCCCCACGCTCGTGGATTGGGCCGGCCTCGCCGACCCAGAGGCGCGCCGGCGCGACGGGCTCTCCATGCAGGAAGCTCTGACGGGCGGCGACCCGCCGGAGCACGAGTACCTGTACTGGGAATTTCACCACGGGTGGGTGCCACACTACATCCAGGCCGTGCGCCAGGGCCCGTGGAAGGCGCTCCGGTTCACGGAGCCCTCAGGCGATACGCGGCTGGAACTGTTCAACCTGGAAGACGACCGCGCCGAGACCTACAACGTCGCCGACGAGCACCCCGATGTGGCCCGCCGCCTCGACGCGCTGATCGACCGCGCCCGCACCGACCCCGAACTAGAGCGCTTCCGCAACCCTTATCGAAGTCGCGGCGAGGATCGGTAACCGTCCCGCGCCACGCCTCCCCGTGTACCTCTTTCCGCTAAACACACCCTCCTTTTGCCCATGATTCGTCCTGTGGTTTCGTCGCTGATCGTTTTTCTCGCCCTACTTGCCGCGCTGAGCGGATGCGCACCCGATGCCGCGCAGGATGGACCGCCCGACCAACCCAACATCGTCGTCATCTTCACCGACGACCTGGGCTATGGCGACGTGGGCCCGTTCGGCCATCCCACCATCGCCACGCCCCACCTGGAACGGATGGCCGCAGAAGGGATGAAGCTCACCCAGTTTTACGCTGCCGCCTCGGTGTGCACGCCGAGCCGGGCCGGCCTGCTCACCGGCCGGCTGCCCGTGCGCAGCGGCATGGCCAGCGACGAGCGCCGCGTGCTCTTTCCGAACTCGCCCGGCGGCCTCCCCGCCGACGAGGTGACCATCGCCGAGGCGCTCAGCGAGCAGGGCTACGCGACGGCGGCCGTTGGCAAGTGGCACCTGGGGCACCTCCCCGAGCACCTGCCCACTGAGCACGGATTCGACACCTACTACGGCGTGCCCTACTCAAATGACATGTACACGCCAGCGCAGGACACCCAGGGCGTCCCGCTCGTCCGCGACCAGACGATCATCGAGTACCCCGCCGACCAACACACGCTGACCCGGCGCTACACGGAGGAGGCGATCTCCTTCATCGAAGCCCACCAGGACCAGCCGTTCTTCCTGTACTACCCGCACACCTTTCCCCACGTCCCGCTCTTCGCGTCCGAAGCGTTCCAGGACACGAGCGCCCGCGGCCTCTACGGCGACGTCGTCGAGGAGATCGACTGGAGCGTGGGTCAGATTCTCGACACGCTCCGGGAGCAGGGGCTGGCTGAGAACACGCTCGTCGTGTTTACGAGCGACAATGGCCCGTGGCTGATCATGGACGAGCGCGGCGGCACGTCCGGCCTGCTGCGCGGCGGCAAAGGATCGACCTGGGACGGCGGCACGCGCGTGCCCACGGTGGCCTGGTGGCCCGGCACCATCGAAGCCGGGACGGTCAGCGACGCGGTGGGCAGCACGATGGACCTGTTTACCACGTCGCTCGCACTGGCCGGCGCCGAGCTCCCGGCCGACCGCGTCATCGATGGCGAAAACCTCATGCCCGTCTTTCAAGACCCCGACGCGGCGGGCCGGGACGACATGTTCTTCTACCGGGGCGAACAGCTGTTCGCGGTGCGAATGGGCCCCTGGAAGGCGCACTTCACCACGCAGTCGGGCTATACCAACGACCGGACGCAGCACGACCTGCCGCTGCTTTACCACCTGGAGCACGACCCGCGCGAGAAGTTCGACAAGGCCGAGGGGCAGCCCGAGGTGATCGCCGACTTCCAGTCGCTCGTCGAGAGCCACCGTGCGAGCTTGACGCGCGGCGAGGACCAACTCGACGGGCAATTTGAGGACGGATGGCGGCTCCCGCTGGAAACGGCGCCCGGCGTCACGGTACCGACCCCCAATGAGTAGGCGGCCCCGTGCCTCGGATGGATCGACGTGCGTTCCTGTGCCAGGGAGTGGCCTGGATGGCGGCGGGCCTGCTGCTTCCCTATGCCAGTTCACATCACGGGCACGACGAAGCCATCACTCGGGACGCCCCCTCGTCATAGCGCTTTTCACGCTGTAAGCGCGCGAGCAGGAACGGGGCGCACCGCTCCCCCTTCGCGTCAACGACCGGTGACTTTTTCATTGGGAAGGCCCCACGGCTCGCAGGGGGCTGGACGTATGTGCGTCGCGTGGATCGGGGCGGCTACTCCTGGACGAACTCGACGCGGTCGATTACGTCGTCGATGACGCGGTAGATGGCGATCGCATCCACGGACCCGCTCGGCGACATGCCCTGCACGCGCTCGTAGTCGATGACCGTGTGGCCGATATGCATCCGGTGGGTGACCTCGGCATGGAGCTGCGGCATCTGTTCGAAGAGCCGCCCATAGCTCTGGCGCATCCCATCGAGGCCTTTGCCCATCAGACTGTCCGGATGCTGATACAGCGCTACGTCCTGCGCGTAAAAAGAAAGAAAGCCCTCCAGGTCGCGCGCATTGTACGCATTGAGCTGCCCTTGCACGACGTCGACAGGCGAGGGATCGACGAGGTCGTCGGGCGCGAACACGTGACCGCCTTTGACGACGCGGTGGATCGCGCTCCAGTGGTCGATGTCGGTGCGCGGATCCGCGTCAAGGATCACAAGGTCGGCGCGCATGCCCGGCTCGATGGTGCCGAGGTCGTCGCGCCCGGCGAGGCGCGCCCCGCCCACGGTGGCCGTCGTCAGGATGGCGCGCGGGGAGAGGCCGGCGGCGCGCATCAGCTCGATCTCGCGGTGGAGCGCCGGCCCGTGCGGCGTGCCGATGTTGCCCGCGTCCGTTCCGGCCACGATGGGCACGCCGGCGTCGTGCAGCACGCGCAGGTTGCGGATGGCCACGGAGTCAGGGTCCACAGGACGGGTGCGCTGGATGCGCCGCCGGATGCCCGGCGACACGAGCGAGTCAGGCAGCGTGCGTAGGTCGAAGAGCGAGCCGACGATGTCGGGATGGGCGATCCGGTACTCGGGCACGGTCAGGTCGAGTTCCTGCGCGAAGACCTCCCCGTAGCGCTCCATGACCATGATGGTCGGCGTGTAGAGCACGTCGTTCTCGGCCATGAGCTGCACAAAGGCGTCGTCCACGGGCTCGCCGAAGACGCTGTGCACGAGGATGTCGGCTCCGGCCTCAACGGCCGCGCGCGCCGTCTCCAGCTGCGTCGCATGCACGGCCACGCGCTTCCCGGCCGCGTGGGCCGCGTCGATGGTCGCTTCCACCACCGGGCGATAGGCCGCCGGCGTCTCGCTCGGGCGCACGATGTACCAGATCTTGATGAGGTCGACCCCGGCCTCGACCTGCCGCTGCACCTCGGCGCGCGCCGCCGCGGGCGTCTCGATCTTCAGGATAGGCGGATCGCCCGCGTCCAGCTCAGGCCGCGCGACGCTAGAGATGAGCGGCCCGGCGACGGTCACGCGCGGCGCCTGGGCCGTCGTGTCGGCCTGAGCGCGCACGTCCAGGTTCCACATCGGCCCGCCGACGTCGACGACGGACGTGATGCCGCTCCGCAGGTACCGCGCAAACGTGTCCGGCAGCCGCTCTTTGATGAGCGCGAGCTCCTCCGCGTACGGTCGCACGGCGCGCAGGTCGATGGCGTCGGGGCGCGTGTAGAGGCCGCCGCTCTGGAAGAAGTGCACGTGCCCGTCGGTGAGCCCCGGGATGAGGTACTTGCCGCTGGCGTCGGTCACCATGGCGTTCGCCGGCACATCGATCTCTGCCCGCGGCCCGACCGCCGCGATGCGCCCGTCCTCGACGATGACCGTAGCATCCTCCACAACCGGCGCGCCCTCGGGGTTAACCACCGTACCGCCGACGATTGCCGTGGGCTGGGCTGCTGCTGCGGAAATCCAAAGGAATGCGGACAGACTGAGGATGAGGATGCGGCGCATCATCGACCATCATTTTTTTGATCGGAGGAAACTTGTACCCGGCAGCAGATCGTTGTAATAACAAACGTAATCACAAGCGAGGCCACGCCATGCCCAAGGAAACGACTATTCGCCGCATCGGCAACTCATCGGGGCTCACCATCCCCAAAGAGATGCTCGCACGCCAGCACCTCTCTGAGGGCGACCGTGTGCACATCATCGAGACGGAGGACGGACTGCTGATCACGCCCTACGACCCGGACTTTGAGGATGCCATGGCCATCTACGAGGAGGGCGCTAAAACCTATCGTAATGCCCTCCGCGAGCTTGCCCAATAGCTTGATATGCACTCATGGCGAACGATGAACCACGGTGGCTCACCCGCTCGATGATCGACGCCATTCATGCCGATCAGCTGCGACAGCATGGGGGCTTTCCGGGCGTGAACGATGAAGGGCTTAGAGTCGGCATTGGCCCGTCCTCGCAATCGCTGGGCGTATGCAGACGACAACAACCCCGACCGTGCCGAGTTGGCCGCGGCATACGGATTTGGCCTCGCCAAAAACCACGGCTTCCGCGACGGCAACAAGCGGGTAGCGTTCATGGCGATGTACGTCTTTCTCGGATTGAACGGGCAACCCATTGTGGCCGAGGAGCCCGCCGTCGTCGAACTCATGCAAGACGTGGCCGCCGGTGCGTGCTCCGAATCGGAGCTGGCCGACTGGCTCCGCGCTCACACGGAGC
>CAYFRX010000064.1:0-13519 GCA_964345515.1 uncultured Rhodothermales bacterium
AGCTTCCCGCTGGACAACTCCATTAGCTCCAGCCCCGTGCCGGCGAGCACCTTCTCCAGGGCGCGCCGCGCGGTGACCTGCTCCAACTGCAGCGTGACGCTCTTTTCGACCGCGACCTTCTGGCTGCCGTAGACGAGATCCAGGCTGGCTTCCTCTGAGATATGCTCCAGGGCCTCTTCCAGCGTCGCCTCGCGCAAATCTACCGTGATGGTCCGGTCGAGCGCGGTCGAAAGCTCCTCTGCCGACTGCACGAGCTCCCCTGCGCTGGCTTCCTCCTCGTCGCTCGCCTGCAGGCTCGCATACTGCCCCTGCGCAAATGCGCTCGACGTGAATACCAGTCCCAACATCAGGATCGTGACCCAGGAAAGCGCTTTCAGGAGATTCGCCGAAACATGTTGTTTTTCTCGCTCCATGATCGCTGGGGCTTCCTCTGAAAGGCCTGTTCGCTCGATACGTTCTGTCGATGTCGTCGGCATAAGCGGTTCCATGGTGGTGAGTAACACAACCCAAAACTTCAAGAATGACTACGGAGACGGTGTGGAGCCCTCTCCAGCAGAGAACGCGATGGTTTCACCGCGCCGGGTGTATTGCAGGTCGAGGCCCACTGCCACGGCCGTGAGGACTTCCTCCAGCGACTCATCGGTAAATGTCGCATTCAAGCGGTCGACCTCGGCAGGAACGTCGTCCGTGTCGATACGGACGTTGTACCAGCGCTGCAGCTTGCGCGCGACTTCGTCGAAGGCGGCATCATCAAAAACGAGTTCGCCCTTCGTCCAGGCGAGGTGCCGCGTGAGATCTACCCCCTCGCGTGTCGTCTGTAGGTGCTGTCCGGAAATGGTGCCCAGATGGAGGGCTTCGAGCACGACCGTATCCTCGGGCGCGGCCTGGCTGCGCCGAAGCGTGACCTTTCCTTCCTCCACGGCCACCTGCGTCTCCGCTTCGTCCGGGTACGCCTTCACGTCGAAGGTCGTCCCCAACACTTCCACCGTGGCCCCCGCGCTCTGGACGATGAACGGGCGATCGACCGACGGAGTGACAGAGAAATAGGCCTGCCCTTCCAGATGGACGATGCGCCGGGCGCTGTCAAAATCCTTGTCGAGGGTCAGGCGGCTGTCGACGTTGAGGTACACCTCACTGCCGTCGGATAGGCGCACAGTAGCGCGCTGGCCTTCGGCGGTGGAAAACGTCTTGCCCTCGGCAGACGGAGCAACCGAATCGGTCTCTCCTACGGCCAGGGTCCAGAGCAGGGCAAGGGCCATGACGCCGCCCACAATCGCCGCGGTACGCGCCGGATATTTCCAGCGCGCGCGCCTGCGAGAGCGGCTCCCTCGCGACGCGCGCCGCGAGAGCGGAACACGCTCTTTTCCCTCATCTGCAGCTTCCTGCTCGACCTGTTCTCTTTCCCCGCGATTCGTCTCTTCGCGCAGTCGATCCCACATGGCGTCCAGGGCCGCGTCGACGTCGCGCGGCGTGGGATCGCTGCGCGTCGCCTCCCAGACCCGCTTCAACTCGTCCATGTGCCGCGCACGCTCGCTGTCATCCACGATCCACGACTGCACGTCCTCCTCACGCTCCGGCGCATATTCGCCGGTGAGGTACCGGACCAGTCGATGCCAATCAGAATGCTGCGGAGCCTTCATGGAGCAACGATGTTTCGTCAAAAATGAAATCAGCGAGGTACGCCCAACAAGCGATCCGAGCAGAAACGCCGCGACGCCTCTTTGCTGCTGCCCGTGTAGGTGAGCGAATGCGACCTTAGCGCCAAGGTCACGAGCACCATTCGCACAATACGCCCGGCATGGACGCCGATCCCCCCACCCGTTTTATTGAAGAAAACATGAACTCAATTATGCGGTCGAAGTCGATGCAAACGCGTGGAGCCGCTTTCTGAGAAACCGTAGCGCTTCCACCATCTGGTTGTCTACGGTGCTCGGGGCGATGTCCATAACCACGGCAATCTCCTTGTACGTCAGCCCGTGATGCCGCGAGAGGATGTACACTTCACGCCGTCGCGGCGGCAGGGCCCGCACGCTCTCCTGCATAGCCTGCTCCAGCTCGCGGTGCCGCATCCCGGCCTCGGGCCCGGGATCCCTGATCGGTTCTTTCGCCTGCTCCTCGTTTTTCCACCGGCGCCTTACGCGCCGACGCTTCCGGTACTTGATGGATGCGTTGCGGGCCGCGCCGAACAGGTAGGCCCGCAAGCTGCTCCGGGGCGCCCACTCCTCCCGGCGGCGCCACAGGTTGAGAAAGATGTCTTGGACAATATCTTCCGCCGCCGTCGAGTGCCTGATCTGGGACGCTACAAAATCGCACAGCTCTTCGTAGTAAAGGCGGACCAGCCGCTCGAATGCGGCCTCCTCGCCGGCCTGGATCTGCGCAATAAGATCGAACTCGGATCGTACCTGGTCAGGATCCTCCATGGTGGGATGCCGTCAATCCGAACGGCGTCGTTAGATGGTTAGATATCGATCGATGTAGGGGACGCCATCATGCGTCAGCTTACTCGGGCTGTGCGTGCCGGGACGCGCCTGCATCGATGCGGCGACGGACGCTCTGCAGGTACGCCTCCAATACGTCCGGGCGATACTGATAGTACCGATACTGCGCTTCGCGTCGGCCTTTCACGAGCCCGGCTCCGACGAGCTCTTTCAGGTGATGCGAGAGCGTCGCCTGTGTGACGGCCACGCGGTCCGCCAGAACGCTGTAGGCTACTTCGTCGCGGGCGGCAAGGTGATGGAGAATCTCGAAGCGGCGAGGGCTGGATAGCGCTTTGGCGATCCGGTAAAACCGTTGGGCCGTCATCTCCCCTTCTCCGACGGGACGTCGCGCCCGCCCTTTGCCCTACAAGTCGCGGACATCTTATGAATACCGGTTACCTAACTATTACGCCCGCTCAGTTCGGGAATACCCCTACTCGCCCCGCAAATTTTTTCGAGGTGCCCTTCAGGCTGATGCAGATGCCGCTCGGCGGACGGCGGTGCCCATCTCGGACACGGGACTCAGACTGGAGAACGGGCGCCTCCGAGAAGGCCGAGCGTTACTCTGGGGTGGACGCCTCAGGACGCTGGCTCTGGGAGCGGTTCAACACCGCTGTGAGGCGGTCCACCACGTCGGGGTGCTCGTCATAGAGATTGTTCTGCTCGCCCGGATCGTTGCCGAGGTGGTAGAGTTGCCCTTCGGGCTCGCCCGGCTCCGGATCGCGGGTCGCCGGGGTAGAGATGAATCCTCCGCTCCCGAGTCCCGGGATGAGCTTCCACGGGCCCTCACGCACGGCCAAATAGTGGATGCTTTGAAACACCGCCGGGCCGCGCTGGATGGAGTCCTGCTCCGCGGCCAAAACAGGACGGAGGTTGTACCCGTCGGTCGCGCCCTCGGGAAGCGGCGCCCCGGCCAGATCGGCAAAGGTAGCCGGCAGGTCGGTGAACGTGAGCAGCTGGTCGCTGGCCGTTCCCGCCGGGAGACGCGCGGGCCAGCGCGCCATGAACGGCACGCGGTGCCCGCCTTCCCAGGCATCGGCCTTCATCCCTCGATACCGATGGGTAGCGCGGTGGTCGAATCGCTGCTCGTCTTTTTCGTACCAGACGGGCCCGTTGTCGCTGGCAAAAATAACGAGCGTGTTGTCACGCCGGTCGAATTGATCCAGCGCCTCCAGCACGCGCCCCACCGACGCGTCGACCTGCCGGACGAAGTCGCCGTAGAGGCCTGCATCGCTCGCTCCGCGCAGCGTGTCCGGCGGAAGCCACGGCGTGTGCGGGGCGGCAAGGGCCAGGTACAGGAAGAAGGGATCCTGGGCGCGCGCCTCCCGGTGTGCGGTCAGGTAGGAGAGGGTCTCCTCGGTAAAGCGGGGCAGCACGGCGTCGTGCCGAAAGTTCGGGGCGACGTGGCCGGCCCGCCAGAAGGCGCCCTGGATGTCGGTCCAGATCTCGGTGGCGCTCTGGTTGCCCTCGGTGGTGTCCGTGGGCGCTTCGACGCACCGGTCGTCCCGGATGTAGAAATACGGCGGCTGGTCGAGGGAGGCCGGAATGCCGAAGTAGTGGTCGAACCCGCGGTCGACCGGCCCGCCCCGAAGCGGCTGCGAGCAATCGTAGTCCGCCCCGCCTTCGAACCCCAGGTGCCACTTCCCCACCATGTAGGTGGCGTATCCGCGCTCATCGAGGAGCGCAGCGAGCGTCGTCTGCTCCGAATCAATGAGGGGCCGCGCTCTCCAATCCTGCGTGCGCTCTCGATGCGGATGGCGGCCGGTCAACAGCCCGTAGCGCGACGGGACACACACCGAGGCCGGCGCGTGCGCATCCGTGAAACGCATCCCCTGCTCCGCGAGCCGATCGATGTGGGGCGTCGGGATCTTCGACGCCGGGTTGTAGGCGCCTACGTCGCCATAGCCCATGTCGTCAGCCAGGATAAAGACGATGTTCGGCTTTTCGGTCGGCGGATCACTCGGCATACACCCTGCAACGAGCAACAACAGGGCACCGGCAACCATCGAGAAGATACGGTTCATCATGGCAGATTTCATCGTGTCAGATAAGGGCATCAACGGGTGAGCAACGCGATCCAGTGGCCGTCGGCAGGTGGAGTCAGCGCCACCGGCTGGCCGCCGTCCACCGAGGCGCCCTCTTGCCAGGTGCCGGTCGCCGCCTCCAACCACCGCAACTGGAAGGTACCGTCCGCGCCCGACAGGTCGAGCTCGACCGAGCCGCCCTCGGGGAAGTAGACCGCGTACGCCTCCTCCGGAACCATGCTCAGGTAGGCTTCGTCCTGCGTGCGGTCGCCGAGCCATTGGCTCGCCGAGTCAGGCTGGGCTCGGTGCAGGTCGAACGCCGCGCTCAGCCGCCGCGCGCTGCGGATGTGGTGCCAGGCCGTCTCGCTCAAGCCAATGCCCGCCGCCGGACGGTGAAACCGGACCGACGATGCCCCGCCCAACACCGAGCGCCAAAACCGCTCGACGCCGTCGCGTGTGGTGCCGTACGGCCCAGTGTCGGCGCCATACGTTTTCACGTTGTTGAGCGGGCGCGGCCGACCGGCCACGTAGCGCCGGACCCACTGCAGGTTGTCCCAGTGCGTCTGGTTCGTGTTGTGGTTGTTTTGAGAGACATCAGCAAAGTCGTACAGCTCGGGATGGTCGAGGGTGAGTTGGTGCTGCGGATCCTTGAGGTCCCAGGCGTCCCACATCTCCGTTACGTACACGCGGCGCCCCACCTCGGCCGCGCGGTTCTTCACGAAGCTTGCCCAGTACCGCGGCCAGTTTGGATTCGCGTCCGTCTCGTTGTCCATCACGTACAGGACGTTCGGATAGTCGAGCGCGATGTCCAGCAGCCGATCGATGTGTGCCCGCTGGTACGGCAGCAGCATCTGGTTCTCGTCCTCGGCGGGAATAGAGCGGAAGAACGGGTTTTCGTTCGATGCGGGATGCTGTTCGTACGTGTTGGCGAGCCCGCTCTCTGCCGGCGTGTAGTTGACGTTGTTCGCGGGCCGGAACGGGTTCTCCTGCCACGGATCGCGCGCATAATCGAACCGATCCCAGAGCTCGATCTGCACGATGATGTCGCGCCGGTACGCTTCGCGCAGGAGCTGTTCGAAGCGGCGGTAGTACGCGTCGTTGGGCCGCTCCAGGTCGTAACGCCCATCCTCCTGTTGATGGAAGGGCCAGAGATTTCCCTCGTCCCGGGAGCTCATCGTGTTGCGCACGTAGTTGCCCCCGGCGGCGGCCAGACTGTCGAGGTGTTCTTCCAGATCGGGAATCTGAAACAGGTTGTCTTCCTTGCTGCCGCCAAGCAGAAGCACAAGCTCGTCGTCGTAGCTCCAGTATGACGGGTTCTCCGCGCTGGGCTGGATCGGGTCGGTGCGATCGACCGGCGCGCCTCGATCGGCCGGGCCGGACGTGCAGGCTGCGAGCCCGACGCTCAACGTCAGAGCCGCGACCAGCGAAAGGAGAACAGGACGAGAATGCATGGCATGTCGAGCTAAATGCGAGAGGATACTGAAAACGAACGGCGCCGTGGCGGTCCCTTCCGTCGAGCCACCGGATGGCCGAACGGGACGCCCCGTGTTCACTGGGGAAGATTGAGGGCGCGGCGCACGGAGATCGGCGGCTCCACCGCTTCCATCCCGTAGCCGGTGTAGTAGGGGTAGTCGTCGAACCGTTCGGCACCGCCGAGCATACGGGGATCCTCCAGCGCGCGCAGCTCCTGCTCCAAGGTGCGGGCGAGGTGATCCCGCACCATCGCGTAGTCCGGATCGTCGGCCACGTTGTGCATTTGATGCGGATCGGTGCGCAGGTCGTACAACTCCTCGGCGGGGCGCTTGCCGAACGCGAGGAGGAAAAGCGGCCGCACCGTGGGATCATCGGCATGGTCGATCATCCACCGCTTGGTGGGGCCGTCGTCTGTGTCGCTGAAGATCCACTGGCTGGAGCTCACGCGGGGTGAGCCCGCCGGCCAGCGCCCCGGCTCGATATTTCGGATGTAGAGGAATTGCTCTGTGCGAATCGCCCGCGTCGGGTAGCCAGCGCTGTCGGGGCGGCTCAGCCCGTGGTGCCGCTCTTTCGCCAGAATCACGTGCGAGCGGTGCGCCTCCACGCGGCCGGCGCGCTCGGCGCGGAGCAGCTTCAGCAGGCTCCGCCCCTGCATCTGGGCGGGCGGCTCCACGCCGGCGGCCCCCAGGAACGTCGGCGCCAGGTCGATCAGACTCACGAAGTCGCTGACGACGCGTCCGCCCACGGCCCCATCCGGCCAGCGGATGACTAGCGGCACGCGGCTTCCCGCGTCGTAGAGGTGCGACTTGCCGCGCGGGAAGGGCCACCCGTGATCACCGCTGATCACGACGATCGTGTTGTCGAGCTCGCCCGCTTGCTCGACCTGCTCCAGCACCGCACCCACCTCCCGGTCGAACCGCTGCACCTCGGCGTAGTAGTTCGCGATATCCCGGCGCACGGCGGGCGCATCCGGCAGATACGGCGGCACGGTCACCGCGGCCGGATCGATCTGCATGGCTTGGCGCAGGCTGTCCGCGTAGTCTCGATGGGGATCGCTGGTCCCGAACCAGAAGACGAAGGGCGCGTCCTCGGGCCGCGCCTCCATGAACGAAGCAAAACGGTCAAATGCTGGCCCAGCGGGCCGCTCCGTCCGGCCGCCTGGCGCGATGTCGCCCGGCCCCCACCCCTTTCCGGTTCGCCCGACAAAGTAGCCGGCCTCTTCCAGCCGCTCGGGGTAGATCGGAAGCGCGGCGGGCAGCGTCGCGTGCAGGTTGGCGCCGGGCCCGAGCCGCCAGATGTGCTGCCCCGTGAGCACGGCGCCGCGGGACGGCGTGCAGCTCGGCGCCGCGGCGAACGCGTGTTCGAAGAGCACGCCCTCTTCCGCCACCCGATCGAACGTGGGCGTGTCGAGGCCTTTCGTGCCGTAGGCGCCAGCGTGCGCGCCCCAGTCGTCGGCAAAGGCAAAGACGATATTCGGCCGTTCAGGGACTTGCGCGTGTCCCACCTGGAGCGCACCAAACAAACTCGCAATCAGCACAACGGCACTGGTCAGCAATCGCACATCCGGCATGGTCAGGAGTCGTTCATTGCATGGATGAAGTCGCGAGGAGACGCGCACAATGTGGGCAGCGGTTCACTCGTTAGAGGTCCGAAACCGGAACACGCGCAGCGCCTCTCCACCGGAGTCTGCGATGATGAGCTCTGGCATCGCATCGCCGGTGAGGTCGCGCACCACGATCCGATCCTCCATCGCGTGGCCGTAGGGGAGCTGCTTCAGCACGGTGCCTGCGTACCGGTCGCCATGCCACTGAAAGAGCACCATGGCGGAGGTCCCGTTGGCCTCGGGGATGGCGAGCACGGCATCGCGGTGCTGGCCCGGCACGGCAATCGTCTCGACGTTCCAGATCCTGGTCACCGGCTCATCAGCAAAGGACGGCGGGATCAGCGCGTGACGCTTCCAATCCTCGTCGGCGTCGTACCAGTAAACGCGGTCGACCTCGAAGCCACTAACCACCAGGTCGTGGGGCGGGCCGTCCGCGGTGAGCTGACCGGCGTCGACGTGCAACGGATGCGGCAGACGGTCGTCGATGACGTGCCGCTGCCCGGGGCCGTCGCTGGACGGGCGCAGCCAGAAGAGGCCCGGCCGGCTGGCCGGATTGCGACCGAGCAGGTGCCGGGCCGTGTAGATGAGCTCTCGCTGCACCCCCGAACCGGTGAGGTCGAAGAGGCGCGGCGCCAGCCACCAGGCGCTTTCGTGGGTGATGAGGGTGCGGTCATCCCAGTGATCGGGATTGAGCACATCGCGGCCGGTCAGGGTCAGGCGGTGGACGCCGCCGCGGCCTTTCCGGCTGCCCTCCCAGGTGTAGATCAGCTCGGGCATGCCATTACCGTCCAGATCGGCCACGAGCGCATCCTGCAGGGTTTCCCGGTCCGATCGGAGCGCTGCGGTTTGCCATGCACCCGTGGGATCGGCCTCGGGAACGTGCAGAAGCACGCGACCGGCGCGCTGGTCCAGCGACACGGCTTCGAGCCGGCCATCGCCGTTGAAGTCGCCGAGCGCATTCCCTTCGATCTTTGGGTCTTCGTAACCCGCGGTGTAGATGGCGTGCCGTTCCCACTGAGCAGGTGTGGCACGCTGCTCGAACCAGACGATCCGCCCCTCCCGGCTGGCGGAGCCCAAGAGGTCGAGGTCGCCGTCGCCGTCGATGTCGCCCACAGCAAGCCCGTCGCAATCCGGCATGGCGAGCGCGGCAATTTCCTCGACGCCGCTGATGGGTTGCGCCATGCAGACCGATGCGCCGGCGATCATCGCCCCCATCAAAGCACCCAACACCCCGAACAGCAGAGACGGTTTCATGACCAGCGTTTGCTTGTTTTCGTGCGAATCGCGTTCGTTCCGGCCGCGCCGAGTAACCATTGACTTTTCTTGAAGGTCCCGTTAATCTAGGGATGCCGCGCCACAATGTGAACCGGTCGATCAGTGGTTTCAGGGCGGAGGATTTGTAGGTTGCACGTTGAACGGGACGCCTGCGTCTTGATGCGCGCAGAGGCTCACGCGACTCAGCCCCCACCGTCATACTCGATCGCTCCCGATTTCACGCCGTGCGCAACACGCGGCTTTGGATTCTTCCCGTCACCTTCTCTCCACCATGCGCCTCCCTTCCCCTATCCCTGTCCTGGTGAAGAGCCGGACCGTCCTCCTTGGCACGCTGGCCCTCGTCGGGTTGGCCTGCGCAGCGCCTGAAGAACCGCCCGCGCGCACGGCCTCGCCGTCATCATCGGATTCGACGCGCACCCGCGTGATCGTCGACTCCGATGCCAACGCCGAGCTCGACGATCAGCACGCTATCGCGTACGCCCTGTTCTCGGGCAACGCCTTCCAGGTCGAGGGGATCACCATTAACCAGACGGGCGACGCGCCGATTGACACCCACGTCGCGGAGGCCCGCCGGGTCGTCCGCCTCGTCGGACTCGACGGCGCCGTCCCGATTCGGGAAGGCGCCTCGGACACCTATCGAGCCGTTGTGCCGCAGATCGACGAACCAGACTTCGATGGCGCGGCGGCCGTCGATTTTCTGATCGAGCGAGCGCACGCGGCAGACGACCGCCCGCTGGTGATCGTGGCCATCGGAAAACTCACCAACGTGGCGCTCGCGTTGGAGAAAGACCCATCGATCGCTTCCGCGATTCGCGTCGTCTGGCTCGGCTCCAACTTCCCTAATGCAGGGGAATGGAACCTGGTGAACGACACCTCCGCCGTCAACCCCGTCATCGCATCCGACGTGCCCTTCGAAGTCGCCGTCGTCCGCTACGGCCGGTCGTCGGGCACGGCCGCCGTGCGAACGTTCCAGCCCGAAATTCGCGCACGGATGCCGGGCCTGGGCCCCGCGATCGACGCGCCGGTGACCGGCCGGCACGGCGGATCGCACCGCACCTTCGGCGACTACTCGGTAGCGCTCTTCGATCACGTCGACGACCCATCGCGGGCGCTCTACGATGTGGCCGCCCTGGCCGTCGTCAAGAATCCCGCCTGGGGCGTCCGGCACAATGTGGGCCCCTATCGCCTGGAAGATGGCGAATGGGTGCGCCCACCGAGCGGGGACGACCTCGTCATCTGGGAGCTGTTCCACACCTCGAAGATCCTGGACGACTTCTTCGCGACGATTGCCAATCCTAATCCTGCCGTCTCGCCATGACGTCTCGCATCTTCCTTTCCTGCGCGATCATTGTTGCCGGACTCCTGTGCGTTACGCTGGGGCTACTTGGCTGCCAGTCGCCCCCCGACCCATCCGCTCCCGCCTACGAGACGATCACGACCGCCTCCGGCGCGACGTGGACGCTCCAGTGGCACGATGAATTCGAGGGCACCGGCCTTCCGGACTCGACGAAGTGGGGCTACGAGCACGGCTTCGTCCGGAACAGTGAAAAGCAGTTCTACACACGCCGCCGACTGGAGAATGCCCGTGTGGAAAACGGACATCTCGTCATCACGGCGCGCAAGGAAAACTACCGGGACGCCAACTACACCTCCGCCAGCCTGCGCACGAAGGGCACGGCAAGCTGGACGTACGGGCGGATCGAGGTGCGCGCCCAGCTGCCCACCGGGCGCGGCATGTGGCCGGCCATGTGGATGCTCGGCACGAACATCGACACGGTCGGGTGGCCTGAATGCGGAGAGATCGACATTATGGAATACGTGGGCTTCGAGCCGGACACGATCTACGCGAACATCCACACCGCAGCGTTCAACCACGTCGACGGCACGGCGAAGGGATCCAGCATTCACGTCGAGGCGCCCGATGAGGCCTTCCACACGTACGCGATCGAGTGGACGCCTGACCACATTGACTTCTCCGTCGACGACCGGAACTATTTCACCTTCGAGAACACGGGCGGCGGCACGACCGAGTGGCCGTTCGATCAGCCGTTCTATCTGATTCTCAACGCGGCTGTTGGCGGATCGTGGGGCGGCCAGGAAGGCATCGACGACGCGATCTTCCCCCAGCCGTACCGCATCGAATACGTCCGCGTGTACGAGCGCGCCGCGTCGCCGTGACGGTGGGAGCGCTGACAACGACATCCATCTCTTCAATAAACGGCACTGGTCCGATGAATGCTCGCCTCGTCGTGCTCCGCATCCTGGTCGCGTTTCTGCTGCTAGCACCGGTCCACATCAGTCAGGCACAGGATGAGCTGTCGGTGCTGGAGGGCTGGCTGGGGTATTCGGATCTGGAGAACGCGCTCTACCAGCACCTGGCCGCGGAAGGTGAGCAGCAGCTGGCGCAGCGCGACCAGGCAGTGGAGCATCTCGTCTCGCGCGCCGACTGGCAGCGGCGGCAAGACGCGATTCGAGAGCACCTTCATGCAGCGATAGGCCCTCTTCCGGAGCGCACGCCCTTGCAGGCCCGTACGGTCGACACGTTGGAACGCGAGGGGTATCGGGTGGAGCACATGATCTACGAGTCGGTGCCAGACTTCCACGTCACGGGATCGCTCTTCATTCCGGACGCCCTCGACGCGCCGGCCCCGGCCGTCCTCTACCTGAGCGGGCACGCCGGCGAAGCGTATCGAAGCGAAACGTACCAGCACGTCATCCTGAACCTCGTGGCCAAGGGCTTCGTGGTGCTGGCCATCGACCCGATCGGGCAGGGGGAGCGGCTCCAGTATGTGGACCCGGCGACGGGCCAGTCCACCGTCGGCGGGCCGACCAACGAGCACTCGTACGTGGGCGCGCAGGCGTTCCTGACGGGCCGGTCGCCGGCCTGGGTGTTCGCGTGGGATGCCATCCGCGCGATTGACTATCTCGTAGACCGGCCCGAGGTCGACCCGGATCGCATCGGCGTCACCGGCCGCTCGGGCGGGGGAACCCAGACCGCCTACGTCGCCGCCCTCGATGAGCGCGTGCGCGCTGCGGCGCCCGAGAACTACATCACGAGCTTCCGGCGCCTGCTCCAGTCGATCGGCCCGCAGGACGCGGAGCAGAACCTCGTCCACGGCCTCGCCCGCGGCCTCGACCACGCCGACCTGCTCACCGTGCGAGCGCCCCGCCCCACGCTGATGATTGCGACCACGCGGGACTTTTTCTCCATCCAGGGCGCGCGTGAGACCGCCCGCGAGGTGGAGCGGGCGTACGCAGCCTTCGGGGCCGCCGATCACTTTCGGATGGTCGAAGACGACGCCGGGCACGCCTCGACCGAGGCCAACCGGGAAGCGCTCTACGCCTTCTTTCAGCAGCACCTGGACCAACCGGGCCCGGCGACGGACCAGGAAGTCACGACGATTCCGCCGACGCAGCTCCAAGTGACGGCGACCGGCCAGGTGACGACGAGCCTCGACGGCAAGACAACGTTCGACCTCGTGCAGGCCCGCGCCAACCGTCAGCTCACGGCGCTGAACGCGAAGCGCGACAATCTTGCCTCCCACCTTCCTGCGGCTGTCCGATCCGCCCGGCGCCTCTCGGGTTATCGGGCCCCGTCGGGCTCCGAGACCGTCGTCTTCACCGGACGGCATCAACGGCCGGGGTACGCGATCGAGCAGTATGCGCTCACCCGAGACGACACGTATCCAATCCCGTTTCTGCTCTTTCTCCCCCAGGACCCCGGCCCGCACCCTGGACTCCTCTATCTGCACCCTGGTGGCAAGGAAGCACAGGCCGGAGTGGGCGGCTCTATCGAACAGTTGGTCGCGCAGGGCTACGCTGTGCTCGCGCCGGACTTGGTGGGGCGCGGCGAATTGGGACCTGGACAGCTGCAGGGCGACTCGTACATCGAGGGCGTCTCATACAACCGCTGGTTTGCGTCGGTGCTGACCGGCCGGAGCATCGTCGGGCTACGAGCCCGCGATCTCGTGCAGCTCGCACGCTACCTACTAGACCGGACCGACATCCGCGACGGCGCCGTGACGGCCGTCGCCCAGGGATCTACGGCGCCTGCGCTGCTCCACGCCGCCGCATTCGACGACCGTTTCGGGCGCGTGGCGCTCCTCGACCCATTACTCTCGTACGGTGCGCTGGCCACCCACGAGCAGTACGATCCGTCGCTCATTCCGGTCTCGGTGGCCGGTGCGCTCACGGGCTACGACCTCCCGGACCTCGCGGCCAGCTTGGCCCCTCGCCCGCTCCTCCTTGCTCGCCCGCTCGATCACCAGAGCCAGCCGGCCGATGCCGATGCGGTGGAGGCGTCGTACGACGTCGTGCAACGCGCCTACGCGGAGCGCGACGCGGCCCTCGCCCTGCGCGTGGAACCGCAGATCGACGTCCCGGACGCACTGTCTCTCCTTCTCGACGGGCTCGCCGGCGCGCAGTAATTCCTCGGCGAGGCTCCCGCTCGAACGAATTCCTCATCCGCTCATTTCTGCCCTTGACCCATGAACTGGATCCCACGAGCTGCATTCGGACGGGGGCCATTCCGATGGGCATGCCCCTTTCTGGTTGGGCTGCTGCTCACGTTGGGCCGCCCCGCTCCGCTCGCGGCGCAGTCGGGCGCGGCCGCTGTCGACCCCGAAGCCCTTCGTACCGAATATGCAGAGCAGCCCCTCAGCCTGGAG
>CAYFRX010000065.1:0-13439 GCA_964345515.1 uncultured Rhodothermales bacterium
CTTCGGAGCCGTACGCGTGAGTGGTCAGCGAGCCCGAGCCGGTGTTGCCGTCGCCGAACGCCCACTGCGCCTCGACCGGCGTCTCAGCGTCTTCGTTGATTTCTGCGGTGAAGCTGCCTTGCTCGTTGGTCTCGAGCGAATCGGGGCCGCTCACCGAGAGGACCTCGACGGGCGTTGGACTGCAGCCTGTCGCGAGGAGGCTGGTGGCCAGAAAGAGAAGGGGAAGCCAGAATGGAATCGATGGGCGCGTGTGCATGGGTTTCGTGATCGATGAGTTGGATGAGCAGGCGGACGTTGGGTGCTGTGGAGCAGGGTACGTAATTCAAGCTGTGAGGCATCTCCGTGGTGCTCAGACGGACGGCCGACCATGGACCGTGGACCAGGTCGACTCGGTGAGGCGGTCTTCGGTCTACCGTCCGCCGTCTTTCGGACCATCAGCGTGCACGTTACAACTTAGGTTACGAACGCTGTAAGCTACAAAATATGCTAGACAGATCGAGAGTAGCTGAACGAGGAGTCAACACGCAATAAAAAGGCGGACCCGCTCTTTCGAAAGCGAGTCCGCCCATACAGACCGGAGGGCCTGCAAGTCACGTATTCAGCGCAAGGCGATTACATGCCACTCTGCACCGGAATGGAGTCGACACGACGGAACTGATCCGTGCCGCCCTTCTTGCTGGTGACGCCTTCGACCTGGCCCATGCCCGTCGCATTGATGCGGGAGGAGGCAATGTCGTTGTCCTGGTAGAACTGGGCCACGGCTTGCGCACGGTCGTCGGAGAGCGACTGCGTGTTGCGCTCAAACGGCGAGGCGTACCCTTCGACGCGTACGTTCAGGTTCGGGCACTGGCCGATGATGTCGAGGTTCTCCTGCAGCGCCTGACGGCCTTCCTGCGTGAGCGTACTCGAGTTGCGATCGAAGAAAGAGGCGTTGAACTCGGTGATCTCCGTGCAGATGGCAGCCAGCGCCGGCTCCACTTCGACCGACACCGAGCGGCTGTCCTGTCCCACGTCATTCGAAACGTTAAGCGTCACCTGATAGGTGCCGGGCTCGTTGTAGGTGTGCGTCGGGGAGGCCGACTGTGCCGTGGATCCATCGCCGAAGTTCCAGCGGTAGTTGACCGGCGTGTCGCCGCGAACGTTGCTGGAGAAGCGGACCGATTCGCCCTCGGTGCCCGGGTTCGGGTTGGCGCTTAGCGTTACCACCTGCGCGGGGACCGGCGGCGGCACGACGGTGACGCTCAGCGTCTCAGATGCTGTATTGGCCTCGTTGCTCGCCGTGAAGGTCACCGTGTATTCGCCTTCGGAGCCGTACGCGTGAGTGGTCAGCGAGCCCGAGCCGGTGTTGCCGTCGCCAAACTCCCAGCGGTACTCCACGGGTGTTTCGGCGTCCTCGTTAATTGCGGCCTCGAAGGTGCCCTGCTCGTCGGTCTGGAGCGAATCCGGACCGTTTACCGAGAGGACCTCGACGGGCGTTGGACTGCAGCCGGTGACAAAGAGACCCCCCATCAGAAGTAACAGGGGGAGCCAGGCGTGGAAAGGTGTAGGTTTCTTCATGGGGTCGTGTCGTAGTATATTCGTGGATTAGCGAGGGATCGAACCCGTACGAAGCAAAACGGGATCTCAGCGAAGCTGAAGCGTATCTCTGGTAGGTTGGGTACCGTTCTATCGAGTCGTCTCCTCAAACGTTAAAGGTACGCAGAGATTTCCACAATCCGAAGCTGAAAGGCAACAGCGAAAGGATGAAAAGATTGTGGAACGTTTTCGGAGAGGTACCATGCTACCGGTTATGCCTTGGGCCGTACCTCCACGCACTATCAATCATAGGAAAAAAGAACCGAGCCGGCAACAAGTTGCAAACGGGATAGATACGCACTTGTAACGGGCTACGGCCCTCACAGCGCGTTCACGTGCTTTTCAAGCTTGCTCTTGTAGTTGGCTGCTTTATTCTTGTGGATAATGTTCTTCGAGGCCAAACGGTCGAGGCCCGCCTTCACTTCGTTGAGTAGCGATTGCGCTTCCTCCTTGTCCTCCGCCGCACGGACCCTCTTCATAAGGGTGCGCACTTGGCTCTTCTGCGACTTGTTGTGCAGCCGTCGCTTCTCGTTCTGGCGAATCCGCTTGACTGCAGACTGGTGTTGTGGCATGGTTCCTGTTCCTTCCGTGGTGCGAAACAATAAAAGGCCTTTGCTTAAGAGCGAGTTTGAAAGTATGTTCCTCGCGCACGAGAAAGTCAAATTCCGAGGGCTCCAGCGCCCAACTCTTGCTTCCTGTGAAGTCGCGCGCTGAGGCATCGGCCCGCGGTGGAGATGACGTTCCCGTGGTGCATCGGGACGTGCTCGTGCCTCACCAAAAGCTTGCGTGTCACGACCATGTGGTCATTCCTATCCGAATTTGCGAAGAACCTGGACGGCACCTACACCGTCGTCGTCATGGACGAGGAGGGCGTCGACCAGCCGCGGCGGTATGAGGTACATCCGAAGCGCGTGCTGGCCGTATGGGGTAGCTCCATGGCCCTCGCTTCGCTCCTCATGGTGGGGCTCGTCGTCTTTACCCCCATTCGGCAACTCATTCCCGGGTACGGTACGGACGCCATCCGGCAGGCCGCACAGCGCAACGACATGCGCGTCTCTGCTCTCAGCGACTCGCTCCACGCTCAGCAGCAATACATTCAGCACCTCCGAAGCCTGATCACCGGAGAGATTGACTCGTCCTCGGTGTCAGACATCGCGCTCCCCGTTCGGCCGCAGGATGAGGTCCGGCCGACCGTTCTCGTAGCCGCCCCGTCGAGGCGCGGGAAGTTCCAGCAGTCGGCGCGGCCTGCCGTCGCGACGATTCCGGCACGCACGTTGGGGACAGCCCAGCGCCCCGACTCGCAGGGAGTCCTCAACAGCTTGCAGCTTCCAGTGCGGCCGCCCGTCGAAGGATTTCCCACCCGAGGGTTCGATGCCCGCGCGGGCCACTACGCCGTCGATATCGCCGTTGAGTCGGGGACGCCGGTGCGCTGCATCGGCGACGGGTACGTGATCCTCGCGGACTGGATGCAGGGCGGTGGGTACACCATCGCGGTGCAGCATGCCGGCGGGTACGTTTCCATTTACAAACACAACAAGCGACTCCTGAAGCGCGTAGGGGATCGCGTGCGGAGCCGCGAAACGGTTGCCATCAGTGGCAATACCGGTGAGATCACGACCGGCCCGCATCTGCATTTTGAGTTTTGGCGGAACGGACTTGCACAAGACCCGAGTCGGTATTTTGTTGGTTGGTGATTCATCCTTTGGAGCATCTTTATCCGTTTCATTGTCTTTTGGATGAAGGTTGGTGCGGCGCGTCGCCTACTTTGGAGCGCTCCGTGGGCTTTCATTTCTCCGTTTAACTTGCAGTTTACATGGCACTCTTCGGCAGCGAAAAGAAGCGAAAACCTATGGCAAAGCAGAAAGGCGCTATCCCGCAGCAGATCAATCTCGTTGGTGAGGGCACCACATTCGAAGGTACCCTCCGCGCCGGCAGCGACATCCGCGCGAGCGGTCGCGTCATTGGGCGGATCGAAGCGAAGGGGAAAGCCATCGTGGCCGAGGCCGGCATGGTCGAGGGGGAGATCATCGCCACGAACGCCGACATTGCAGGCAACGTGCAGGGAGAGATTCATGTGGAAGAGCAGCTCGTCCTGAAGAGCACGGCCCGCGTCGATGGCACCATCGAAACAGATCGCCTCGTCGTCGAAGAGGGGGCCATCTTTACTGGCGAGTGCCGCATGGGCGAGTCGGAACCTTCGGCTGCAGACGATGAGGATGCGTCCGACGTGGACGCTGCTGAAGAGCGTCCGCCGCAGCCGTCAGAGGCAGCGCGCTCGTCGAGCGAAGTCGGCGCGACGCCAGCCGCCCCGGAGGCCAAGTAGAATGGCGCGTAACGGCTCTTCGCGCCGTCGCGTCACAACGGAGGGGTATTCACGGTGACTGCTTCGCCGGGTCAAGGTGAGAAGCGCGATGAAACGGGGATGCCGAGCTGGCGGCGCAGCCTGGGGGAAGCTGGACCGTACCTCGGGCTGGGCATGCAAATCGCGCTGAGCATGGCGCTTTTCGTAGGCCTGGGGTATGGCGTGGACCAGTGGCTCGATATTCTGCCGTGGGGAACCATCTCTGGGGCGCTGATCGGCATGGGCGCCATCTTTTATCACCTGCTTCGCGTGCTCAACGAAATGAATCGCGCCTCGTCTCGAAACCAGCAGCAGCGCCCACCGGACACGGATCGCCCCCCCTCCTGAGCGCGCGCGGGGAGCAGCGGTCGAACAGCATGAGGACGCCACAGAGCCCGCTCTATCGGCGGCAGGTGCTTTCATTTATTATTCACCGCGGCCTCTCCGCGTCTTCGGATTCTTGTGTTTAGCTTTGCGTTGGACTGTTCCTCGCAGGTTGATGGTGTAACCCTCAAAGATGCATGCCCTCTAGCGTGTGGCTAAGTGTTGGCTTGGGCACGGGAATTGGGGTGATATACGGGGTCCTCGCGCTCGCAGGGTACCGATATGCCCTTCGGTTTCGTGGAAACCGGTTCATGGCGTTTGCACTGGGCGGGATGCTCGTGCGGATGGTACTGCTCTTCGCACTAGTGTTGGCGGTGGCCATGCTCGTTCCGCTTCATGCCACGAGCTTCACGATCTCCCTGGTCGGTGTCGTCATCATAAGCCTCATATTGGAAGTCATGACCGCACTGCGCTGGCTTCGGTCGGCCTAGGACTCGTGATCACAGGATTGCGTCCCGGTAGCGGTTATGAAGGTGTGGGCGGTTGCTCCCCTCTGCTCCGCCCGTACACGATTGGAATCATTGTTAAGCGGCTCATGGAAAACATGAAATTGAACGCCCCCCGTTGGCTCACCATTCTCACTCTCGTCGTTGGCCTTCTGGCAACTGGTGCTCCTGTACACGCTGCTGAAAGCGACGGCAGCGGCGACCCGGAAGCCGTGAAGCACTCCGCCGACGGCAACTACCTCGATTTTTCTCCGCTGGGAGAGATTGAGTTGCCGCGCATCTTTTTGGCCCAGGACGCAAACGGGAGCCTCACCCTCGACGTGTTTGCCACCACGCACGGCGCGCTGGAGAGTGACGCTTACACCTTAGGCGACGGCGAGGGCGGCACGCTCTCGGAGGCGCAGGTGGAGAAGGCCCTAGGCGAGCACAAGCACCTCTACTTCCCGGCCAAACGCGCACAGGGTGCCATCCTGGTCGACTTCTCTCTGACGCGGCACACGGTCTTCGTCTTCATCGTCGCCTTTCTCGTGGTCGCACTGATGCTGCCCCTGGCCGCAAAATACAAGCGCGGCGTGGGGCGCGAGGAGGCCCCGAAAGGCACGTGGCAAAATATGATGGAAGTAATGATCGTCTTCCTCCGCGACGAGGTGACGAAGCCGACCATCGGGAAGAAGTGGAAAGCCTACTTCCCCTACATCGCCACCGTCTTCTTCTTCATCCTGCTCGGCAACTTGCTGGGCCTCGTGCCGTGGGGCGTGACGGCCACGTCCAACATCATGGTGACCGGGACGCTTGCCGCCTTCACGTTCGTCATCACGCAGGTGTCGGGGACGAAGGAGTACTGGGAGCACACGTTCAATCCGCCGGGGGTACCGATTTTCGTCAAGCCCTTTCTGGTCCCCGTTGAATTTATCGGGCTCTTCACCAAGCCGCTTGCGCTTGCCTTCCGTCTCTTTGGTAATATGCTCTCCGGTCACCTAGTGATCGTGAGCTTGATCGGCTTGATCTTCATCTTTGCTGCGCAACTGGGGACCGGCGTGGGCGTAGGGACGGTCTTCGTGAGCGTCCCGCTCACGGTGTTCATCTACGTGCTGAAGCTGGCCATTTCCTTTATTCAGGCCTACATCTTTGCCATCCTGTCGGCGCTCTTCATCGGGCTTGCGCTCGAAGAGCACGAACACGCCGGCGAGGAGCACGTGGGCATGCCGGACGACGAGGACGACCGGCGGGTCCAGGTCGAGGGGGATGGCGTGCCCGGCCAAGCCGAAGAGCTTCAGGACGTGCTGGACAAAGACGTATCGGACGCAACGCCCATGGTGCCGGAGTCGGCCCGTTAGTCCTCGGGGCGCGTCCCCTCTGCAGCACCTCACATGCACACGCATCATATTTCCTTATCCACCAAAACCACCACGTAAAACGAAATGGGTAACGCCGCATTAGCATATCTTGCAGCAGGTATTGGAATCGCAGGCGCCGCGCTGGGCGCTGGGCTCGGCATCGGCCGGCTCGCTAGCTCAGCGATGGAGGGCACCGCCCGTCAGCCCGAAGCCGCCAATGACATCCGGACGACGATGATTATTGCCGCCGCGCTGATCGAGGGTGTCGCGATTATTGCTGAGATTGTCGCCATTCTGCTCATCGTGCTCACCTAGTTTCCGCGTTCACTTTCGCTGCTGGCGCGTGCGAGGCGCGGTCTGCCCCTGGCACCGGCGCGTCGGCGCGCAGGCGGAGCGTGGGGCCTTCCCTACACCGAATCGAGCAACCAGCCATGGCCTTGTTTCTGTCCTTTCTGATGGTCCTCCAGCAGATGCCCGAGGCGCCCACGCCGAGTCTGCTCGAACCAAACGTCGGTCTCGTCTTTTGGACCACGGTAACCTTCGGCATCGTGCTCTACATTTTGTGGAAGTATGCCTGGGGGCCCATCACCAACGCCCTAGAGCAGCGCGAGCAAAACATCAGCGAGTCGATCCAGCGCGCCGAGAAGGCGCTTGCCGAGGCCAAGCAGGTGCAGGCCGACAACCAAAAGGCCCGCCGCGAGGCCGAGCGCGAAGCCCAACGCATCTTGCGCGGGGCGCGCGAGTCGGCCGAGGCGTTGCGCGAGGAGGAAGTCGAGAAGACGCGCGCAAAGATCCGGCAGATGCAGGAGCAGGCGCAGGCCGAGATCGAGCGCGAAAAGCAGGGCGCCCTCGAAGAACTCCGCGCCGAGGTGGCCGACCTGGCCATCCAGGCCGCGAGCAAGATCCTTCGGGAAGACATGGATCAGGATCGGCAGCGCCGGCTGGTCGACGACTTCATTGACGACCTCCCCACGAACTAATCTCCGAATGCCGAATTCTGCATTCGTCACTCGTCATTCGTAAGTCGATATGAGCGAGCAAACGGTACTCCGACGATACGCGAACGCGCTCTACCAAGAAGCAGAGCGCCGGGGCTGCGTCGAGGCCATCGATGAGGACATCGATCTGCTCCGGACGACCCTGGAGGAGACGCGCGAGTTCGCCCGTTTCGTCGAGAGTCCGGCCATTCCGCAAGACAAGAAGAAGGATGTCTTCCGTGCGCTGCTCGACGAGCGGGTCCACGAGCTTACGCTGCGCTTTATGGAGCTGTTGGTTGAAAAAGACCGCGAGACACTGTTGTCATCGCTGCTCGATACGTATCGGACTCTGCGCGACGACATGATGAACATCGTCGAGGTGCAGGCGCGTACGCCGAAGCCGCTCGCCGAGAGCGAGCGCGATAAGCTCATTCAGCGCCTTGAGGCGATGACCGGCAAGACCATTCGGCTGGAGGTAAACGAGAACCCGGATCTCATCGGTGGACTCGTAATCCGGATTGGCGACCGCGTGTACGACGGCAGCGTCCGGCAGAAGCTCGAGAACCTGCGCGACTCGTGGGGCCAGGTCGCGCACGCCACCAACGGGCAGGAGTAGAGAGCGAGGCGAGGAGTCGGAGCGTCGAGAAGGCGAAGGTTGGGCGCACAATCGTTGGCTCTCCATTTTTTCGTCTCTCCGTTTCCTCAGAAATTGAATTTAGCAACTTAACGCACACGACATTATGGCTACGGCGATTCGACCTGATGAAGTAACGTCCGTGCTGAAGCGCGAACTCGGCGGTTTTGACGCCGATGCCGATGTATACGAAGTGGGCACCGTGCTGCAGGCCGGCGACGGGATTGCTACCGTGTACGGCCTGTCCAACGTCCAGGCCGGGGAGCTCGTCGAGTTTCCCGACAGCGGCGTGGAGGGCATGGTGCTCAACCTGGAGGAAGACAACGTGGGCATCGTGCTTTTCGGCGGGGTCGATGCCGTGAGTGAGGGCGACGAAGCCCGCCGGCTCGGCAAGATCGCGTCGATCCCGGTGAGCGAAAATATGCTCGGCCGGGTCATCGATCCGCTGGGCAACCCGATGGATGGCAAAGGCCCCATCGAGGGCGAGAAGGTGAACCTGCCTTTCGAGCGCAAGGCGCCGGGCGTGATCTACCGGCAGCCCGTCGAGGAGCCGCTTCAGACCGGCCTCAAGCCCATCGATGCGACGATTCCGATCGGGCGCGGTCAGCGTGAGCTCGTCATCGGCGATCGCCAGACGGGAAAGACGGCCATCCTGGTCGATACGATCATTAACCAGCAGCAGACGCAGGATACGGACAACCCCGTGTACTGCGTGTACGTTGCCGTCGGCCAGAAGGACTCTACGGTGGCGCAGGTGCAGCGCTCGCTTGAAGAGGCCGGCGCCATGGAGTACACCGTCATTGTGAACGCGCCGGCCGCTGTGCCGACGCCGCAGCAGTTCATCGCACCGTACGCCGGCGCGTGCATCGGCGAGTTCTTCCGCGACACAGGCCGCCACGCACTCGTCTGTTACGACGACCTCTCGAAGCAGGCCGTGGCCTACCGCGAGCTGTCGCTCTTGCTCCGCCGTCCGCCGGGCCGCGAGGCATATCCGGGCGACGTCTTTTACCTGCATAGCCGCCTCTTGGAGCGCGCCGCCAAGATCATCGAAGACGACGAGGTGGCCCGGCAGATGAACAACGTACCGGAGGACCTGCAGGGCCGCGTGAAGGGCGGCGGGTCACTCACGGCGCTCCCCGTCATCGAGACACAGGCGGGCGACGTGTCGGCGTACATCCCGACCAACGTGATCTCGATTACGGACGGCCAGATTTACCTCGACGCCGACCTCTTCAACTCCGGCATCCGTCCGGCCATCGACGTTGGCATCTCGGTGAGCCGTGTAGGCGGGAGCGCGCAGATCAAGGCGATGAAGAACGTTGCCGGTACGCTGCGCATCGACCTATCGCAGTACCGCGAGCTGGAGGCCTTCTCCAAGTTTGGCTCCGACCTCGACCCGGCCACGCAGCGGCAGTTGCGCCGCGGCGAACGCCTCGTCGAGATCCTCAAGCAGGATCAATACGATCCGATGCCGGTCGAGGAGCAGGTCGTCATCATGTACGTGGCCGTCGAGGGCCTCCTCGACGCGGTGCCGATCGACGACATCGGCTCGTTCGAGCAGGAGCTGCTGGAGCGCATACAGGTGCGCCATGATGACGTGCTCGACGAAATCCGCGAGACGCAGAAACTGAGCGATGAGGCCAAGGCCACGATCGAAGTAGCGGCGGAAGACCTGGTGAGCATTTACAGCGAGACCGAGGACGAGGAGGAAGAGGAGGAAGCCGGCCTCGCCGTGTAGGGCTTTTCTGATCTTCTTCGCTCTCGCCATTCTACTTTTGACCGTCAGCCCATGGCGAACCTTCGCGACATACGGAATCGGATCAACTCGGTGGAGAACACGCAGCAGGTGACGCGTGCCATGAAGATGGTGGCGGCCGCCAAGCTGCGCCAAGCGCAGGAGCGCATCTTCCAGACGCGCCCGTACGCCTTCAAGCTGCGGGAACTCGTCGAACACCTAAAGGATGAACTCGACCCGACCTCGCACGAGCTCTTCCCGCCCCGTGAGTCCATCGAGGGTGCGCTGGTGATCGTGATCACGGCCGATCGCGGACTGGCGGGGGCCTTCAACAGCAACGTCATCAAGCGCGCCGAGCAGAGCATCGAGGAGCACTACCCGCGAATGCGGAAAAAGGGCGGCCTCTGGCTGCTGTGCGTCGGGCGCAAGGGGCACGAGCACTTCGCCAAGCGCGACTACCAGCTCGTCGGCGACTACCGCAACATTTTCGACGATCTCTCCTTCGACATCGGAAAGTCGGTGGCCGAGCACGCCATCGAGGGGTACCTCCAGGGCGTGTGGGATGAAGTGCAGATTGTCTACAATGAGTTCAAGAACACGATCTCCCAGAACCGCATCGTCGAGCCGCTCATCCCCATTCCCGACGAGCGGTTTGCCACGCCCGTGATGGAAGAAGAGTTTAGTGGCTTCAGCACCTCGGATGTCAACAAAGAGGTGGACTACATTTTCGAGCCGAACCCGCGCGCGCTACTAGACGCGTTGGTGCCGCGCTTTCTGCACTATCAGGTGTGGCGGGCGCTGCTAGAGTCGAACGCCGCCGAGCAGGGCGCGCGCATGGTGGCTATGGACAACGCCACGAGCAACGCCGAGGAGCTCCTTGAAGACCTGCGCCTGGAGTACAACCGGGCGCGGCAGGATGCCATCACCACGGAGATTCTGGAGATCACGAGCGGGGCCGAAGCCCTGGAGTCAGGGCGGTAGCTGAGTCTCTAGCCGGACGGATCAATTGGAGCTGGTTGGCATACGCTTCATATGATGTTACTGCCCACATAACGGACGCATTCGGAGAGGTGGCCGAGCGGTCGAAGGCGCTCCCCTGCTAAGGGAGTAAACCGGGAGACCGGTTTCGAGGGTTCGAATCCCTCCCTCTCCGCTGAAAGCCGGACCTGGCTTCAGGTCTGGCTTTTTCCGTTCAGGCAGACGTGTTCCGTAAGTGATCGACGAAGCAAGGTGTAGGCCATGCGACCAGCATCGGAGGATCGTCCCACGGTCGCCATCGCAGGCGCTACGGGGTTTGTCGGGACGGCCGTACGCGCCGCCCTCGCCGACGACTACCGGATTATCGCCCTCACGCGATCGCCGGTGCGAGCGCGCGTCAACGCGGACAGGAAGGCGTTCGAAGAGTGGCGCCACTGCGATCTGTTCTCGCCGTACGCCGTGCGCGACGCGCTGGAAGGGGCCGATTACGCCATCTACCTCGTCCACTCGATGCTCCCCTCGGCGCGCCTTACGCAGGCTGACTTCGTTGACCTCGACCTGCTGCTGGCCGACAATTTTGCCCGGGCGGCGGAGGCGGAGGGCATTAAGCAGATCCTGTACGTGGGCGGGCTGATCCCCGAGGAGCGGCCGCTCCCCCTGCGGCTGGCCAGCCGGCTGGAGGTGGAGCAGACGCTCGGCTCCAGTGCCGTCCCGCTTACGGCGCTCCGGGCCGGCCTGATTGTAGGCCCCGGCGGTACGCGGCTGCGCATGCTGCTCAATCTTGTGCAGCGCCTCCCCGTGATGGTGCTCCCGGCCTGGACGGAGGCCACCACGCAGCCCATCGCCATCGACGACGTGGTGCGTACCCTGAAGCATGCGCTGGGCCGGCCCGACCGGTACGCCGGCTCGTTCGACATCGGCGGGCCAGAGGTGGTGACGTACCGGTCCATGCTGGAGCGATCGGCGGACGTGCTGGGGCTGACGCGGCGCATCATGACTACGCCCGTCACGGCACCGGCGTTCTCGAAGCTGTGGGTGCGTGTATTTGGCGGCGTGCCATGGGCGCTCGTCGATCCGGTGATCGAAAGCCTGAATCGCGACGCGACGGTGAAGGACAATGCCCTTCAGGACTGGCTGTACCCGGAGGCCCGTACGTTTGAGGCCGCGCTCCAGCAGGCGGTGACGGAGCAGGGACGCCAGTATCCCAACCCGCGAGAGGCGCTCCGCGACGAAGACGACGCCGTCATTCGCACCGACAGTGTGGTGCGCTCCGTGCAGCGCCTCCCCCTTCCGCCCCAGTTCACCGCGCGCGACGTGGCGCAAGAATACATGCGCTGGCTGCCACAGTTTGGCTGGCCGTTTCTCCAGGCCGACGTAGACGGCGACCGGGTGCAGTTTCGCCTCCGGGTACTGAATGCGCCGCTCCTGAAGCTCACGTTCGCACAGGATCGCAGCCCGGAAGGCCGTCAGCTCTTTTACGTCACCGGCGGGATCCTGGCCGACATGACGAATCACCACGAGGGGCGACTGGAGTTTCGGCGGGCGCTCAACGGCGAGTGTGCCATCGCGGCCGTGCACGACTTTGCGCCGGAGTTGCCGTGGTACGTCTACAACGCCACGCAGGCGCTGGCCCATCTCTGGGTGATGAACAGCTTCAGCCGGCACCTCGCCCGGATTGCCGCGGCCCAGCGCGAAGAGGTCGAGGGCGAGACCTCCGCTCAAACGCGCCCTGCCCTCCAGTAAGCACGCCGCGAATCGCCGAACGCCCCGTCACCGATGACGTCCCTGACCGAGCACCAACAGGCCGCGTTCGACGCGATCTACGACCGGCTGGCGGGCGGCGAGCGATTTACTACGCTACGCGGCTATGCCGGCACGGGCAAGACGTTTCTGATCGGCGCACTCATCGACCGGATCGTTTCGGAGGAGGGGAACGTCATGGCGTGCGCGCCGACCCACAAGGCCGCGCAGGTGCTGCGCACGCACATGCGCGACCATGCCGTCCAGACGCAGACGCTGCATGCGTTTCTCGGCCTCCGGCTCGTCCCGGATCAGGACGGGTCGTACGTGCTGGAGCCCGAAGGCGACCTCGCCTCGTACCCGGCGGGGATCGTGATCGTCGACGAGGCGTCGATGATCGGTAAGGCCGAGTGGACGCACATCCAGCAGGCGCCGCGCCATCTGCAGTGGCTCTTCGTGGGCGATCCGGCGCAGCTGCCGCCCGTCAACGAGCCCGCGTCGCCCGTCTTCGACGTGCCGGGGCCGCTGCTGAAAGAAATCCACCGGCAGGGCGAGGGCAATCCCATCCTTGCGCTGGCGCGGCACGTGCGCCTGCAGGAGGAGGCCCCGTTCCACAGCCGGTTTGCGGACGACGAGGGCGTGGCCGTCACCGACAACGCCGACGGCTTCGAAGATAGCGCCCGACGCGCGTTCCAGTCCGAGGCTTTCGCCGACGATGCGACGGCGGCCCGCGTGCTGGCCTATCGCAACAAGACGGTGCGCCGCTACAACCGCGCGATCCGCACGGCGCTGCACGGCGAGGAGGGGCCGCGCTTCAAAGAGGGTGAGTGGCTCGTGGGGCGCGAGACGTGGCTCCACAACAGCGTGCCGACGCTCAAGAACAGCGAAGAGGTGCGCGTCCGCCGCGCATCGGTCGAAACGTACGAGGCCGACGACCTCAGCACGTGGACGGTGTGGCGGCTGAAGGTCCGCGGCGTGCACGACGCCTGGACGCGCACGCTGTACGTGCTCCACGAGGACGAGCACGAGCGCTTCGAGAACGAGCTTCAGACGCGCCGCGAGGCTGCGCTCGACCAATCGCGCGAGTGGCACACGTTCTACGATCTGAAGGAGCGCTTCGCCCGGGTCGACTACGCGTATGCCAGCACGGTGCACCGCGCGCAGGGCTCCACGTTCGACACCGTGTTCGTCGACGTGCGCGACCTGCGGGTGTGCCGCGGCCCGGAGCAGCAGGCGCTCCTGTACGTCGCCGTCACGCGCCCGGCCCGCCGCCTCGCGCTGCTGGTGTAGCG
>CAYFRX010000066.1:0-13355 GCA_964345515.1 uncultured Rhodothermales bacterium
GGGCGTCGTTCATCGACTCCAGCGAGCAGCAGCCGACCTCTTTGTCGGAGCGGCCGCCGCTGGTGGAGTAGTCCCACGTCTTCATCGTGATGCCGACGACGTCGTAGCCTTGCTCGGCGAGCAGGACGGCGGTGACCGATGAGTCGACGCCGCCGCTCATGGCAACGAGCACCCGTCCCTTCTTGCTCATGACACGTTTGGTGGTTGGTTGTGAACAAGCTCGTAAAGGTTGAAAACGGCAGGCCCAATGGGGCGTTCCAGCACGGCCTGTCAAGAAACGGTGCGCTCAGAACGTCCAGCGCAGCGCCAGCCCCGCTTGGCGACGGACGGGATCCACCTGGGGCACGACGGCCACTCCCTCCTGCGCATCAAGGCCGTGCCGCGCGTTGTACGCCCGCGCCGCATCGGCAGCCGACGTCAAATCGCTGAAGAGACTGCCGAGCATCCCAAGTGTCAAGGGTATACCTAAGATTCCCCCGAGTACGGGATTGACCACGGAAACATAAACCGTCATAAGGATCGTCATTCCACGGGCCAGAATTCCGTTGAACGCTCGGTCCCCGTTCTCCGCATACAGGTGGCCGATCGCCGGCCCGACTACCACGCCCCCCAGCACAAGAGCGAAGCCTGTAGCAGTAGCATCACCGTCGGTCGCAGAGTCGTTCGCCAGGACCATCGCCAGCCCGCCGCCGAAGGGGACCACGGTCGCCCCGGTTGAGAGCAGGCCTGCCGCGACAGGACTCTTGCGCGTCACGCTCGGCCCCTGGTCGTAACGTCGAAGGGGCTGTGCCACACGATCCGGACGTGCGATTTCGCTAAGCAAGGGAATCGGTTCGAGAGCACGCACGGTCGCGGGCGGCCTCTGCGGGGTGTTCGCATGGGTGGTGTCGGGTCCGCTCACTGGACCGATCAGGTGGAGCGTGGTCAGGAAACAAATGACGGAAAGCATGTCGCTCAGATGGATGTACACAACAATCGATGCAACAGCGGACGGGGATCTGCGCAGCCGCGCGTGAGTACCGCACAACCTATGCAATCAATACCCCACCCGAAAGATGCAGGCACCCTCTAGACTCATCGTGCTCAGCGCGCTTCTGTCCATTTTCAGCATCGGCACCGGCTGCGGGCAAGACCTCGGCTGGTCGGCCGTGGATCGGATAATCGCGCGCACCTACCCCGACGCCCGCCACCTGCACCCCGACTCGCTGACGGCCTTGCTCGCCGACTCGACGCAGGCGCAGCCCATCCTGCTCGACACGCGCCCGCCAGAAGAATACCGCGTCAGCCACCTGCAGGGCGCCCGCCGCGTCGATCCCGACGCCACCGCGTTCCCGATGTTAGAGGACGTGCCGAAGGACGCGCTCATCGTGGCGTACTGCTCAGTCGGCTACCGCTCGTCCGGCATCGTGGAGCGGCTGCAGGCGGCCGGCTTCACGAACGTGTACAACCTCGACGGTTCTATCTTCCGCTGGGCCAATGAGGGGCGTCCGGTCTATCGCAACGACCAGCCAGTCGAGCAGGTCCACCCGTTTGACGCCGTGTGGGGCCAGTTGCTCGACGACCGGCTCCACGCGCAATCGGCGCAATGAACGCCAGTTTGGGACGCCTGGCCGCCGCGTGGACGTTCTTAAAAGAATATTCGCTTGTAGAAAAGCCTGGCTGCGGGAAAGTTGTACTGTCTTCTTATTGCACAAACGCCCGCCTCAGATGGCCCAAGACGCGTCTACTACCCGCTCCACCGTTACTACTCCCCTGGCTCCGGCCGCAATTGGGCCGTACAGCCAGGCCATTCTCGTGGGCAACACGCTATACTGCTCGGGCCAGATTGCCATCGACCCCGAGACGGGGAGCATGATCTCGGGCACCATCGAAGAAGAAACCAAATGCGTGCTCGACAACCTCGGCGCGGTGCTGCGGGCGGCGAGTATGAACTTCGAGAACGTGGTCCGCTGCACCGTGTATCTGACGGACGTGAACGATTACGCGCAGGTCAACGAGGTGTACGCGCGCTACTTCAGTGAAGCCCCTCCAGCGCGTCAGGCCGTCGAGGTGTCCTCCATTCCGCGGAACGCGCGGGTAGAGATCTCCTGCATCGCCGTCCGCTAATGCCGCCGGTTGGGCGCTCGCTGTTTGGGCAGCTAGAGCTGGCCCGTCACCTCAAACGTCACCTCGACCTCGACGCGAAACGGCCCGCCATCGAAGCTGTCAAGCTGCAAGCTAAGCAGGGCTTCCATGTCAGTTACCTGCGCGAGACGGGCCACATCGCCGCCCTGCGCGTCGAGCGACGTTTCTCCGCTGAGCTCGAAATCGCCACTGCGCGAGCCCACGGTGACGGGCGATACATTCGACGCGCGCAGTTGCACTTCGGCCTGATCGATAAAGTCGAATACCTTGGGCGTCGCATACACCGGCGGGCTGGTCCCATTGGGCGTACCGAGCGACCGCCGCACGAGGGTCACGTCCGTCACCTGCGCCGACACGACCTCGTCCTGCGTGAAGCCGAAGTTGCGGAGGGCTGGCCCCAAATCCTGCGTATTCTCTGACGTGAGCTCCACGGTCCCATTCTGCACATCGTCCTGGTCAAAGAGTGGGAATTGGAACGTGACGGGTTCGAGTGTGAACGTGGCCGTTTCGGTGCCTCCAGAGTCGCATCCCGCGAAGAGCAGGGCCGCTGTAAGGAGGATGCCGAGCGTGCGCGCAGCAAAACGCGGTTGAAGGGAGGTGTCCATCGAAGCCATGAGCAGGTTGTCGTTCTGATCGCGTGAGGGTAGCGGACGACCGGGCGGGCCCGATCGCAGGCAGCGAGCACCCGTGCCTGTGCTGCCGCTACTCCTTGCGAGCGATATTCATGCCTTTCTCGTACTCTTCTTTGTAATCGCGCACAGCGCGGAAGATGGCGCTCGCCAGGTACACCTTGCCATTTTCGCTAGTCAGAAAGCGGGCGTCGTTGGGGTTGGTGAGGAAGCCGAGCTCCACCAGAATGGCCGGCATGGACGCGCTCCACAGCACGTAGAAGCCCGCTTGCTTCACGCCCCGGCTTTTGCGGTGAACGCGCTCGTGAAACTGATCCTGCACCGAGGCGGCCAGCTCTTCGCTCTGGCGCATGTACGCGCTCTGCGTCAGGGTTTGCCGCACGAGCGCCTGCTCGTCGTACGCTTCGTACTGCTCGGGATTGCTCTCCAACCGAACGACTTTGTTCTCCCGCTCCATCACCTCGTGAGCAGCCTCCGTCTTGTGCGGTCCGAGGAAATAGGTCTCCGTCCCGTGCACCGATCGCGCCTTCGACGCATTGACGTGGAGCGAGATGAACAGCTTCCCCCCCGCCTCATTCGCGATGTGGCCTCGCTCCTCCAGTTCCAGGAAGCGGTCTTCCGTGCGCGTGTAGATGACACGAACGCCCAGTTTTTCTTCCAGGTAGCCGCCCAGAATCGTGGCCACATCCAGCACCACATCTTTTTCGTCGATGCCGTGCGCCTGCGCACCGGGATCTCGGCCACCGTGCCCGGGATCGATTACGACCGTGTCGAACTGCCAGCGCGCTCGCTCTCCGCGCGCTGCGCCGCCCGTTGTACGCTGCGATCCAGCAGACGCCGTTTGGGCCGGTGGCGAGGGAGGCGCGCCGGATGCGCCGTCTTGCGCCACCACCGGTTGTGCCGGCGGATCCGACGCCCCGTACGTGATGGCGAGCAACACGTCATCGGAGGCGCGATCGCGGTACGCGGTGGCTTGCACCGGCTGCTCGCTCGATAGGGCAAAGCGAAACGTCAGGTGGCCCTCGTCGGCCACGATCTCGTACGTCGTGATGGGCCCCTTCGGAGCACGGCGCTCAAAGGCCTCGTCGAGTGTTGTGTTGAACAGCGTCCAGGTGAGGCGGTGACCGTCCCCCTCGTCCGGCATGCTGTACGCCTTGACGTGCTCGCTCATGCCGATGCGCACCACGTACCCCTTGCCATCAGCCCGGGCGTCAAAGGAGATGCTTTCGACGCGGGCACCGCCGCGCGCGCCATCTCCCCATCCGCCCCAACCAAGGAGAAGAGCCAGCAGTAGGAGCGGAAAGCGACGGAGGAGCAGGGACATAATCGATGTGCGGGTTGTACTTCGGGCAATCAGCGCGCCTCATCGGGAGCGAGGGCTCGGGACGGGCGCCAAACACGGCAGGTCCCACGCTTGTTGGCCCACGAAATTCATGCCGACAGCATGCCACGAGCCGCCAACGGCTTCGTCCGGCACGGCACGCGAGGGTCACGTTCACTCATTATGCGATAGCACAGGCTTAAAGTAAAGCCTAAACTCGCCAGGGCGGCGGACTTTGTGGTGATTGTCGCGGTCTACCGGGAGCCGCCGGATTCCCCGATGAGCTGTTGGATGCGCTGTTCGATCATCTCGTCGCGCATCTCTTCCCGCTTCTCAAGCCGGCGCCGCAACTCGGTGATTTGATTTTCGAGTTGCTCGATTTCGCGCCGACGGTTCTCCTGCTTCAGCTCGAAGATCTCGTTCAGCGTCGTGCGAAGCGAGTCGAGGTACCGCTGCTGCTGCGTGCCAGACGGGAGCTCGCGGATGGTACGCGCGAGGTCGTACGTATCGGTCTCCATCTGCCGCTCGCGCATGAGCCGCTCGTACAGTTGCTTGTGGCGCCGCTGCATCTCTTCGAGATACTGAGCCTGATACTGCTGCAGTTGGGTCGCCCGCACGGCGCTTTCGTCCGCGCGGCGCTGTGCGGCGCGCCCGGCTTGCGACGCGGTCCCGCGTAAAAACACAGTCGACTGCCGAGCGGACACGGCATTGGGGTCGACGGGCTCCAACGAATCGCCCACGGCATACAGGGCGCCATTGAGCTCCACGACGGGGCGGGAAATGCCCGAGAAGCTGTACCGAACGTTTAGGTTCTCGACGTCGAGGGACGCCGGAAGCTCATCGGACGGCACACGCTGTCCGTCAAGATACACGGCACCGTCTTGAATGACGAGCGTGCGGGATCCCTGGGCTTGTGCATCCCATGGCGTCGTGCTGCCCATGAGAAGCACAGCGAGGGTGGCGACCGCAAGAAGTCGAAAACAACGGGGCATCGCAATTCAGAGCGGGTTAGTCAGAATACCAGAAAGCAGGAGGCCGGGGGCGCGTTAATCGTTGGACAGACGCGTCTGGCTGGCCGGCTGCAGCCCCGCACCGGGGTAGTCCCAACTGGAGGGGCTGCTCCGGGCCTGGAGCGTCTCGATGTAGCGGTGGAGGCGGACGACGTCATCCCCCTCATCCCAGTCTGGAATCGACGCCTCATCGCTGGAGGGAGCGGCTTCGTCCTGCGCGTCAGCGGTGGCGGACGTCGAGGCCGCCGGATCGCTCGGCGCCGACGGTGCTAGGACGCCGCCTTCCCACTGCCATACGCCGACGCCCACGCCCACGAGCAGCACGGCAAGCGCAGCGGTTACGCGCAGCACGCGGTGCCACGGCGTCCGCTGCGGCGCGGCCGGCTCGCGGTCCCTGCGTGGGCGATCGACCCGCTGCGAAGAGGAGGGGGCCAGCGCTGCCTTCGCCGCTGCATTGACGACCTCGTCGACGACAGCGGCATCAGGCCGCGATGGCGCCCGGGCGTCGAGCTGTTCTTTCACGGCGTGCAGCCGGCGGTACTCGGCCCGAAGCGCCTCGTCCGCGGCCAATAGCCGCTCGACATCCTCGGGACGTTCCTCGTCGCCGTACAGGTACTGAATGAGACGTAACTCGTTATCCATGGGTGATGGCAGATCGTTCGATTCTTCGGAATGGGTGGCGGCTCATTCAAGATTGGGGTCCACGCTGTCCGCGAGCGACGTTTTGCCGGTTTCCTCGATCATGCGCCGCAAGTTCTTGAGCGCATAGCGCATCCGGCCCAGCGCCGTATTGATCGAGACCTCGGTGAGTTCTGCAATTTCACGGAACGTGAGGTCGGTCTCTTGCCGCAGCAGAAGCACTTCGCGCTGTTCAGGCGCCAGCCGCTCGATGTGCTCGTCGAGCCACTCCCGCTGCTCGGCGCGGTGGAGCTCCTCGTCGGCGTGCGGTGCATCGTCCGACACCGTATCCCAGAACGACCGCCCCTCGGCATCGTCGTCGCTAGACACATCCGCCCACTTTTTTTGCTTGCGCATGTGGTCAATGGCGGCGTTGCGGGCAATACGCATGACCCAGCTCAGCCATTGCCCCTTGTGGGTATACGATCCCCTGCGATCCTGCATCGCCTCGATGACGCGCAGAAACGTTTCCTGGAAGATATCATGGGCGACGGCCCGGTTCTTTACCATGCCCATCAGGTACCCAAAAATCTGTTCCTGATGGCGCTCGACGAGCGTTCGGAACGCGTCTTGGTCGCCCTCTTCCAGGTAGGCCGTAATGAGTTCTTCGTCAGGTGGATGCATCCGGTACCGGTCGTTCCACGAGGCGAACAAACGCTGCAGGCCCCCTTTCGGAAGCCCCTGCGCTAGGGCACGCTTGTACGCACTGATCCAAACGCGGCAAACTATGGAATTATTGTACAGCGCTTCGCGCTTTGCACTACTGCGTTCCCTGTACGCCAATCCACGCGGCTTGTGCCATAGCGCACGGCGAGCCCCGGCACGCCGTCAGCGCCCCCGTGCATGCGGAAAGCCGCCCCATCGCCGGCGGGGCGGCCCCACGAAAGGCCGTGGTTGTCAGGCATGTCGTACCCGATTCGGCGGTAAAGTGGCGGGGTGGACGGCTGGACGTGCGCGGGGATGGACGTAAGAACGTCCACACGTCCCTTCATACTCCATACACCAGCAAGCGCCCTGACCGAAGGGGGAGATGCCCGTGGAGTGCGATCGCGTGCTTGGAGTGCAAACGGAGTCGGGATTATGCGGCGGCTCCGGCCTTTTTGGCCTCCGGATTGAACAGTTGCTCGGCGAGCCTGCTCATGCGCTCGTCCATCTCGGCAGCCTCGTCCACGTTGTTCTGGAGCGCCTCGGCCGCCTCGTCGTATCCCAACTGCCGGGCGTACGTGCGAGCACATCCGTAGCCGGCGATGCCGTAGTGCTCCACACGCTGAGCATTTGCGATGAGCCCCGCATCGCGCACCGGGTTCGGGCTCGATTCCTCGATGTACGCATTGCCTTCTTGGATCAGGCCTTCCATGCCGTGACACTTCTCGCCAGCCGGGTTCACCTGCATCGCGCTGCAGATCTGCTGCACGCGGCTGATGTGCCGGTTCGCCTGCTTCAGGCGATCCGCAAACAGCTCCTGAAGCTGGTCCGACCGGGCGGCGTCCAGCCAGTCTTGGAGCGCGTTCTGCACCTGGGTTTCGGCGTTGTAGAGATCGCGTAGCTGCTCGACGTACAGGTCTTCGAGTTTTTCTACCGTCATCGCAATAAAAACAGGTCCATTCGATGTCACGCGTCGGATGCGAGCTGTAACATCATGAATTGCATCAGATACTATTCCAGCCCGTGGCGCAGAACGGATCCAGTGCAGAAGTGACGCGCTTCCTGCCGATCAAACAGGGCCAGGCTGACAGGACGGCGCGGACCGGGAGCGACGCGGTTTGATGGCACATTACAGCACCATGTCCAGCACGTCGGTGAGCCGCTTGGCGCCGTCCACCTCCAACCCCGAGGTGTCCGCCTCCCCCTTGAGATTGTTATGCGGCACCACGGCGCGGTCGAAGCCGAGCTTCTGCGCCTCCTTCAGACGCGGGGGCAGCTGGCTCACCGTGCGGATCTCGCCGCCCAGCCCCACCTCGCCGATGAGGACGGCGTTGGTGTCGGTGGGCACGTCGCGGAAGGAGGAGGCGCAGGCCACCGCCACGCCGAGATCGACGGCCGGCTCGTCGAGCTTCACGCCGCCGGCCACGTTGACGAACACGTCGTAGTCGGAGAAGGCGAGGCCGACGCGCTTTTCGAGCACGGCGAGCAGCATCTGCAGGCGCTGGTAGTCGAAGCCGGTGGCGGTGCGCTGCGGCGTGCCGTACGAGCTGGGCGTGACGAGCGCCTGAATCTCCACGAGCACTGGCCGCGTGCCCTCCAGCGAGCAGACGACCGTCGACCCACTCACGCCGTATCCGCGCTCGGAGAGGAAGATCTCGCTCGGATTCGGCACCTCGTGCAGCCCCGTCTCGCGCATCTCGAAGACGCCGATCTCGTTGGCCGGGCCGAACCGGTTCTTCACGCTGCGCAGGATGCGATAGGCGTGGTGGCGGTCGCCCTCGAAGTAGAGCACGGTGTCGACCATGTGCTCCAGCACGCGCGGGCCGGCGATCGTGCCCTTCTTCGTGACGTGCCCGACCAAAAACGTGGAAAAGCGATTCTCCTTGGTGATCTTGAGCAGCGACGCGGTGCTCTCGCGCACCTGGCTCACCGACCCCGGCGCGCTCGACAGATCGGGCCGGAAGATAGTCTGGATGGAATCGACGACGAGCAGGTCGGGGTCGGCGTCCTGCACGGCGCCGCTGATCTCTTCGACGTTCGTTTCAGCCAGCAGCAAGAAGTTGTCCGACTCGACCCCGAGGCGTTGGGCGCGGAGCTTCACCTGCCGGGGGGACTCCTCGCCGGTGACGTACAGAACGCGGCGCTCGGGCAGATAGCGGCCCAGCTCCGTCATGAGCGTGCTCTTGCCAATGCCGGGATCGCCGGCGATGAGGCTGAACGAGCTCTGCATGATGCCGCCGCCCATCACGCGGTCGAACTCCGCCACGCCGGTCTTCAAGCGGGCTTCCTCGCCCAGCTCCACCTTCGAGAGCGGTTCCGCTTTGGCGCGCGTCTGGCCGTTGGCGCTGCTTTTCGGCACGCGCGCCTTCACCTCGGAGGATGCGACCTCTTCGACGAGCGTGTTCCAGGACCCACATCCCGGGCACCTGCCCATCCACTTGTGGGCTGCGTGGCCACACTCTTGACAGACGTAACGACGCTTCTGTTTGGCCATTTGAAGGAAGATGTGTTTGAAGAAGTCCGTGCTGCATAAGGATACCCACGGATGCCCTGATGTATCCCTGCCCGCCATTCGGACTACAGAATGAGGAACGGATCCATGAGGAAGCCATGCAGACGGAACTATACAAGAGTGGGTGCATGCACAGTTTGGTGTCACGCCGGGCGCACGTTCTGCACTAAGGCGTGGCCCTTCGCTTCCCGCTCGCTCTCCTCTTGGAACCGGCCTCGAACCCGTGCAGGAGCGTCTTCTCTCGCCGTTTTACGCCCTCGGCCAGTACGTGATACTCATCGCGCGTGCGTTCGGATCGCTGGATGAGATCCGGGTGTACGGCAAGAACTGGATCGAGCAGATGGTGCGCATCGGCATCGAGTCAATTCCTATCGTGGCGCTCGCCGCGGCCTTCTCGGGCGCCGTACTAACTGTGCAGACGGCCTATCAGCTGGCGTCGCCGTTCATTCCCAAAAGTATCATCGGCTCCATCGTGGCCCCCTCGATGTTGCTGGAGCTGGGCGCTGTCATCACGGGCTTCATCCTGGCAGGGCGTGTGGGCGCGCGCATCGCGGCCGAGCTGGGCACCATGCGGGTCTCGGAGCAGATCGATGCGCTGGAGGCGATGGGCATCAACTCCATCAGCTTCCTGATCGTCCCGCGCGTGCTGGCCGGCATTGTCATGTTCCCCATGCTCTACATCGCCTCGTGCCTGATCGGCATCGGCGGCGGCATGTTGATTGGCGAGGTCGGCGGCTTCATCGCTGCCGGTGAATTCATGGAGGGCGCCCGCCAGTTCTTCAAGCCCTTTGATCCCTACTTCGGACTGATTAAGGCGGTCACCTTCGGGTTCATCATCACGTCGGTTGCCTGCTTCAAGGGATACTACACCACCGGCGGGGCAGAGGGCGTCGGCGAGAGCACGACGGACTCGGCCGTGCTGAGCTGCGTCTTTATCCTGCTGGCCGATCTGCTCCTCGCCGTGACGCTGCTGTGAAGCCGATCTTGTACGACGTTGAACGTTTGCCCACACTCTGGCGTACCTGTGATCCTGTTTCTACCCTGCATCCTGCTGTATCGACGTTGAATCACCCGGCGGTCTTCCGTCGCACTGCATGATCCAAGTGGAAAACCTATACAAGGGCTTCGAGGACTTGACCGTCCTCCAGGACATCAATCTGGAGATCCGCGACGGCGAGACGACGGCCATCATCGGGCGCTCCGGATCCGGGAAGAGCGTTCTCATGAAGCACTTCGTGGGGCTCCTCACGCCCGACCAAGGCCGCGTGCTCGTCGACGAGACGGACCTCAACGTGATCCCGTACGAGGAGCTGCGCGAGTTGCGCCGCTGCTTCGGCGTGCTGTTTCAGGGCGGGGCACTGTTCGACTCGATGACGGCGTTCGAAAACATTGCGTTTCCCATTCGCAACTTCACCCGCTGCTCGGAGGCCGAGGTCCGGGAGCGCGTGCATGAATGCCTGAACCTAGTCAACCTGTCTGACATCGACGACAAGAAGCCCTCGGAGCTGTCCGGCGGGATGCGGAAGCGCGTGGCCCTGGCCCGCGCCATTGCCCTGGAGCCCCAATACATTTTGTACGATGAGCCCACGAGCGGTCTCGACCCGGAAACGTCCAATACCATCGATGAGCTGATCCACTCTCTCTCGAAGGAACTCAACGTCACGAGCGTAGTGGTGACCCACGATATGCACTCCGTCCTCACCATAGCGGATCGCGTGGCCTTTCTGCACGAGACCCGGCTCCGCTGGGTCGGCCCGGTGGATGACATCCACAAACGCGAAGACCCCGTACTCGACGCGTTCGTGGAAGCCAATCAATACCAGATCGGCAACCCATCGGTTGCGGTTGCCTCCCGTTCACCCTCTTCCTCCTGACGTCTGATTGTCGATCTACGCCCACGCCTGTGAAATACAGTAATGAAGTCAAAGTCGGCCTCTCTCTGGTCCTCGCGGGCCTCGTGTTCTACTTCGGGATTCGCTACATGCAAGACATCCCGCTCTTTCGAGGCAGCTACGTGTTGGAGACGAGCTTCGCAGACGCCAGCGGACTCGGCTCTGGCAATCCGGTGCGGGTGAACGGCGTAAACGTAGGCACCGTGGAGTCGGTCACGCTTGACCCACAGGCGCGGCGGGCCCGCGTGCGCTTCCGAGTCGATGAGAGCGTCCAAATCCCAGAGGGCTCGACGGCTTCCGTCGCAGGCGTCAGTGCCCTGGGCGGCGTCCGACTGAGCATCTCGCTGGGGGCGCCCGACAACGCACCGATCCCCCCTGGCGGATTCGTCCCGAGCCCCCCGGAAGACGGCGTTCTCACTCAGCTCTCCGACCAGGCGCCCGTCCTGGCCGCGCGCGCCGACAGCCTACTGCGCTCGGCAAACCGGACGCTCGAAGACGCACAGACGCTCTTCAAGTCGCCCGACGGCGGCGTTCAAACCACCCTCGCCTCCATCCAAAGCAGCGCTGGCGCGCTCACGCAGTTGCTCCGCAGCGAGCGCGAGCAACTGGGACAGGTGATTGCCAACACAGAAGCCCTGACCGACGAGCTCAATACACTCGTCAGCAACAATCAGGATTCCCTGAGCGCGACGGTGCAGCGCATGAACCGCGTCCTCGCACAAACGGAGCGCAACCTCGTCGTCTTGGAGCGCACGTCGACCAACCTGGACCAGATGCTCCGCACGATTAACGAGGGTGAAGGCACGCTCGGCCGCCTCGTCAACGACCCCAGCCTGTATGTGCGCCTCGACTCGGCCGCTACCCGGCTCAACACCATCCTCGACGACTTCCAGCAGCAGCCGGGGCGCTACCTCAAAGACATGACGCTCGTCCGCGTATTCTGACCGCCCGATGGCGCGCTCTGCTTGCATGGTCGCTGCCCCTCATGCCGGATCGACTGGACCCATCCCGCCCCGCCCCGCCGGCCGATACGTCGTCGGCCTCGAATGGTCAGGCCGCCTCGTCTGACGCCGCGCCCGCCCGCTATCAGAACCTGCGCGCGCTCATCACGCAGTACGTGCGGCAGCACCTTCCTCAGACCTCACCGGCCCGCTCGCCCATGGACGAGCCGCCGCAGGCAGTGGGCACCCATGCGACCCTGTTGCCGTACCTGCGCGCGGTGCCCCTCGTCCTCGCCATCGGGTTTGTCGCCTCATTTGTGTGGGACTTCGAGGGCTTGCAATTCACGATCTGGGGCCACACGCTCGTCTTCAACGGCCTACTCCGTATCGTCTCTGTCAGCGGCTTAATTGGCTTTCTGACGAACTGGCTGGCCATCACGATGCTCTTCCAGCCCCGGAAGCCGCGCCCACTCGTGGGCCAGGGCCTCGTGCCGGCCCAGCGCGAGCGCATCGCCTTTCGCCTCGCCGAGGCCGTGTCGGACGAACTGATCAGTGAGGCCATCATTAAGCAGAAGATCCACGAGAGCGGGCTGATCGCCGAGTACCGAGGCCTCACCGTCTCCGTCATCCGCAGCGTCCTGAACGACCCCGGCTTCCGCCGGGAGCTCAAGATCCTGATCCGCGAGTACGCCGAGGAAATGCTCGCCTCCGACGAGGTGCGCCAGCGCATCGTGGACTTCACCGAGCAGCAGATCAACGCGCATGCGGAGCGCGGGCTGGCCGGCCTGGCCCTGCGGGCGTACCGGTTCGTGAACGAGGACGACTTCCGGGCGCGGCTCCACGAGGCCGTGGCGGACCTTCCTAAGGCACTGCCTGATTTGTTGGACGAGCTCGACCCGCTGCTCAACCAGCTCCCTGAGAAGCTGGAAGCCAGCTCGGAAGAGATCGAAGACCTCGTCACGCAGATCGTGATCAGCTTCGTGGAGAACCTCGACGTGGAGCGCATCGTGGTCGAGAACGTGCGGGCCTACGACGAGCGGCAACTCGAAGACCTGCTCAAGCGGACGACGAACGAGCAGCTCAACTACATTAAGTACCTCGGCGGCGTGCTGGGTTTGCTCGGTGGCTTGGTCATCTGGGAACCCGCTGCGGCACTCACCTTGTTCGGCACCGTGGGCCTCACCATCTGGGGGCTCGACGAGTTGCTCTTCCGCCTGCAAACCGACGCCGCCGCGTGACGCGTTGCCTTTGCCAGAGGTTCACGATTGACGGCTGCATGTCTATGACTAAACCGTTAAGCTAACGGCGTTTCACCGGTTTATCAGCAACCCACTCTATCAGTAATCCACCGTGCACCATGACCTCCTCGCTACGCCTGTCCTCATCGGCTCGTTTGACGCGTCGCATAGCCGCTGCAAGCTGGCTGTTCATCGCGCTCCTACTAACCGCCTCGACGGCGCTCGCCCAACCCACCGGCACCGTGTCGGGGCAAGTCATCGATGCGGAGACCGGTGATCCGATGAGCGGCGTCAACGTGCTGGCTGTGGGCACGCAGCGCGGCACGGCGACGAACGACGAAGGCCGCTACGAGCTGGCGCTGCCG
>CAYFRX010000067.1:0-13307 GCA_964345515.1 uncultured Rhodothermales bacterium
CCCGAGGACGAACTGCCAACGCCCCGAACGAAGAAACTCGCAAATCCCTTAACCGACAGTTCCTCAGTCCTGCGCCCGCATGACGGCGTCGCCCACCTGGAGGAGGGTGGCCTCGTCGAAGTGACGGCCCATGAGTTGCATGCCGACGGGCAGGTCGTTGTCCGGGTGGGTGCCAATGGGCACGGTGAGCCCCGGGACGCCGGCCAGGTTAGCCGAGACGGTGTACACGTCGCTCAGGTACATCTCTAGCGGGTCGTCTGTCTTGCTGCCCAGCTCGAAGGCCGATGTGGGCGTGACGGGCGTGAGCAGCACGTCGACCTCGTCGAAGGCCCGGTCGAAGTCGCTGCGGATGAGCGTGCGGACGCGCTGGGCCTTCTCGTAGTAATCGTCGTAGTAGCCGGAGGAGAGCACGTACGTGCCCAGCATGATGCGACGCTTCACCTCGTCGCCGAAGCCCTCGCTGCGCGACATGACGTAGAGATGCTCCAGGACGGAGTTTTGCTCGTCGAGTTCGGCCTGGAGCTCGGCGACGCGGGCGTCGTTGCCGTCCGACTCGGCGGTGGCCAGCTCGCTTTCGAGCGCCTGCTTGTCCTCGCGGATCGCCTGGCGCGTCTCGTCCAGGTCGGCGCGGTGGCCATAACGAATGCCGTCGTAGCGCGCGAGGTTGCTCGATGCCTCAGCCGTCGCCAGGATGTAGTACGTGGCGATGCCGTAATCGGCGTGCGGAAGCGACACGTCTTTGACGGTCGCACCGGCCGCGCGGAGCCGGTCCACCTGCGCCTCAATCATCTGGCGAATGTTCTCGTCGAGCCCCTCGGCGAAGTACTCCTCGGGCAATCCGACGTGCAGCCCTTCCACGTCGCCCGTGAGCGCCTGCGTGTAGTCGGGCACCTCAACGGGCGCACTCGTCGAGTCCTGCGCGTCCTGCCCGGCGATGGTGTTGAGGAGCATCGCCACGTCCTCGACGGAGCGGCCCATCGGACCGACAACGTCGAATGAAGAGGCGAACGCCACGAGGCCGTAACGGCTGACGCGCCCGTACGTCGGCTTCAGCCCCACGACGCCGCAGTGGGCGGCTGGCTGACGCACCGAGCCGCCCGTGTCGGTGCCGAGCGCGGCGTGGCAGAATCCGGCCGCCACGGCCGCCGCCGACCCGCCCGACGATCCGCCGGGCACGTGGTCGGTGTCTGCCGGATTCCGGACCGGACCAAAGTGCGAGTTCTCGTTCGACGAGCCCATCGCGAACTCGTCGCAGTTCGTCTTACCGATAAAGATGGCGCCGGCGTCGCGGAGTCGCTGGATGGCGGTGGCGTCGTAGAGCGACGTGAAATCGGCCAGCATCCGGGAGCCGCATGTCACGGTCTGATTGCGGATGCAGATCACGTCCTTGACCCCCAGGATGAGCCCGGCCAGCGGCCGAGCGTTGCCGCGCTCGCGCTGGCTGTCGAGGTAGCGCGCATGGTTGAGGGCGCCATCGTGATCGACCTCGATGAACGCGTTGAGCTCATCATTTTTCGCCTCGATGCGCTCCAAAAACGAAGAGACCAGCGCTTCGCAACTGGTCTCCCCCTGGTCCAACGCCTGGCGAGCTTCCGCAAAAGTTTTGTATTCCATGCTGAGTCGCGCTGCTGACGTCTGCTTCGTGCGCTGCGAACGGGCCTGCAGCGGTGCGCTGTGCCCGGTGGTGGTCTGCGGAGCCTACTCGCAGAATCTGACTGTAGCGTTCTACAGTGCGATTGCTAGGAGGCTTGCTGCTCGCGGGCTCCTTCCGACTCGTCGCCCGGGTTGTTCGCTTTAGCCGGCTCCGGCGGCGCCTCATCGGCAGCCGACTGGCCGGGGTTCGTGCGGGCCTGCGGCGCACCCTGCTGCGGCTGGCGCGGCTGGTTGATCTGCTGGCGCTGCTGGCGCTTGTCTTCCATGTCGAACTCGCGGGAGATTTCACTGGTCGCATCCTTGAACTCGCGGATGCCCTTCCCGATGCCACGCGCAATCTCCGGAATGCGCTTCGCCCCAAAGATGAGGAGAACGACAAGGAAAATAAGAATGATTTCGAAGGGTCCAGGCGTGCCCATAGTCAGTCACCTCTGATAAATCGAGTGTCGGTGGCGTGCAATCCGTCGAGGAAGCGCTCCACCTTGTTGAAGGTACAAAAAAGGAAGCGTGGGGAACGGCCTCAAGGAACTTCCAGCAAAAAGCCGGGAAAGAGAGATCCCAACGCGCATTTCCCAAACGGAGCTTGTCGCGACGCAGTTCCTCCCGATCGGGCGGATTCAACCCGGCCGGGGCCGCCGCCTATTCGCACAATACGGTGGCCGGCTTTGTGATCAGCGGATGGTCGATCTCGTAAGGCTGATCACTGGACTCGCTGCGGGCGTGCAACATGGGCCACAGCGTTTCTCCGCAGGCAATGGTCGCTTCATCGTAGATGGAGACCGCGATGTTTCGATTGGTGCCCGGCTCGACCCGCGCCTTGCCGATGATGCCCGGGATGAAGGGGCGATCCCTACGCCCCCGGTGAATAACCAGGTCGGCCGGTTCGCTGGCCACCACCTCGTCCATGACGAGCCGGCGACCAGTAAGCTTCTGATTCTGCACTGTGATGCTCGACTGCGGCTCGGACGCGGTGTATTGCGCAAAAAAGGACGCCGTCACGGGCGTACCGGCACGCTGGGCAGGCGGGTCGGGCGTGTCAGGCCCATCGTACTCGAACTGCTTTGGCGTTCCGGTGTCGTGGTGCAGCGTCGCCTCCAGGCGAGCGATCGTTTTCTCCGCCAGCCCGAACGCGTCGTCCAGCGTGATGGAGACGTTCTCGTGCGTGCCCGCGTCCACCCACGCCTGCCCCACGATGGGGGGCTCCTCGGCGTTGCTGTCCGTCGGGCGCACCACGACCCAGCCGGGCTGCCCGAGCGAAACGCGCTTTACGGTCAGCTCATTTTGCACGGCGTGTTGGGTGAAGAGCCGAAGCTCGGGCGTCAGCTCCTCCCCCGGTGCGGGGCGGATCTCCATCCGCGTCGGGGGGACGTCGAAGGCGAGCGCGTTGCCGGCGGCGTCGTACGCCGCGATGCCTGAGAACGAGAGGTAGGCCGGCGCCTCGTCGGTGGTCACGTCGTCCGCCCGAAACTTGAAGCGTGCCAGCGTCGACTCGGCCGCACCGAACCGGGCCGAGTCTACGGTGACACCGACGTCGATTTCGGCGTTCGACGGATAGTTGGCCGCCTGATAGCCCTTCGAGGGCACCGCCAGAGCGCCGGGTTCGTGCTCTACGAGGCGCATGTGGCTGTTGGTGTAGTGCAGCGTGAAGTTGACGGACGTGAGCGGCGCCGCGGCCTCGTCCACACCGTCTAGCTGGACGTCGACCCAAAACGCATCGCCTACCTGATGCGCCTGCGCGTTCGTTACGGCAAGTTGCATGGACGCCCCCTCCCCGTTCGTGTCGTAACAACCGGCCCACAGCAGCGTAGGGAGTACCAATGCCGCAGCAGCGAGTACGTATTCTGATTTCATGGTGGGTGTCCTTGCGTTTCCAATGCTTCGGGGAAGCGAGACCGTGGGATGGGGTTCCTTTTCTTCCCGACGACGTGTGCTTCACTTCATTTTAACAGCACGGTCGCCAATTTCAACTGCCCGACGTGAATTAACGCGAACTTGGGCTTCCGCTGCGGTGCCGCCCTTCACCTGTTAACTCTCGACGCCATATGCCCCGTACCGCCCCTGTCGAGCCTCCAAAAACGCTCTCCCGCGACGACATCCACGCATGGCCAAAAGCCGAGCTGCATTGCCACCTCGACGGCTCGCTGCGTCTGGAGACGATGCTCGACCTGGCCCGTCAGCAGGGCAAAACCAACCTGCTGCCCGCCGACAGCGTGGACGGCCTCCGCGACATCTTGCTCGACATCGACGCGTCGGAGACGCTGGAGGCGTATCTGGCCTGGTTCCGCTACACGATTCCGCTCATGCAGACCGAGGAGGCACTCTCGCGCATCGCGTATGAGCTGGCCGAGGACAACGCCGCCGAGAACGTGCGCTACCTGGAGGTCCGCTACGGACCGATCCTCCACACCGAGGAAGGCTTGTCGCTGGAGGCCGTGAACGACGCCGTCCTCGACGGCTTGGCCCAGGCCGAGGCCGACTTCGACATCATGACCTCGCTCATCATCTGCGGGCTGCGAGACCGGTTCGAGAGCGCGTCGCTCCGCCAGGCCGAGTTGGCAGCCGCTTACCGACACCGCGGCATCGTGGCCTTCGACCTGGCCGGGGGCGAGGCCGGCAACCCGGCCAAACAGCACCTCTCGGCCTTCTACCACGCGCGCAACCACCTGCTCAACATCACCATCCATGCGGGCGAGTCGTGGGGCCCGGACTCCATCCGCCAGGCGCTCTTCTACTGCGGTGCCCATCGCATCGGCCATGGCATCTCGCTGCGCCAGGACCCCGACCTGATGCAGTACTTTGCCGACCACCGGATTCCCCTGGAAATCTGCCCGACCAGCAACGTGCAAACGCATGTTGTGGACAGCCTGGAGGCGCATCCCATCACGGAGTACGTGAACGCCAATGTCCCGGTCACCGTCAACACGGACAACCGGCTGTTCAGCCGCACGTCGGTCACCGAGGAGCTGTGGCGCGTGCATCGGCACTGTGATGTCAGCGTCGCCGAGCTGCGGGAGATTGCGCTGAACGGCTTCCGCTACGCCTTCCTCCCCTTCGCAGAGAAGCAGGCCCTCCTCCGCGACATGCTCGACGACTTTCCGCTCGATGCCACCCACCAAACGCCCCTCTGGTAATCCGCAGGGAATAGGAAAAGGGCAAGCGGGAAGATTTGAATGGATCAACGTCCTAACGTTCAACTTTCCAACCCGCAACCTACAAACGCGCAACCCACAATCCGCAACCCAAAACGCTCTTCATGAACCAAACCGTATCCCGCGCCGCTCGCCTGCACGGCACCGTCTCGCTCCCCGCCGACAAGTCGATCGGCCACCGCACGGCGCTGCTCTCCGCATTGGCCGACGGGCGCTCGCGTATCGAGAACTACCCGTCGTCGGCTGACCCGCAGTCCACACTGAGTTGCCTGGAGCAACTGGGCGTCCCCTTCGAGCAAGACGGCCACACGGTGCACGTCGACGGGCAGGGGCTGGAGGGGCTGGCTGCGCCGGATGCGCCGCTGGACTGTGGCAACTCGGGCACCACGATGCGCCTGATCGCGGGCATCCTTGCTGGGCAGCCGTTCGACAGCGTGCTGACCGGCGACGCGTCCCTCCGGAGCCGCCCCATGGCCCGCATCGCCGACCCACTCCGCGAGATGGGCGCCGAGGTGGCGCTCACCGACGGCCACGCGCCCATCCGCATCGCAGGGGGGGCAGCCCTGCGCGGCATGACGTACCGCCTGCCGATCGCCTCGGCGCAGGTGAAATCGTGCGTGCTACTCGCTGGCCTCTTTGCCGAAGGCACGACGACGGTGATCGAACCTACCCCGTCTCGCGACCACACCGAGCGCATGCTCGGCCTTCCCGTGGACACGGTCGACGGCGTGCGACACCTGACCGTCGAACCCGACCATCGCGTCCCGGCGCGCACCTGGCACGTGCCCGGCGACTTCTCGGCGGCGGCGTTCTTTCTGGTGGCGGCCTCTATCGTGCCCGATAGTGAGGTCCACTTGGGGGGCGTGGGCATGAACCCATCCCGGAATGCGCTGCTGGACGTCCTCCGCACCATGGGCGCCGACATCGAGGTCACCAACGAACGGATGAAAGGCGGCGAGCCCATCGCTGACGTAACCGTGCGCGGGACTGCGCTGCACGCCACGCACGTAGACGGCGATCAGATTCCGAACCTGATCGACGAGATTCCTGTGCTGGCCGTGGCGGCGGCCTGTGCCACCGGCCGCACGGAAATCCGCGACGCTGCCGAGCTGCGGGTGAAGGAGACGGACCGCCTCGACGCCATGGCGAAGAACCTCCGCGCGCTCGGCGCCGACGTCGATGAGTTCGAGGATGGCTTGGCCGTCGAGGGGCCCGCGGCGCTCCAGGGCGCCACCGTGAGCAGCTTCGACGATCACCGCATCGCGATGGCGATGGGCGTGGCCAGCCTCGTGGCGGACGGCACGACGACCATCACCGAGGCCGACTGCGCGCGCGTGTCGTTCCCGAACTTTTGGGACGAACTGCACGCCGTGACCGAGCCGGCCTGATACTCACTCCGTTCGCCCTCCAAGAGCACGGCATTGCAGCGCACGGGCACTTCACCACAGGCACTAATACCGTTTTCAGATGGTCATGTCGGGGTTCCCCCGAACGTTCTCCCCTCGCGTGCCTGGTCCGAGGCGTAGACCCGTTCAACGTTGAGCGTTCGAACGTTCTCGCGCATGATCCACAGCGGGAGGCGATGGACGATGCCCCTCGAGACCCAGGCATTTTGAAACGGAAACGGTATTACACTACGCAGCCGGCCCGGGTAAGCCAAACGCCTCCTGACGGACGCTGCCGCAGGAGGCGTTTCGCTGGTTGCATGAAAGGCCGCGTCGCTACTGGCCCGGCTGGGGGTTTTCGATGACCAGCCCGCGCTGCTCAGCGACTACGCGGTTCATGTCGTGCAGAATCGTCACCTGCGTCTCGACAAGATTGCCATTGTCGTCGTACAGCACGACGGGCGAGTACCGGTCCATCTCGTTGCCCGACGGAATGTAGCCCGGGACAGAAACCTCCGTTCCCGTGTCGCCCATGCTGACGTTCGGATTGGTGTCGATCTCGCGCAGCATGATGGGCAGGCGAATGCCCAGGTCGTGCAGCCGGCGCCCTTCGAGCAGCAGGATCTCCTGGCGGAGCAGGTACAGCAGCCGCGTCAGTTCCGCATCGCTCGCATTGTTGACGTCGTTGGCCGTGACGTGGGTGGCCGATACGGTGGGCACGTTGATCATCCCGGGCCGATCGAGCACGAGTCCGGAAACGGACGGTGCGCCGTCTTCAAAGGCGATCTCAATGACCGACGTGTCGGGACGCGTGTTCAGGTTGTTGTCAAAGCGCGGATCGCTATCGTTAAACTCGACGACCGGCCGATCGGACGCGACGTTGATCGCATCGATCATGTGCGAGCGGGCCGTACCCGGCTCTTCGTCGGCGAGGGCCACCTCAGCCAAAATCAGGTGCATCTCCTCGGCCTTCGCGACGGCAATACCCGCGCCCTCCGCGATGTACTTCGGGTCGAGGAAGTCGAGCCGTGGGAGGGGCTGCATCTCCTGGAGCGAGCGCTGCACGAGGAAGTCGTGCGGGTCGTTGTCCAGGTTGTCGGCGTCGTAGAGCTGCTGCTGGAGGAAATCAGCCCCGCCCTCCTGAAGCGTCGTCTGCGCGAAGGACGCAGCCTCGCTCGCGTTGCCGAGCGCGCGGTACGTGCGGGCCAAGGCCGCAGCGGCCCACGCGGCCACCTCGTCGTTCCCGAGCGAGCGCGCCTCCTGGAGTTCGCCCTCGGCCTGCTGGAGCAGCATACTGGCGGCCTCGGGGGAGCCATCTTCCTCCGTCGGCAGCGCCACGAAGTTCTCGCCTTGCATCAGATAGGCCATGCCGCGGTAGTAGTGCGCCTCCCCCACCTGCGCGTCGGTGGCATTGTCGTCGTTCGGGGCGATCTCATCCAGCACGAAGTCGGCCAGCGCGCGCAGCTCCTGCAGGTTCCAGTAGCTTCCGTTCTGCCCCGTACTGTTCGTGGTGGCCTCGTTGGGCGTAATGTTCGCCGGGAAGTCGAGGTCGTTGCCGCCGAGGCCGGTGCCATTGATCGAGAAGTTGTCGGACGCAAACTCCGTCACCACCACGGTAGAGCTGAGCGCTTGGGCAAACTGGGCGCGCAGGCCGGGCAGGAGCGCGCTGACCGGCTCCTCAGCCCGGGCGAGGTCCTCATCGGTCGTGCGCGGGTTTTCCACCTCCGTCGGGTCGAGGAAGTCGCACCCGGGCAGGGCGAGCGTAGCGGCCAGCAGGCCGCCCAGCAGCAGATAAAAAGGGACGCGGGGAAGGGTACGGTTGGATCGAATGCTCATGTGTAAGGTCGGGGGTGCGAGTCGAAAAAGGCGGGAGGCGAGAGAGGAGCCCGTCCGGGCGGCAGCCACTAGAAGGACAGCTCAATGCCGAGCCGCACCTGGCGCGGCGGCGACAGGGTGATGCTCTGCTCGCCGCCCAATTCGAGCCCATCCGTGCTGGTCAGTCCAGCCAACTCGGGATCGACGAGATCCTGGCGCGTGAACATCAGGAGATTGCGCCCGGTGAGGTACACTGAGCCGGACCGCAGGCCGAGCGGCTCCATCAGCGAGCCGGGCAGGTTGTAGCTCACCGTCACCTCACGCAGCTTCAGGTAGTCGCCGTCGAGCAGCAGATAGTTGCCGGCTTCGGTCGTGGAGAACCGGTCGAACTCGCCATCAGCGTCGGAATCGATGGGGTTGCCGTCCGTGTCGTACTTAAACGGACGCGGTGCCCGAACAAGCCCGTTGAACGAAGCCCAGTGGCTGCCCCAGTCGAACACCCGCGCGCCCGTCGCCCAGTCGGCCAGCCCGCGGATGAGCACGTTCTGGAACAGCGTGATGCTCGTGTTGAACGAGCCGGTCTGCGTGGGATACGGCGTGTCGTCGGTTAACCGAAACTCGGAGTCATCGAGCAGCCCGTCGCCGTTACTGTCGAAGGGTGTGGTGGGCCGCCATACGCCGATGGGCTTACCCTCGGTCACGCGCTGCTGGGCCCGGACGCTGCTGCCGCCGGTGTTAAAGTCGGCCGCGCCGCCCAGGTCGGTCACTTCGTTTTCGTTCCAGCCCCACGATGCGCCGAGCGTCCAGCGGACATTGCGCAACCTCAGGATGCGCGCGTCCGCCGAGAGCTCGATGCCCTGATTCTGAAGCTCGCCGATGTTGCGGAACTGGAGGCCCTGCCCGGTCGAGGGCTGCTCGGGGATCTCGACGAGCGCGTCGGTGGTCGTCTCTTGGTAGTACGTGACGCCGATGCCGAGGCGGCTCGACAGCACGGCGCCATCGAGGCCAAACTCCCACGTGGAGGTGCGCTCGGGCTTCAGCTCCTCATTGCCGGGGTTGCCAAACCGAGGCGCGCTCGCGCCGCGGAAGGGCGTCGCCTGAAACGTAACATCCTTAACGAATGGATCCGGGAATTTCCCGGTCTGCCCAAAGGAGGTGCGCAGCTTGAGCTCGTTGATGTAGGGGCCCAGCGTCCCCGCCCAGAAGGGGGCGTCGGAGATCGTGTACGCGAGCCCGGCGCGCGGGTAGGCCTGCAAGCCCACCTCGTCGCCGAAGGCGCTGTTGCCGTCGAGGCGCAGGCCCAGGTTCAGGAAGAGCCGATCGTCCAGGCCGACCTGCTCGCGGAAGAAGAACCCGCCGTTGAACACCTGTGAGCGGGCCTCGTCGGCCGTGATGCTACCGGCTTCGCCAATATCTTCGGTGCCTGGCAACGCAAACGTTTCCGCGTCGGCAAACACGATGCTCTCCTCGTCGCGGAAGCCCTGGGCGCCGAAGGTAAGCTCCGATGTGATGCGCCCCTCGCGCGGATACCGGATCGTGCCGATGTATTCGAGCGTGACCGACTTGAAGTCGCGGTTGTAGCGAACAAGCCCGCCGTCGGTATTCCCCGTCAGGATGTCGGCCGTGGCGGGGTCCAGGGCGCGCTGCTCGTTAGTTCGGCTGTCGATGCCTACGGTGAGGCTGGAGCTGAAGAGCGGAGAGGGTTCATAGCTGGCCCGGGTCGACACCGTGAACCGGTCCACGCCCTCCTTGATGCTGGGCTGCAACGCAACGTCGAGCGCGTCCTGAAGGCTGTTCGTGCCCGTAAAGAACTTGGCGTCGCCCACCTCCAGCATCGTCAGCGGGTCTTCGATGGCCGTGCCGTTCGAGAGCCGCGAGAAGTTGGACCGCGTGTAATTGCCGCTGAAGCGAACGTTGAGCGCGCTGGTCAGCGACGTTTGCACGTTGCCGCGGAGCGAATACACCGTGTTGCCGTTGCGCGGCTGCACGCCGGTGCCGTGCTGCACCTTTCCGCTGGCGTAGTAGCGCACGCTCTCGCTGCCGCCCGAGACGCCCACAGAGTAATCTTGGTGCGTACCCGTCTGCAAGAACTCGTCTTCGATGAAGCTTGTCCTCCGGAAGTCGGGGCTCTCCGGGTTGTCCCGGGTTTCGGGAAAAGAAAAGCCCGTGTCTTTGAGAAAACGCGAGACGGGGAAGGCGGCCCCCTGTTCGGTGCGCACGGTGACGCGCGGCGCGCCGGCTGCCCCCCGCTTGGTGAAAATCTGAATGACGCCGTTGGCCGCATCCGACCCGTAGAGCGTGCTCGCTGCTCCCCCCTTCGTCACCTCGATGCGCTCGATGTCGCTCGTGAGCAGGTCCGACAGCGCCGAGGTGGACTCGCCGCCGAAGCTGAAGCTCGTGTTCGAGCTGTTGTCCACCCGCACGCCGTCGACGTAGATGACGGGCGTCTGGGAGGCGGAGAAGCTCGTGACCCCGCGAAAGTTGATCACGGCTCCCTGCCCCGGCTGCGCCGACTGCATGCGCACCGTGGAGCCGGCCACGCGCCCCTGCAACAGCTGGTCGATGGACGAGACGGGCGCCTCCTCGATGTCGGTGGCGTTGATGACGTCCACGTTGGCCGCGAGCTTGCGCCGCTCCACGCTCGTGCCCTGCCCGGTCACGACCACCTCGTCGAGTTCCAGCAAGTCCGGCCGCATCGCGAAGTCCTGCGTGACGGTCCCACCAGCACTGACGGACACGGTGGCTCTTGCCGTGCGGAAGCCGACGAAGCGCGCCTCCACCTCGTACGTGCCCGCCGGCACGCCTGTAATTTCGTACTGGCCGCTAACGTTCGTCGCTGCCCCGCGTTGGAGCTCGTTGATGGTGATGTTGACCCCCGGGAGCGGGTCGCCGTTCTCCGCGTCGGTCACCGTGCCGCGGACCGTACCGCTCTGTTGGGCTAGCACCGGCAGTGGCAGGATCAGGAATAAAAAAAGGAAGACGTAGCCGTTTCGCATGACAACCGTGCGATGGTGATAGGGTATGATGGGGGAACCGGCGGCGACGACACATGGGCCGCCGTACTTCAGGGTATACTAACCTACATTGTGGGTTCCACGCTGATGGTCCGAAAAGACGGCGGACTGTAGAGAGAAGACTGCCTCACCGACGCGACCTTGCCGGTCCACGGTTCATGGTCGGCCATCCGTCTGAGCACCACGAAGAGACCTCGCAACTTTGGTTTTACCGTTAGACAAAGCTAATCCGATTCGCGGGACGGTGTAAATCGGATATGGGACTAAACATGAGCTATTCAACTCATTTCCGCATTACGGGTTCGCGCTCGGCCTGCCGTCTTACTGCTGCGCAGGGTCTGAAACTGCCTCAGCCTGTTCTTGCTGGGCCGCATCGACCATTGCGCGCACGTCGGCCAGGAGCTGCTGGGCGTCGAAGACGATGCCATCCTTGATGGTGTACTTCACGCCGCCCACGCGTGTCATCTGGCCGGTCTCGTCGTTTAGCTTGATGGCGCCGGTGCCGTAAAGTACTTTAAAATTCTCGATGGGGTTTTCCTCGACGACCACGAAATCGGCCTTCTTGCCGACCTGGATGCTGCCAATCTCATCAGCCATGCCGAGGGCCTCGGCGCCATTGAGTGTGGCGGAGCGGAGCACTTCCAGCGGGTGGAAACCGGCCTCCTGCAGCAGCTCAAACTCGCGCACGTAGCCAAACCCATACACCTTGTAGATGAAGCCGCTATCGCTGCCGGTGGTCACGCGCCCCCCGCGGTTTTTGTACTCGTTGAGGAAGGTCATCCACAAGTCGTAGTTGCGCTGCCACTCGATCTCGTCCCGCGTCGTCCAGTAGTACCAGAACGAGCCGTGGGCCGTGCGGCTGGGCTGGAAGAAGTCCATGAGCGAGGGCAGCGTGTAGTCGTCGTGCCACTCGGCCGTGCGAGCGCGCATCAAGTCGCGGCTCGCCTCATAGATGGTGAGCGTCGGGTCGATCGTGAAGTCGAGCGCGATGAGCGAGTCCATCACGGCGTTCCAGTGGGGGCTGTAGGGCTCGGCGGCCTGCTTCCAGAGACGGCCGGCCTGCCCAAAGCGATCCTGCTCATTGTTGTAGTTGTAATTGAGCGGATAGTCCTGCACGGTGCGGTCGTCGAAGAGGGCTTCCGGCAATCCGTACCAGTGCTCCATACTGGTGAGGCCCCAGGTGGCTGAGGTCAGTGCGTCGACGCGCGTCACGTCGAGCTGCGCGTGGTGCATGGCGGTGCCGAGGCCTTGCCGGCCCGCCTCGTCCAGCGCGGCTTCCATGATGGCGGGCGGCGCGCCGAAGAACTTGATGCCATCGGCGCCTTGCTCGGCGATGCCGCGCACCCACGCGCGGGCTTCCTCGGGCGTGGCGATAGGTCGGTCGCGCCCCATGCCGAAGGCGATGTAGGCCTGGACGCGGGGGGCCGTAATCTCGTTGTTGGCGCTGCGCGCGCGGTGGTCGAGCGTCCAGTCGATGCCGTTGCCGCTGGCCGGCTCGCGGATCGTGGTGATGCCGTGGCCCATCCACAGCTTGTAGACGTACTCGGCCGGGGTGCCCTGCGCCGCACCGCCGGTATGCGCGTGCATGTCCACGAAGCCGGGCACGACGTACATGCCGTGCAGATCGAGCTCCGTGCCGCCATTGGTCGGGGGGCGGTCCTCCGGGTCGATCGGCACGCCCGGATAGCCCACGCTCTGGATGTTGACGATCCGGTCGCCCTCCACCACGATGTCGACCGGGCCAACGGGCGGCGCGCCGGTGCCATCAATCATCGTGGCGCCGCGGAGGATGAGGCGGTCGTACGGCCCGTCGCCGCGCGTGCGGTCCGGGGCGGGCTCCACGCCGCTCTCCTGGGCCATGGCGAGCGGCAGGCTCACCAGCAGCACGGCGAGCGTAGCGATGCAGAGGCGAATGGTAGACACGGTAGGACGAGCTTCGATAAGCGAAACAGTGAAGCCACGAGCGCACGGCTACGGCGCAGTGGGGGACGGCGTCGGGGCGCCGTCTTGCTTGTAGATGGTGCCGGCCTTCATCACGAAGTGGATGTCGTGCAGCGCGCGGATGTCGTCCAGCGGGTTCTCGGACACGGCCACCACGTCGGCGTACTTGCCGTCCTCCAGCGTGCCAAGCTCGTCCAGCCGCCCGAGCAGGTCGGCCGCGCTGTACGTGGCGGCATGAAGGGCTTCGAACGGCGGCATCCCGGCCTCCACCATGTACTCAAACTCCGTGGCGTTGCGCCCGTGGCGGAAGACGCCCGCGTCCGTGCCAAACGCGATCGGTACGCCCATCT
>CAYFRX010000068.1:0-13282 GCA_964345515.1 uncultured Rhodothermales bacterium
AAAGCATGTTGAATCAGCAAAAGATAATGGACAGGCAAAACGGAGATGAATAAATCAAAACAATTGGACGCATGAAATTTGCAAGTTCTATACCGGCCCGCCGATGAGTCCACTCGCAGGGTGCTGATGTGAAGGAGAGGCGGCGGCAAGCGGCTCGTTTGGGGCGCAGTCGGAAAATGCAGCCGGTTTGGTACGGTAGATGTTGCTGTCCGGCGAGCACGCGGAGTTGGGTCCACTGGGTCGGTCGGTTCCAATAATCATTTTGCTTCTGTATACTAATGGATGAGCCGCGTCCGTTGCGTAATATCACAATCCGCCATCCAATCCTTGTAAGCCACTCCTCATCGCCGGCCGATTCACGCGGTCGATGGCAGTCTTCGTACCCGTGCCTATGAAGCGAAAGCTACTTGCCCTCTCATATCTGATGGTTGCAGCGAGTCTGGCATGGGCCCAGCCGCGGACGGCCGTGCGTGCCGCCGGGATGCACGCCGAGCCGCCGACGGTGCAGTTCACTCGTTCGTCGGCGATCGCGGTCGAGGGAGCCAAGCGAATAGACGTGCCGGTTGTCGTGTCGGCTCCGCCATCGCACGATGCGTCTGTCACCGTGTCAACGCGGGGTGGGACGGCTACGGTGGGTGACGACGTGATGCTCACCGCCGATCCGACATCACTTTCCTTTCCAGCTGACGAAGCGCGTCCCCAGTCGGCGGTGCTCACCCTGCAGGCCGACGACGTGCAGGAAGGCATCGAGTTCATCGACCTGACGCTGCAGAGCGATGATCTGCCCGTGGGGGCAATCCGGACGTTCCGGCTCTGGATTCGAGACGACGTGCTCTACCCCGGTCAGATCGCGGACGCCCTCACGTCGCAGCTCCAGTCCGACTTTAAGCCCGCCACGGTCTTCGACGCCGAGGCGGCTGCTGATTCGCTCCTTGGCGTGGTCTGGAGCCAAGCCGGGGCGATCGCAGGCACGTTCACGCGCGCGACGGCCTCGGTGTCTGGAGAAAAGCGCGCCACGACGCTGGCCCATGAGGGGGGATTCCGAGCCGGGCGCGCTTGGCCGGTGCCGCGTGGCCGTGAGGGGCGCGGGGACGAGGCACCGGCGCATCGCGATCTGCATGCCCTGATTCCCGTGCAGGAGACCGTGCACGAGAAACGCCAGGCAGCCCTCGATCGGACGTTCGACGAGGCCGCCAGCATCGAAGCGCTTGCCGACATCCAGCCGCGAGAGGCGTTGCGCGGCGATGTGGCCCGCGCCATCCTGCATCACCACGCCATGTATCCGGAGCAATCGTCCCCCGATGCCCTGGCGGCCATGAAGTCAACACTCGCGCAGTGGATGGAGGACGACCCCGTGGACGACCGCGAGCTGCACCGCACCACGCAGATCGCGCGCTACCAGGGGCAGCCCAATCCCTTCGTGATCGCTCCAGAGCTTGCCGAGTCGGCGTTCAACCTACGCGATACGTATCCGACGCCGACCGTCTCGTTTGCGCAGCGCAGCGCCATCACCGTCGAGTCGGACAGCGTGGCAGTGGTGGACGTCGTAGCGGACGGGGTGGGCGAGGACGAGGTCACGCTCACCGTCGCCCTGGATGCTGCCGCGAGCACCGCGGACGCGGAGGACCTCGGCGGATTTCGCCACCGCACCGTTCGGTTTCCGGCGGGGACGCCCGATGGCACCGTGCGCCGCATCCGCGTGCCCATCGTCCACGACGAAGTCGACGAAGACACCGAGCGAGCTGTCCTCGCATTGCAGAACGCAAGCGGATTCACGCACACGGGGGACGTGGCCCGCTACGTGCTCGACATCGAGAACGCCCGCCAACCCACCGAGGAGCAGGGGCGGCTAGTGTTGGGGCCGGCCTATCCGAACCCCCTGAGTCCGGGGCGCGGCTCCACCGTGCAGTTCGAGGTCAGCATGGACGAGGCGACCCCGTTCTCCGTCGAGGTGTTCAGCTCGCTGGGGCAGCGCGTGCGCGTGCGGCGCTACAGCGCCGGGGAGGCGGCGCGCCTGAACACGATCGAGATCAATGCGCAGGACCTGCCGAGCGGCCTGTACATCGTTCGGCTTCAGGGGCCCTCGGTTAACATCACCGAAACGTTCGTCATCGTACGCTGATGTCGATTTCCCGGCAGGCCGCTCCCCTTGGGGATCACGTGCGCAAGAGACCGGGAAGAGAGACCGCAAAAGAAAAAGGCCGCTTCCCGTGGGGGGAGCGGCCTTCTTTGTGGACAGGCTCGATGCGAGCCGAATCGGTTAGAAGGTGTAGCGGAAACCTATCTGAATCTGCCAACGCGAACCATAGTTCGATCCGGAATCGATAATCTGGTTCTCGAAGAACTCGTCCTTGCTATTGTAGGACGCGATGGCCTGTTCCAACTGGGACTCGCTGAAGCTCGACAGGTCCAGCTGCGGGTTGTCGTTCAGGAAGTTCACGAAGGGCCGGGTGAATGAGTACTGGGGCGTGAAGTCCCCATTTTCGCCGTCCACGAAGCTCTCGAAGTCGGTAATAGCAGCACTCCCAATACCGAAGTATCGACGTCCCCACTCTTCATTGAGGAAGTTCGTGAAGTTGAAGATGTCGACCGTCAGCTCCAGGCGCTGCGCACCACCCGTCACGTTGTCGAAGAAGGAACCAAACAGTTCCTGGCGGAAGCGCAGGTCCACGATCGACTCGAACGGCGTCCGGTCTGCGTTCCGCTCGGTGTATCCACCGCGCGACTCGTTGAGGTAGTCGATCCCGTTGACGAAGGCCTCAAAGGCGCGCTGCTGCTGGCTGGCCGTAATGTCCACGCCCCGCGCGTTGGTGTCCGTGAAGGTCAGGTCGCTGGCATTGTTCGGCACGTAGAGCAGGGCCCGATCGTCGCCGCCGCCCCCGGCACCGAGCATCTGGCCGTCGCCGCTGTCACCGATGATGTACGAGAAGGGCCGGCCGGACTCTCCGGTGTACACCAGCGACAACTCGGTGCCGCCCACCCGGTAGCTCAGTTGGCCGAGAATACGGTGCCCGATCGAGAAGTCGGACCGGGACAGCTCGACGCTGTTCAGGCCGTCTACGTTCTCAATCTCTTCCCAGTTCGAGTTGATCTGCGAGGAGGTGCCGTCGTTGATGACGAACGCGTCGCCAAAGGTGTACGACAGGCTTCCGCTGAACGTCCCGACCTGCGTGTCGATCGGGTCCTTCTGCAGGCGTGCCATGATGTCGTACGTGTAACCCTTGCCCGTGCTACCCACGCGGTGGATGGCTTCGTAGCGCGAGTCGATGAGCGCCTCCGTGACGTCCCATTCCCGGCCGTCCTCCAGATCGCCGTACGCCCAGATCGGCCGATTGTCCGGACCGTTCAGGGTCACGTTCGCTGGCTTCAGGTTCATGTTAGTGACCGCCAGGTTGCTGAGGGTGTTTGTGTACTGAGCCTCCAGCGTCCCGATGAACCCGAGCGGCAGGCGCTGGTCGATGCCGAGGCTGGTCCGCAGCACGCGCGGGTACGTGAAGTCCTCTTCGAAGATTTCCAGACGGCCGCTTGGCGCAAGCGCCTCGGCCGACGTGATGCCTCCGAAGTCGTCGGGGAAGTCCAGCGGCGTCAAGCCGTTGGCGGGATTCGGCCGCAGCGGGTTGCCTCCGAAGCGCGCGTAGATGCCATTTGCCACACCGTTGTTCAAGAACATGCCGCCGGGCCAGACATACGGCACGCGGCCGGTGAAGACGCCCACACCCCCGCGCACCTGCGTCGTCCGGTTGCCCGTGACGTCCCAGTTAAAGCCGAACCGCGGTGAGAGCATGAACTGCGCAGCCGGCGTCTGGCCGGGCTCAGCCCCTTTCAAGTCGTACCCGTCGAAGCCTGGGATGGACTGGAACTGGACGTTGGTCTGAAGCGGATTACTGGGGTCGGCTTCCGTGGTGACCTCTTCCCCATTCTGGACGGCGCGCAGCGTGGAGTTGAAGACGCCGTCGCCGTCATCGAGGCCGTCATAGTCTTCGCTGAAGAACGGCGGGGTCGTGGCGACCTTCGGCACATCGAGGCGCACGCCAAACGTGAGGCGGAGATTGTCCATCACGCGCCACTCATCCTGCGCGTAGAAGCCCAGCTGGAACGCCTGGAAGGCCTCGGCGCTGTTGGCATTGTCGCCAAACTGACCGGTGCCGTCCCGTAGGTCTGGAATCGAGAAGCCGCGCAACGCGAAGAGCGCCGGGTCCTCGGCACCGCCCGGGAAGTTGCTCTGGCAGTAGCTGCTCTGGCCCGACCCGGCCGCACACACGCCCTGCAGAAACTGCCCGGGGCTGTCGTAGAAGTACCAGCCGTAGTTGAAAGGGATGAACAGGTTGAAGATGTCGTAGAACTCGTTGTGCGTGCCCACCGTGATCGTGTGGTCCCCCACGAAGTAGCTGAAGTTGTTGGTCAGCGTGAAGACATCCTGGTTGAGGATGTTCGCCGTGGAGAACGGCTCGGCGCCAAGGCGGATCTCGCCGGCACCATCCTCGATGTTGATCGTCGGGAAGGTGGCGGCCGCGTTGCGGTCGTCCCGGACGCGGGTGTACCCGAGGATGAACTTGTTCGACGTGTTCGAGCCGAACGTGCTGGTCAGTTCGAGGGCCGACGAGTGAGTCGTGCTCGGGAAGACCTCCGCGTTGGACGTGTAGTTGATGAGGCCGCCGCCGCTGCGGAACTGATCGGTGTTCTCGCCGCGCGTGTAGCTGTGCCGGAGCATTAGCTTGTGGTTGTCGCTCACGTTCCAGTTCAGCTTGGCAAAGAGCTTCGGGCTCTCGACGACGGTCGTCTTGTCCCTGAACGATCCGGGATCGAAGTTCAGCTCTTCCTGCAGCACGCTGCTGATCGTGGTAAACGTCTCGACGCCCGAGGACCCGATGTAGCTGCCCGGGTCAAACGGCTGCGGGATCGCGCGATCGAGGTACTCCGCGCTCACGAAGAAGAACAGTTCGTCTTTCACGATGGGACCGCCGAGCCGGAACCCGAAGCGGTCGTCGGAGAACTGATTCAGCCGGTCGCGGATGCCATCGGGGCCGGGCAGGGGCGCGCGGCCGGTCAGCCAGTCGCGCCGTCCGAAGAAGTAGGCCGATCCGGTGAATTCGTTCGTGCCCGACCGCGTGACGGCGTTGATGGCGCCGCCGGTGAATCCGGACTGCGTCACGTCGAACGGAGACAGCGAGACCTGGAACTGCTCGATGGCGTCAATGCTGATAGGCGAAACCCCGGTCTGGCCGCCATTCGTTCCCTGCGCAGACAGCCCGAACACGTCGTTGTTGACGGCCCCATCGATGAAGATCGAGTTGTACCGGTTGTTTTGTCCGGCGATGGAGATGGCCGGGCCGTCGTCGTCATCGTTCTCCACGTAAGCCTGCGGCACGAGGCGGGTGAAGTCTGCCAGGTCCCGGCCAAGCGTCGGCGCTGAGTCGATTTCTTCCTCACCGATGTTGCGCTCCGCCCCCGTGCGCTCCGAGTTGAACACGCCTTGCCTGGCGATCACTTGAATCTCGTCGAGCTCTTGCGCGGCCAAGGCCAGTTCGAAGTCGACGGTGCGCTGCTCGCCGAGGTTGAGGCGGAGGTTGGTTTCCTGCTGTGTTTGGTAGCCCACGAAGGAGGCAGTCACCGTGTAGGGGCCGCCGACGCGCACGTTCGGCAGCACGTAGTTGCCGTCGGAGTTGGTGGCCGTCCCATACTGCGAGCCCGACGGCTCGTGCACGGCAACGACGTTGGCGCCCGGGAGGGGCTCACCGTTTTCGTCGACCACTTCGCCCCGGATGGTGGCGGTGGTTACCCCCTGGGCGAAGACAGACGGTGCAGCAAGGCCCAGAAGCAAGAGGAAGATGGGAATCGTAGCCCAACGTTTCATGGTGTTGTGTGTTTGTCACGGGAGGATGCGAGAATGCACCTAGCGGCAGATCAGTGAGGGGCGCCCGTGTGGGGTGTGTACAGGGCACGCCTCACTGCAATGCGCTCGGTATCCACCGAAGGCATTCCACAACATATCAGCGCCAGGCGGCAGCGTCCATTGAGAAACGATGCATTACAATCGCTTAATAGAAACCGAGCCAGAAGATGAATTGCAAGGTTCCTTCTGGATACCAAATTGCTTGAGCGCACGGTAAGGTGTTGCAACCATCTATGAACGAGCCCCTATCGTAACGGCACCGTTGCATCTAGGAGGCAGTGCGGCAACCGAACGTCGCAGAGAGGCCGACGGGGCGGCGGCTCACTACGCAGCCGAACCGATGGGCAGGCCGGGGTGAAGGACCCCCTCGGTCAAGATCTGCGCGCGCAGCCCGCCGCGGTCCACCAGAGCAGGGATGAGGGCGTCGTCGTGTCCCGTCAGGCGGACGAGGCGCTTGCAGGGCTGACACAGCCGAATGCCGCGCATCCGGACGGGCCCGACGATGAATTCGGTGCGCACGAGATCGTTCAGCGGGACGCCGCGCGTGAGCATGTTGCGCCGGCTGTCCACCGGATCGAGCGCGATGCCGGTGGCGTCGACCATGTCGGCGAGGGCTTCTTCAGCGATCAGCGACACCTCGCGGCGCGGCCCCGGCCAGCGTGAGAAACTTCCTTCTCTCTTGAAGTAGCGGTCGCCTTCGAGCCCGCGGCCGGGCACGGCGCGGACGGCGTCGCGCACCTCCATCGGGGCCCCGGCCTCGGGCGCGGTGAAGATCTGAATGAGGGTGCCGGTCCAGTTCATCAGCAGCGCACGACCAACGCAACGTACTGGCGGATGAGGCGGTTAACGCAGCGCGCCGAGCCATCGCGATGATGACCCGGCGCGCAGAGGGTATTCGGTCCAATGGATCGGGTGCGGGGGACCACAGCCGTCACGCCGCAACGGGCTCAGCGTGGGTGATCTTCGTGCCGAGCACTTCGAGGAACTGCGCGATCCACGCCGGATGTGCGGGCCAGGCGGGGGCCGTCACGAGGTTGCCGTCCGTCACGGCGTCGGTCATCTCGATGTCGGCGTACGTCCCGCCCGCGAGTTCCACCTCGGGCGCACAGGCCGGATACGCCGAGACGCGTTTGCCGTCGATGACGTCGGCAGCAGCCAGGAGCTGCGCTGCATGGCAGATCGCCGCGATGGGTTTGTCGTGATTCGCAAAGTGCTGCACGAGCTCGATCACGCGGTCGTTCAGGCGGATGTACTCCGGCGCGCGGCCACCCGGCAGCACGAGCGCGTCATAGTCGGCCGGGTCGACGTCGTCGAACGTCGCGTTCAGGCCGAAATTGTGGCCCGGCGTCTCTGCGTACGTCTGGTCGCCCACGAAGTCGTGGATGGCCGTCTTCACCGACTCGCCGCTTTTCTTGTCCGGACAGACGGCATGTACGGTGTGGCCGACGGTCTGTAGTGTTTGAAAGGGCACCATCACTTCGTAGTCCTCCACGAAGTCACCCACAATCATCAGAAGTTGTTGTCCAGCCATAGCGTGTTTCCTCCTTGGTTTGACAGGGAAAGCCGGTAGGGATGCTACCGAGTGCGGGTTGCTTCTTGACACGCTATCATTATGCCGTATCGCCGCCCAATGTTGCATGCGAGGTGCCCCCGAGCCGGGCGTCGAGGCTGTACGCGCCGGGGCCGATGAAGAGCAGGCTGAAGAACAGCACGCCGGCCTCGATGGCATGCCAGGGCGAGCCGGCATTGACGCCAGCGATGTGGGTAGCGGCCGCCACGACCATCGTGCAGAACAGGAGAAAGGCTGCGGGGCGCGTAAGTAAGCCCAGGGTGAGCAGAACCCCACCGCCCAGCTCTGCAAAGGCAGCCATGAATCCCCAGACGGCGGGCAGAAAGGTAATTCCGAAGAGGCGCATGCTGCCGCCCAGCTCGGCCCAGCCGGCCGGGCCCCCCAGCATCTTGGGGGCGCCGTGCACGATGAACGCAATGCCAATGCCGATCCGCAAGATGAGCAGGCCGGCATCGCGGTATCGATCCAGGTCGTTGAATAGCATGGTGGCGTGGAGCGGGCGAGAAGGGGAGGATGGGGAAGGCAGCGGGGGCGAGTTATCGGCTGCGGCTCAGGGCACTGTCCACACTGTACGAGCCCGGCCCTGTGAAGAGCAGACTGAAGAACGCGAGGCCGTAAAGGAGTGCCGTCTCGGGGCCGCCGTCGATGACGCCCATGATGTGAGAGAGGGCCGCCACGGTCATGTTGAGCACCAGCAGGAGCGCAGCTGGGCGCGTCGCCAGGCCCACCACGACCAGGAGCGCCGCGACGAACTCGGCAACAGCAGCCATGAATCCCCAGAAGGTCGGCAAAAGGCCAATCCCGAAGAGGCTATCCATAACGCCCCCGAGGCCTGCCCATCGCTCGGGGCCGCCCGTGATCTTGCCCAACCCGTGGCCGAATGCCATGTAGAGCCCAAAGCTGACGCGAAAGAAGAGTAACCCGAAGTCGCTGTACTTATCGAGTGCGTTGAACATGGCGGAAAACGTATGTTGGTCGGAGGGGCGTGAGGGCTAAGTGGATGTCCCACCAACATAGGAAACAGTAGCGATCGTGACGAATCGGGGGGCCAGCGGTTGCAAAGGGTTCACAATGGCGCGCTGGGGCGTCAGTTGATCTCCCACGTGTCGCCGGCATGCAGGAGGGCGTCGAGGTCGCCTTCGCCCTTGCGCTCGGTGATGCCGTCGATCTGCGTGTGGAGCAGCTCCTCGTACGTCGGCCGCTCCTCGCGGTAGATGACGCCGAAGGGCCGCGGCAGCTCCTCCTGCCAGAAGAGGCGCCCGACAAGGTTTGCCAGTTCGGCGTTCGTCTCGTCGTACACCACGCAGTCGTCGGCGGACCACTGGCCGTTCGTGAGATCAATGGCTTGGAGTGTCAGGCCGTCGAGGCGAAGGCCCTTGTCGCCACCGGCGTACGTGAGCGGCTTTCCGTCTTCGAGGAAGAGGGCGCGCTCGGGCTTCGTCTCCTTGTCGGTGAATTCGAAGAAGGCGCCATCGTTGAAGATGTTGCAGTTCTGGTAGATCTCCAGGAAGCTCATGCCCCGGTGGTCGTGCGCCCGGCGCATCATCTGCTTCATGTGCTTGGGGTCGCGGTCCATGGTGCGCGCCACGAACGAGGCATCGGCGCCGAGGGCGAGCGCCACCGGGTTGAACGGCGCGTCGATGGAGCCGTACGGTGAGCTCTTCGTGATCTTCCCCTGCTCGGAGGTGGGGCTGTACTGGCCCTTCGTGAGGCCGTAGATCTCATTGTTGAAGAGCAGCATCTGCAGGTCCACGTTGCGGCGCATGGCGTGGATCAGGTGGTTGCCGCCAATCGAGAGCGCATCGCCATCGCCGGTGACGACCCACACGTCGAGCTCCGGGCGGCTGGCCTTGAGGCCCGTCGCAAACGCCGGCGCGCGGCCGTGGATCGAATGCATGCCGTACGTATCCATGTAGTACGGGAAGCGTCCCGAGCACCCGATCCCGCTAATGAACACGATGTCTTCCTTCGGCACGTCGAGATCCGGTAGGAGGCGCTGCACGGTGGAGAGGATGGCATAGTCGCCACAGCCCGGGCACCAGCGCACGTCCTGGTCGGACTGGAAGTCCTTGCGCGTGAGGCCATCGCCGCCGCCATCGCCGCTGAAGCCGGGCGGCATCGCCGGCTTCTTGCCCTTTTTGCTCGAAGGCGGCCCCGCGGGTTTTTTGCCGCTCGGCGGACCGTCTGGTTTTTTGGCGCCGGGTGGGCCTGCGGGCTTCTTCGCTCCCGGCGGCCCGGCCGGCTTTTTCGCACCAGGCGGTCCGTCCGGCTTCTTCGTCGCGTCCGGGTCCAGCTGCTGCAGCGGAAGCGCGGGCTTCTTGGTGCCGTCGGGCGGGTTGTTCGTTTCGTCGTCAGCCATAATCGATTGTTGTCGTGGGGGCACATCGGCGATGTGCCCGTACTTCAGATTTTGATGAAGCGGGGGCAGCACGCAGCGGCCTCAGCCGAGCAGTTCGTCGATGGTCTGCTCGATCTCTTTCGCCGTGAAGGGCTGGCCCTGGATCTTGTTCAGCGGCACGCACGGCTGCAGGAATTGATCGTGCAGCAGACGGATGAGCTGGCCGTTGTTGAGCTCCGGCACGAGCACCTGATCGAACCGTTCGAGGAGGTCGCCGAGGTCCGGCGGGAAGGGGAACAGGTGGCGCAGGTGAATGCCCGCCACCGGCTTGCCGTCGTCCACGGCGCGCTCGATGGCTTCCTCGATGGCGCCCTGCGTCGAGCCCCAACCGACGACGAGCAGCTCGCCATCGGGGTCGCCGAGGAGCTCGGTCGGCGGAATCTCCTGCTGCACACGCTGGATCTTCTCCGCTCGGAGCTTCACCATCCGCTCGTGATTCTCCGGATGGTACGATACGTCGCCTGTGAGGTCCTCTTTCTCCAGCCCGCCGATGCGGTGTTCCAGCTCTGGCGTGCCGGGTTTGGCCCAGGGCCGCGCGAGCGTGTCGTCGTTGCGGACGTACGGCAGGAACTTGCGGTCGCCGTTCGTGCCTATCATCGTGCGGTCCGTCGGCTTCGTGGCAAAGTCGACGTCGAAGGGCGGGAGCGCGTCGGGGTCGGGGATGCGCCACGCCTCAGCGCCGCTGCCGAGGTACCCGTCGGCGAGCAGCATCACGGGCGTCATGTACTTAGTGGCAATGCGGCACGCCTCGTAGGCCACCTCGAAGCAGTCGCCCGGCGAGCCCGGGGCCAGTACGGGGAGCGGAGCCTCGCCGTTGCGGCCGTAGATGGCCTGCATCAGGTCGCCCTGCTCGGGCTTGGTGGGCAGCCCCGTCGACGGCCCGCCGCGTTGCATGTCGATCACCACGAGCGGCAGTTCCGTCATCACGGCGAGGCCGATCGTCTCTGTCTTGAGGGCGATGCCGGGGCCGCTTGTCGCGCACACGCCCAGGTTGCCCCCGAAGCTCGCGCCGACCGCCGAACCGACGGCGGCGATCTCGTCTTCGGCCTGAAACGTCATCACGCCGAAGTTTTTGTGCTTGCTCAGTTCGTGCAGGATGTCGGAGGCCGGCGTGATCGGGTACGAGCCGTAGAAGAGAGAGAGCCCGCTCTTCACGCTGGCCGCCACGAGCCCGAGCGCCAGCGCCTCGGCGCCGCGGATCGCGCGGTACGTGCCGGCGTCCATCGGGGCGGGCTTTACGTCGTAGCGGACGGCGAAGGCCTCAACCGTCTCGCCGTAGTGGTAGCCTTTCTTGAGCACGTGCCGGTTGGCCTCGCGGATGGCGGGCCGCTCGGCAAACTTCTGGTCAAGCCACTTGAGGGTCGGCTCCATCGGGCGCGAGTACAGCCACAGCGTGAGCCCGAGCGCGAACATGTTCTTCGACCGGTCCTTCTGCTTCGTGGTCAGGTCCGTGTCGCTCAGCGCGTCGCGCGTGATGGACGTGAGCGGCACCTCGATCACCTTGTAGTCATCGAGCGAGCCGTCGTCGAGCGGGTTGCTATCGAGTTCGGCCAGCTCCAGGTCGCGCTCCGCGAACGAGTCGGCGTTGACGATGAGGGTGCCGCCTTTCCGCACGCGGCGCAGGTGCACCTTGAGGGCGGCGGCGTTCATCGCCACGAGCAGGTCGACGGCGTCGCCGGGCGTGCGCACCTCCTCGGCGCCGAAGTGCAGCTGGAAGCCGCTGATGCCATACGTCGTGCCGGCCGGCGCGCGGATCTCGGCGGGATAGTCGGGCAGCGTGGCGAGGTCGTTCCGGGCTTGGGCCGTGGCCATCGTGAACTTGAGGCCCGTAAGCTGCATGCCATCGCCGGAGTCGCCGGCGAAGAGGACGGTGGCATCCTGGATGTGCTGGGTGTCGGAGGCGGAAACGGAGGCCATGTGCCGTGCGGCAGGTTCTAATCTGGAATCGTTCTAAACAGGGTGGCTGCTACGTGCGCGTCCAATCAAATGTTCGGCGATCACGCAGCTGAAATTTGCCGCCTGTACGCGCCGCAAGCTATCGGTGTTCGTCGGGAGACTTGGCGTAGCACGCACGTTACAGCATCCGAGGTTTGGGCGGGGGTCAGCAGTGCAGGCCGCATTCGGTCTTCTGGAAACGGCACCACCGGCCCGCCCGCTTGTTGTCGGTGGCGTGGGCCGGCTCGGTGCAGTGCGTGCAGCCCAGGCTCGGGTAGCCTTCGTCGCGCAGCGGGTTGTACGGCAGGTCGTGGTCGTGGATGTAGCGCCACACGTCGCGGAGCGCGTACGTTTCGGGGAAGGGCACGCCGGGGTCCACGTAGAAGACGGTGCTGCCCGGACGCAGCGCGGCCAGCTGGTGCATGATCACGATCCCCGAGGGCTAAACCCGGTGGCCTGCACGATGTCGGGCCCGAACGTGTGCACGCCCCAACCAAGCACGTCCCGCACGGAAAGAGACTCAAAACGCTCGTTCGGGGTGGCCAGACGGGCGTCCGTCCACACATTGCGGTTGGGGGAGGAAGCCATGAAACAGAAGCGTGCGTACGTGCCAGGCAGAGCGATCCAGGCGGCGGCAAAGAAACACCGTCCACGTTAGACACAATGCTCACAGATTAACCACGTGATTTGCGGAATGAAAGGGGTAAACCTGGAGGAAGCGCTTCCGGGACACGAAAACGATGTGCATCGTTAAAGACAAGGCAGCGTTGCGCTCTGGTTTGCGCTTGGTTGCAGCCCGTGGCACATGTTCTGATTGACACGTGTTAACACAAGCATTACGTTTAGAAATCTGAGAGTGAAACGGTTTTGCACACCGGATGCCGACCCGCTCTCTGTTCCGGCTGGTACCGTGTCAGGCCGAAGCGCACGCTGTGCGTCGAGGCGTACTGGACAGCGTGGAGAGGCGAAGGAGTACCCTCCGAATCGTTTCCTGCGTGAGGCCTATCGGCTTCTTGTCGTTTCATCACCCCGTTAGCTGCCCACACATGTTATGATTGCCTACGCCGCAACCACACGTGATATCACCGTCACGATCCACCCCATTTATCTGGACGAACCCTCCAACTTTTTTCAGAAGGAGTTTGCTTTCGCGTACGCGGTCCAGATCGAGAATCGGAGCGACGAAGAGGTGCAACTGTTACGCCGTCATTGGATTATCACAGAGGAGAACGGCCGGCTCCAAGACATGGAGGGAGAGGGGGTGGTTGGAAAGCAGCCCGTGATTGCCCCAGGACGCACGCACTGCTACAGCAGCTCGTGCACCATCCACTCATTCGGGGGAATCATGGAGGGCACGTACCTGATGCAACGCGAGAGTGGCGAGCGGTTCCGTGCCATCATCCCCCGTTTCCCGCTGCAAGTGGCTGCGAACTGAATCCAGGACGCGAAACCCAAACGATCAGCTTTGCACGACTTCCACCTCGAT
>CAYFRX010000069.1:0-13260 GCA_964345515.1 uncultured Rhodothermales bacterium
AGGCGGCTGCGCACGCGCTGCCCCACGGCGAGCACGTCCTCGTGGTCGAGCGGCTCGCTGCCCAATCCGGCAGCCGGGTTCGTGATGGTAGAGATCCCAAGCACGCGCATCCCGATCTGGCGCGCCTGGATGACCTCCGGCACCGTGCTCATGCCCACGGCGTCGGCCCCTAGTTGCGCGAAGGCGCGGATCTCGGCAGGCGTCTCGTAGCTCGGCCCTTTCGTCCAGATGTACACGCCACGTCGGGTGGGGATGCCCCGTGCGCGAGCCACCGCCCGGGCCCGCTTGGTCCAGTCGGGATCGTAGTACGGCGCCTGTGTGGCCTCCATGCCGTTCGATCCGGCGCGCGGCGACGCCGCCTGCCCAGCCAGCGGACTCGCCAGCGTCCAGTTGATGTGGTCGGTGATGAACATGAGCGTGCCAGGGTCGAACGTGCGGTTGATGCCACCCGCCGAGTTCGTCACCAGCAGCCGCCGGGCGCCCAACGCGTGCACGAGCCGCACGGGAAAGGTAATGCGCTCCACCGGATACCCTTCGTAGAAGTGCACGCGGCCCTGCACGAAAACGACGTCCACGCCCTTGAGCGTCCCGAACACGAGCCGGCCGTGGTGGCCCGAGACGGTCGACGGCGGATAGCCGGGTACGTCCGTCACCGGGATTGCCACGGCGGACTCGGCATCGTCGGCCAGATCGCCCAGCCCCGAGCCGAGGATGAGCGCTACCTGCGGCATCGCATCGACCTGTTCGCGGACAGCAGCCGCCGCTCGCTGCACTACGGCATCGGACGAGGAGTCGGAGACAGAAGGGTTGGACATGGATCGAAAAATGAGAACACGATGAGAGGGGGACGTTGACGATCGTTGAACGGTCGGCTCACGGCCGCACACGCATGATGCGGTAATTGCGCAGGCCCCAGGCCACCTGCTCCACGATGACGCGGATCGTGGTGGCCATCGGGATGGCGAGGAGCATGCCGACGATGCCGACCAGCTGCGCGCCGATCAGCACGACGAAGAGAATCAGCATGGGATGAGCCCGGGCGGCCCGCGAAAAGATGAGCGGCTGGAACAGCAGGTTGTCCGCCGCCTGCGTGACGGCCATGGCTACAAAGACGCCCAGCACGAGCGACAGGTCGCCGGTCTGCGCCACGCCGACGAGCGTGCCTGCCACGAATCCCAAGAAGGGCCCGAAGTACGGAATCATGTTGGCCAGCCCCGTGAAGATGCCGACCGACAGCGCACTGTCGAGCCCGATCAGGTAGAGCATCAGCGACGCCACGGCGGCCACCGAGCAGCACTGCACGAACAGTGCCCGAAAGTAGCGCCCAATGTTGCGCTCCACCTTGTCGATGATGGAGAGCGTGATCTCGAAGTAGCGGTTCGGTACGAGACGGAGCAGCGTCCGGCGAATCTGGACGCCATCCTTCAAGAAGAAGAACGTGACGAAGGGAATGACGAGCAGCGCATAAAAAATGTTGGTAAACACCGCTACGACCGACGACACGGTTTCGGCCATGCGCTCTTCGCCCACGAGCCCCCCACGCGTCAGGGAATTGATGGCCTCGCGCATCCCTTCCACCACGACGCCCTCCTCGATCGGAAAGAGGAGCTGCAGCCGATCCTCGACGTAGCTGGCCACCTGCCGGGCCGCGTCGGTGGTGATGAGCTGCGAGAGGTCGCCCACCTGCTGCGCCACGAAGGGCACGATGTACGTAAGCAGCACGGCCATGGCCCCGAACAACAGCACGAAAGTCGCCAGGATGGCCGGCACGCGTCCGATGCCGACCCCCTGCAGGCGGTCGACGAACGGGCGGAGCAAGTACGCCAGGATGCCGCCCACGATGAGGTAAATGACGAGGCCGGCGAAGTACCAGAGGAGCCACCCAGCCAGGGCGATTCCGGCTGCGCCCAGCGAAAACCGAATGATGCGATCCAGCGACCACTGGCTGCTTTCCGCCGACCCGCCGTCGCGGGGCGGCACGGATGCAGGCTCGGCGCGCAATGGCCGTTCAGCGTGCTCCCCGTGCCGGACGGGCGGCCCCGATGCGGTGCGCTCGATGCGGTGATCTGACTCTGGGGGTGTGGACACTTACTCGTTCTGTGCTTCCATTTCGTCGATGACAACGCGGATAGTGTCGTACGTGTAGCCGCGCCGCTTCAGGTACCGATACAGCTTATCGCGGCGCTTGCGGGGGTCGTCCTCCCGGGCGATGCGAGGCCACCGTTTTTCGGCTTTCTCACGGGCGGCCACTAACGTGCTTTCGTCTTCAAAGAAGTCGTCCACGGCCGTTTCTGCAAGGTGGCGGTCGATGCCGCGCTTGCGCAGCTCCTGCCGGATGCGCACGGGGCCGTATCCCTTGCTGGCGAACCGCCGCTCCACGTACTGCTCGGCGTACTGCGCGTCGTCGAGGTAACCCAGCTCGTGCAACCGCTTCACGACGGACTCGATGACCGGCTCACTGTATTCCTTCTGCCGGAGCTTGCGGCGCACCTCTGTCTCCGTGCGCGGTTTGTGCGCCAGATAGTCCAACGCCCGCGACTTCGCTTTCGCCACCCGGTCGTCCTCGATGATCGCCTGCTGCTCATCGGGCGTCAGGGTGCGTCCCGCGCTGAGGCGATGCGTAAGCACCAGGTCCTGATGCACGCCGAAGGCAAACTCGCCATCGATAAACACCGAGACGCGATCGGGATTGTTTTTCTGGACCTCTAGCTTGGTGACTTCTCCCCCGTGCAGCGGCGGATCGGACGATTCATCCATGCGCAACGGTGTCAGCAATGGGCACTTCAGTGGACGGACAGTCACTGAATGTTACGGGAGGACGGCGCCTCGGATTCGAGGGTGGCGCCGTTGCCGTCGACATCGACCCGAACCGAGTCGAGGGCCACGGCGGCGGCGATGCCCACGGCGCCCTGCACGTTGGAGATGGGCTCGCGAAGATCCGGATCGTCGCGGCTCGCGGCGAAGGCGGCATACGCCGGACCGCTCCGGATGAGCGACACGCGCACACGGTGAGACGGCAGCGGTTCGGTCGCGCCGTCCACGGGCACGGCGTACACGCCCGTCCAGCGACGCCGCGCTCCGGCCTGCTTCATCGCCCGCTCGCGAAGCACCTCCTCGGGCTGCAGGAAGAAATCGACCACACGTGACGAGAAGGTAGTGTAAGGACGCAGTTGCGCCCGGATCCAGTACGTGCTGTCGGGTCCCGTCTCTGGAAAGGTCGTGCGCCACGTTACTGTGACTTCGATGGGATAGATGTACCCCTGCTCGGCCGGAATGTCGAGCGAGTCGCGGCGGAGCGAATCCACCAGGATGGCCTGGACGGGCTTGTCCGGGACGTCCACCTGCACGCTTTCGATGGCAATGGGCGGGGGCGTCCGGCCGTCGGCCGTGCCGGTCTGTCCATTCCAGCGAGCGGTCAGCGAAAAATCGACGCGCGGCGGCACGGACACGGCGGTTTCGGGCACGTAGCGCCCCGGCTGGTCCTCGTCCGCACGATACGGAATGGACTGGCCATCGAGCCGCAGCGTGACGGTAGCCCCCGTCGCCGGCGCCGTGGTGTCTCCAGCGGGCGCGTCGAGCGGGCGCGTCGTCCGAAGCGTGATGGGCCCGAGCGGCTCGCCCGTCTGGAAGAACGCTTCCACCACGAAGGGGTGCTCCTCAACCGGCGTCGCAAAATCACACTGCGCACACAGCAGCAGCAAGGCCGCCGTGAGGAGGCTGGCCGCCACCCGCTGCCCATGATACCGCCGTCGGCGCGTCATAGCGTCACCTCCAATTCGATGAGGGGAAGCAGTGGCAGACCGCGGCGATCGTCAACCCGCACCTCGCCTCCTTCCGGCACGTATCGCCGCCGGACGATGTTGCGCCGGTTGGTCACGTTGTACACGCTGAGCTTTGCTTTCCACTGGGCCGCGAGCCACTGAAAGCGATACCCCAACGCCGCATCGAGCCGCGCGTACCGGGGGAGACGTCGGTTGTTCACCTGCGGCCGGTAAAGGTACGTCACGGGATCGCTGTCGATGAGATCGCCAAGTGCGTAGCGGGCGGTGGGCTTGGAGTGGGGATCCCCGCTCCGCCCCTCCCCCGCCAGTGCAGCCTCCCAATGCCCCTGACTCCAACTCACGGCGGTGCGCACCGAGTAGGGCATGTCCAGGTCCGCCGGCCGGTCGCCCTCGCCTTCCAGCGGCGGCACCTCCACCCACGACCGAGCGCGCGCCATGCCGAACTGCAGGTGCCACGGGTCGCGCTCGTAGATGACGCTCAGTTCGCCGCCCCATGCGCGCTCCTCCGTGGCGGCGTACTGCCCCCGCAAGGCCCCCACCTTGATCCCCGGGCCGTCCAGCCCATCCTTGATTCGATATACGTCTTCCGGGATGAGGACATGATTGGCGCGGCGGCCGTAGGCCGTCAGCTCCAGCGTCAGCCCCGGCCACGGGTTGCTTTGCGCCCCCAGCGACAGCTGCCAGCTCGCCGCGGGACGCACGCGGGCGCTCGACGGAATCCACCGGCTCGACACGAGATCGTAGGCCAGCGAGTGCCGATCGCGCAGCCGATGGAGGTATTGCACGTGGGCGCCCCCGCTGCCCCGGAGCACCAGATGGTCCGGGTGCACCGTGTACCGCGCACTGAAGCGCGGACGGACGTGCAGGTGCGGCCCGCTGCTAAAGTAGCTCACCCGCACGCCCGGCTGAAGCTCCCACCGAGGCGCCGGCTTCCAGGTGTCTCGTACGTACCCAATCAGCTTGAGCGCCTGCACGTTGCTCTGCTGACTGAGCGAATCCAACGCGTCGGACGAGCGCTGCAGGTCGGAATGGAGCGTGCTGCCAAACTGCTGATGCGTCACCTGAACGCCCGCCTTCACCTCGTGCGCTACTGAGTGGTAGTAGTCCGCGTTCACCTTGAGTCCGGTGTCTCGCAGATCGACGTGGTAGTCGGAGGTGAGCGACGCCGTCGTCGTCGGCTGGACGAACGAGCCTTCGTTCGCGTGATAGCCGGAGCGATAGGCCGTGGTGGTGACAAACAGATCATCGGAGGCGAGATACTGGTGCTGAGCGCTGAGGAGACGGTTTTCCCAGCTCTGCTGGACCTCAAAAAACAGGTCCGTCGGTCGCAGCCACGACGAGAAGTCCAGCGACAGGTCGAACGGCAGGCGGAGGTCGAGGTCATCGCGCCCGCGGTAGTAGCTCAGCGAAAGCCGATGCCGGTCGTTGGGCCGTGCCGTCAGCTTTCCGCTCACGTCGTAGAAGTAGTAGCCGGTGCGCAACGTGTCGCGGCGGCCGGTCGTCGCGTCCTGCACCGGATGCGTCCGCCCGATCAACATGTCGAGGTAGGAGCGGCGCCCGGAAAGCATGAACGACACCGACGGCGTGATGGGACTCTCGACCCGGAAGCGCCCGCTCAACACGCTGAGCGCGACTTCGGCGTGCGGTTCGGCCCGATTGCCGCCTTTCATTTGCGCGTCGAGCACCGACGTGAGGCGTCCCCCATACTCGGCCGGAAAGGCGCTGCGGTACAGGTTGCTCGACTTGAGCGTGCCCGTCTGAAACGTCGACACGAGGCTGAAGGCGTGCCAGGGATGATACACGGGCGCGCCATCGAGCAGGTACAAATTCTGGTCGGGTGGGCTTCCTCGCACGCTGAGCCCGCCGTTGATCATGCCCGATTTGCGAATGCCGGGCATCCATCGCAGCGCTTGAAAAAGATCCTGCTCGCCGAGCGAGGGCATCTGATTGAGCTGGTCGAGCTCGACGGATAACATGCCCGGCATGCGCTCCTGCGCCTCCTCGTTGATGACGCCTTCGATGAGCACGCCGCTCGATTCCAGGGCACGCGGCGTGAGGACAATGCGCGTCGTCTGCCCCGTAGCGAGCGTGGTGTCGCGGACCTCATAGCCCAGAAACGAGATGCGTGCGGTGTAGCGTCCAGGCGGCAGCGACGGAAAGGCAAAGTAGCCGGCGCGGTTCGTCGTGGTGCCCGCCTGCAGTTCAGTCAGGTAGATGTGGGCACCCGGCAGCGCCTCCTGCGTCTCGACATCGGACACGAACCCGGCCAGCATCTGACGCTCCGATTGGCGCTCGGCCGGCGAGGCGGCCGAGCGCGCGACAAGCACGTACTGCCGGCGGCGAACCTGCTGGGCACGGAGGCCGGTGCCGCGGAGCAGGCAGGCTAGCGCCTTACCCGACCGGGAGCCCGCGTACTGGCACGACACCGTCGTGCCGGTCACGAGGCGTTGGGCGTACACCACATCGATGCTCGCCTGCGCGCGAAGCGTGTTGAGCGCTTCCGACAGCGGCTGGGCCCGCACGTCCAATCGAATGCGCTGGGCCTGCACCGCGTCCGGTAGGCCGCCCAAAAGAACCAGTGCAAGAAGTGCGATGAGACCGTGGCGCACGTTCGGTGTTCTCTGATCGTCCAAGCATCGGGATCAAAGAAACGTACACGAACGGCGTGTTCGGGTTCGAGCGCCACAGAAAATTACATCGGCCGCCGCGCTACGACGGGTCCCGCGGCTCGATGCGATACCCGGCGTCGGTGCGCACCACCTGCGCCCCCAGCGTGGTCGCGATTGTCTGCAAGACGTCGTCGAGAGCACGGGCTCGCTCGAAGGTGCCCGTCACGGCCTGCCCCTGCAAGGCCGGCGCCACGGATACATCCGCCCGGTAGTGGTGCGTCAGCCGCTCGGCGATGACTGCCATGGGCGCATCGCGGAAAATGAAGAGCCCGGTCCATGCGAGGGCGTCCGCCACGTCGACGCTCGTGGGGGCGGACGGCGCGGCCGCGGAGCCCACGCGGCTCGCCTGCCCGGGCTGGAGCGTCACGGCCTGTGCGGCATCGGTGCGCGGCGCGACCTGCACACGGCCGCTCGCTAGCACGACCTCCGTTTCCTGATCGTGCACCTGCACGCCGAAGCTCGTCCCCAGCACCGTCGTGCGGGCCGTCGGCGTCTCGACCACGAACTGCGGGGACGCCTCAACCACGTCGAAAAAGGCGCGGCCTGCACGCAGCGAGACGGTGCGGTCGAACGACGCCTCCGCGTCAGGCGCGTCGTATTCGAGGCGCGACCGCGCCATCAGCCGCACGGTGGACCCGTCGGGGAGCGTAACCTGCTCGGCTTCGTTTTCTCCTGTCGCCACGACGGTGCGCCGGTCATCGCCCGAAAAGATCAGGACGCCCACCACAGCAACCAGGGCGACCACCGCCAGGGCAGCGGCGCGCCATCCCCAGCGGCGGCGCGCCGCGTCCGTGCGTCGAGCCCGCGACGGCCGAGGGGCGCGGTCGGCGCGTGCGGGCGCCCGATCCGGCTCCGTCTGCCGGGTGACCTGCGCGTCCCAAGCGGACTCGAAGGCATCCCGATCTTCCTGAATGCGCCCGACGACGTCATTCAGACCTGGATGCTGCTCCAGCGCCGTCTCGATGGCGTCCCGCGCGCGCTCCAGCGCGGCGCGCTCGTCGGCGTCGAGCACAGCGCCATGGCCTGCATCGTCGAGTGCGTACAGCACCAGCAGCTGCCGGTCCGGCACACGAGTGTCGATCTGCTCGCGGAGGGCCGCGCGAACCTGTCGCCAGCGTACGAACGAGCGGTTCAGCTCCGGATCATCGCCGATGGCCGCCCGCACCTCGGCGCGGCGCTCCGGCGTAAGCTCCTCAAAGAAAATAATGTCGGTGCGCAACTCCTCCATAAGACTCGGTGGATCCCGGTTGTAGCCTGAACGTTCCGGCTGATGAGTGGTCGTCGGTGCCGTATTAGGTGGGCCGCCGTGTGCGCGCCAAAAGTAACACCCCGTCGATGGACCCCGCCGATGCCGCGCTGGCTCATCCGCCCAGGAACATGACGAGGACAATCACACCGACCAGTGCATCGCGCATCTTTTCGAAGGCGCGCTTTACCTGCATCTTCACGGCCGCCTCGGTCGTATCGAGCATCTGTGCGATTTCGCGGTACAAATAGCCGTACTCGCGTAACTCAATGATGCGGCGCGCCTTGTCCGACAGGGCATCGAGCGCCCGCTCCAGGTCGACGTTCGCCACGTCCACGCGGTCGGCTCCCTGCTGTTCAGGCGCCAGTTCGGGATCGTACAGGCGCTCTTTCATGTCGTACCGCCCCCGGTAGTAGTCCTGCAGCTCGAACAGCGCCGCCTTCATGGCGAATGACTTCAGGCTGCCCGGCTTCTCCAGATCAGCGAGCCCCGTGTGGATGCGGACGAGCGTATTCTGCACAAGGTCGTCCACATCGGCCGTCTTGCCGATGCGCTTGATAAAGTACCCCCGCAACACCGGCTCGATGTCGGACAGCAAGGTCGAGCGGGCCTGCTCATCGCCCGCCTGGGCCTGTCGGACACGATCGGGGTCGAAGGGATCAGAGCGCGAGGGCATAGAAAACGCAGGTAGGTCCAAGAAAGCACGGCACGGTGCCGCACTAAGGTACAACGACAGAGCGGGGCCGTCTTGTTACATTAACTCAAGTTATGTCCCCTCACTTACAGCGGCCCAAGACGACGGACGGCAGACGGTGGACCGCGAAACCATGCTCATGCCAACGGTCTGTCGTCCACAGTCTGCGGTCACGGGGCCCCATCGGGGCGATGCCACAACGTGGGTTACATTACAATGGGCTCTGGTCTTGACATCGCATCAGGGCTGAACCGCAGACGTTTCTTGTGGTATAATGGTAGTGGACGGGGTTGATAAGCGGCCGCTCACGACTTGGTCGCTGCGCTCTTCCGCACGAATAATCTATGAAACAACCGACGAGCATCATGAGCCTTTACGATCTACACGAGGCAAAGCTGAATGACATTGAGGGCCAAGGCTTCGCGTACTCCGAGAAGACGGTGTACGGCAAAGCTTATAAGGGGGTCTTCTTCATTGAGAACGGCGACGACTTGGAGGCTTTGGAGGACGAGGAAACGGATGCCACATTCGAAGGCATCCTCTATGATCGGAGTCGCGAGCGCGAAAAGACGTTTTCCGTCAACGTGAGCAATGTGATCAGCACCCCCTCAGGCGACCGTGCCGATTTTGAGGCGACGGAAAAGCCGTAGTCCCACGCCTCTGATTCGAACGCGCTATGACAGAAGCCGAGCCCTTTGGGGTTCGGCTTCTTTGTGTTTCGGCCCATCTGGCCGGCCTCCCGTGGAAAAGCGCCATCGTTTACACCTCCTCAAACTGATTGGCGACCCGGTTCTTGCGCACGCGATCGGGCGCGAAGAGGTGCCCGTTCATAGCGATGTGCACGCCCGCGCCCAGCGTCTGCACGGCGGCCATCGCAAACCCGATGTTGAAAATGGCATCGCTACTCCGGAATCGTGCCGGGTTGAGCGCCCCCACGAGCACCACCGTCTTCCCTGTGTCTGCGTCCTCGATGGCCCGTGCCGTCTCGATCATCGTGTCCGTCCCGTGGGTGATGACGATGCGCTGGTCGCTGCACGCGCGCACCCGGTCCACGATCACGAAGCGGTCCGCGTCGGTCAGGTCGAGGCTGTCCTTCCGGAAGAGGGTGACCACGTCGAACTCGAAGGTCACGTTGGCTTCCTGGAGGATTTCACCGATGAGCGGCTCGCCGACCTCGTAGTCGCTTTTGGCGTCAAAGTAGACCTTGTCGATGGTGCCGCCGGTGGTGAAGATGGTGGTGTGCATGAACGAGGGCTACTGATCGGGACCGAATCGGAAGTTGATGGCAAGGCCAAACTCAGGCGTGCCCTGCACCACGTCGTAACCGCCCAGCACGATGACGCGGCCGAAGTTGCCCACGACGCCCAATGAGACGCTGGGATCGACTTCGGTATGGTCGCCTTCAGCGGTGGCCATGGCGCCGAGTCCCACCGCGGGCTGGAGGGGCGCTTCGAACACGTCGTAGAAGCCGACGAGTTTCGCCTCCAGGTGCTGGCGACCGTCTGCCTCGAGCACGGCCGGGTTGATGCTCGCCTGCAGAAGCCCGCCGCCGCGCGGCATCACCCGCCCTGCCACCAGCCCGATGGGCGTGCGCCCCGTGCCGTGAACGCCCACCGTGCCGCCGATAACGGCCACGGCCCCGACGGCCGCAAGCGCCGCCACTGAGGCCGGCAACAGCGAATCGTCGTCGTCCTCATCATCGTCGCCTTCGTCCCGGTCACCGCTCTTGCCGGGCCGCCTGCCCTGCTGGGCGCGCCCCGACGCCTCTCCGCGGGTCGGCTCCTCGCCCGCCGCGGTCTCCTCCCCCGCGCCGTCGCCGCGCCCCGCCTGCTCTCGCCGATCCGTCTCCGCCGGAGAGCGCCCGACGGACTCGTCCCGGGGCTGCTCGGTGCGGCGCGTGCGCCCTGGCCCTACGTAGTACGGATCTGGGCCGATTCGCCATCCGATAAAGATTCCGGTTCGTGGGGCGTAGACGCTGCGGGGCGGCCGCGGCCGCGGCGACGGCGCGGTCTCGTCCTGCGCGGCGTCCGGCTCGGACTGGGCAGGCGGCCCGGCAAAGCTCGCAAAGGCGATGCGGTTCACTGCCAGATTGCGCAGCGTGAAACCCTGCTCCACGTACTGCCGCGCCGAGTCGGCCGGCGTGTCGAGGAAGACGGCGTCGTACGCTAGCTCGGACACCTCAAAGGCATACACGCTCGGGTGCGACGGCAGCGCCATGCTGTCGACGGCGATCATCATGTCCGCCACGTCGCGCCCCGCAACAAATACGTCGGCCAACAGCTCAACCTCCACCATCCGGAGGTCCGCCGGCAGTTGGTCGTACGGCTGCACCTGACCGTCGTACAGCCCTTCCGCGCCGGGCATCCAGCTGAGCACGAACGACAGGTCCACCCCGCGCGGCGTGCCGGCGTAGCGATACTCGACGGACAGCGCCTCGACCCGCGGCAGGAGCTGGTACGCATCGGCGGCGAAGTCGTCCGCGGCGGCCGCCAGCGTGTCGGGCCAGTTGGTGAGCGTGACGGTGCCGGCCGGACGGGGGGGCGCATCCTCCTGCGCCGTGGCCGGCATAGCGAGGAGAAGAAGCACAGCGGCACAGAGGCCGAATCGCATGAGTCGATACGTCGGGAAGAGCGTGCGCATGATCAAAACCGGTACGGCAGAATACTGCTAGATTAAAGCGAGGCGGGATGGTTTGCTCATCAAGCCGCTCAGCCCGCTGGAGAAGTCACACGCGGGGGCCAGCCCGGAATCAGCCCGAGCTTTGGCATCGCCGCACTACGCCTCGTGGGCCTGGATGACCTCCAGGAATGCTGCGCCATACCGGTCGAGCTTCACGTCGCCGACGCCCGAGAGCTGCCGAAATGCGTCAAGCGAGCCGGGGCGGTGCTCCACCATGGCGCGCAGCGTGGCGTCGTGAAAGATGACGTACGGCGGCACATCCTGCTTGCGGGCCAGCTCGGCGCGGCGCGCGCGCAGGGCCTCGAACAGCGCCTGATCGGCGGGCGCGTCGGAGAAGTCCTCACGCTCTGCTTTTTTGGTCTGGTTGGGTGTGGCCGGCTCGGGGTCCTCGCGCAGCTGAACGTCCTGCTCGCCCTGCAGCACCGGGCGGCACGCCTCGGTGAGCTGCAGCGCGCCGTAGCCGGTGACGTCGACGTGCAACAGCCCTTTCGCCACAAGCTGGCGGATCACCGAGCGCCACGCCTTCTTGCTCCGGTCCGCGCCGATGCCATACGTGCTCACCGCATCGTGGCTGAAGCGGCGAATCTTCTGGGTGTCGCGCCCGAGAAGCACGTCGGTCACATGCCCCGCGCCGAAGCGCTGGCCCGTCCGGTACACGCACGAAAGCACCTTCTGCGCGGCAACGGTCCCGTCCCACGTGTCCACCGGATCCAGGCAGTTGTCGCAGTTGCCGCAGCGCGTGCCCTCCATCCGCTCGCCGAAGTAGTTGAGCAGCACCTTGCGGCGGCAGTCCGTCGTCTCGCAGTAGCCGAAGAGCGCGTTCAGCTTGTGATGCTGCGTCCACTCATGCTCTTCACGCGTGTCGGACGCACCCTGCAGGATTTTGCGCATCCGCACGATGTCGGAGAGGCGGTACACCATCCACGCATCGGCTGGGCGCCCGTCGCGGCCCGCGCGGCCTGTCTCCTGGTAGTAGGCTTCCAGGCTCTTCGGCACGTCGAGATGCGCCACGAAGCGCACGTCGGGCTTGTCGATGCCCATGCCAAAGGCGACCGTCGCTACCACGATCAGGTCGGCCTCGCGCAGGAAGCGGTCCTGATGCTCCTGCCGCGCAGCGTCGGAGAGGCCAGCGTGGTACGGCACGGCCTCGCGGCCCTTGCGGGTGAGCCAGTTGGCCGTCTGCTCCACCCGCTTGCGCGAGAGGCAGTACACGATGCCTGCGCCCTGTGGATGCTCGGACTGCAGGAACCGCCAAAACTGCGGGCGCGCCTTCCGCTTGGGCCGCACCGTGTACCGGATGTTGGGCCGGTCGAAGCCGGTCACGAACAGATCGTCCTCACCCAGGTCGAGGCGCTCCAGGATGGCCTGGCGCGTCGGGGCGTCGGCCGTGGCGGTGACCGCGATGCAGGGCACCTGCGGGAAGCGCCGCCGCAGCTCGGCCAGCTGCAGGTACTCGGGCCGGAAGTCGTGCCCCCACTCGGAGATGCAGTGTGCCTCGTCGATGGCGAAGAGCGCCGGATCGATCTGGCCCAACGCGCGCTGGAACGAGTCCATCATGGCCCGCTCGGGCGCCACGTACAGGAGATCGACGGCGCCGGCGCGCAATTGCCGCTTCACGTCCTGCCGCTCAGCGCGGGTGAGCGATGAGTTCAGGTAGACCGCGTTGATGCCGAGCTGCCGCAGCGCCTCCACCTGATCCTTCATGAGCGCGATGAGCGGCGAGACGACGATACCCGTCCCCTCGCGCACGAGCGCCGGCAGCTGGTAGCACAGCGATTTGCCCCCGCCCGTCGGCATCACGACGAGCGCGTTCTGCCCACTCACGACCCGCCGGATGATGGCTTCCTGGTGCGGGCGAAAGTCGTCGAATCCGAAGACGGTCTGGAGCACGTGCCGCGGGGCGGCCGCCGTGACGTCGATCATGGGTGCGCGGCTCGGGAGAAGGGGAGCGTTGGATGGGTCGTTAGAGAAACCAGCGTCGTTTCACGGAGATCCGGCGGCCTCCGTCAATTTCAGATTCATCTCCGCTCGGGCGTGGGGGCGTGGGGGAGTTTGGGAGCGTGGGGGTATGGGTGAGCGGGAGAAAGGACGTGTAGATGCAACGCCCCAACCTCCAACCTTCAACGCGCCAACCTTCCAACCGACCGCTCACAGCCGCGTCGCGATTTCGTTCACGCACAGGTAGCCGAA
>CAYFRX010000070.1:0-13227 GCA_964345515.1 uncultured Rhodothermales bacterium
CTCTCTTATTAATAAAAGAACCATGCAGCTTTCCATTCGGCAGCCCCCCTACGGCTGGGATTGAACGCCATGAAACAAGACTACATCATCCTTCTCGTCGCGCTCACCATCATGGGCGCAGGCATCACCGACGGACTCGTTCGCGCTTTTGCCCTGTCGGTGTGGATCGCGCTCCCGCCCGTGGCCGTCTTGTGGGCCGTCTTCGCGTACACGGCCTATCGGCGAATGGTGGGCGACGTCGCGGAAGACCGGGATCCGTCCTCCGCATAGCGTCTACCGGGCAGCCCCATTAATGACGCGGTACGCGCGGTGCCGTCCCCAAGACGTACGCTCGGAGACCGTGCGTGTCTGGCGGATAGATTTCGTAGAGCCATGCGAGCGCGCCGTCGAGATCGTGGACGATCTTGCGCTCCCGAAAGGTACACGTGGTCCGTACGAACAGCATCCGAAAGAAGAGCGCATCCACCTCCCGCGGAGCAATCACGACGGTACGGCCTTCGCCCATCCGATGACACAAGTCCTCCATCCGCTCCAGGATGCGTTCCGCCTCCGCGGGGCCGACCGACAGTTCGTCGACCGCCTGCATGTCCCAGACCGCGTTGAAGCGTGGGACCCAGGTGTCCCCTTTATAGAGCACGTCGAGCGCCTCAAGCAAGGTGTGGCCATCCACTTGGGCCGAGAGTCGCACGACGCCAATCTCGTGCTCGGGCGAAATGTCCACCTCAAACGCCATGATGATGGGCTGATCTGCGGCAGGGCTGTAGATGAAGTGCGGGTAGGCTACTGCCCCTTTAGTATCGACTGCTGCCCCCGTCGCATTTAATGAGCTGCCATGACTAATGAGCTGCCATGACCAACCGGCCGAAGGTCTGCCTCGTGTCGCAGATCGGGGCGCACCCGACGTTCGCGTTTCGTAGTTTGGACGGCGGTGGCCCCTTCTCTGCGGGCCGAACCGCAGTCCTTCACTGCCTCGTGCACGGATTCACGGATGATCATGGACACCCACGTCGCGCAGAAAATCGCCGGGGCCACGGTCGCGTTCTTTGCTATGCTTGCGCTCGTCACGGCCGTCGCCTGGGCCTTCCAGGCGCCCGCAAACCGATCGCTCGACGCCATTTACGTCGCCGTAGCGCTCGCGCCGTTCGTCTTCTACCTGTTTGCGGCCGACAAGCTGAAGCAGTTCAAGGGCGGCGGCATCGAGCTGACGCTGCGCGACGAGGCGGCAAAGGAGGTGGAGGCCGTCGCGGACGATGCCCCCATCGAGTTCACGGCGGCCTCGCCCAACGAGAAGTCGGGCCTGGGCGCGCTGCAGCACATGCTGGATACCGATCCGCCCACCACGCTGGCTTTCATCGTGGGGCGGACGGGGTATTACGCCCGTTCGGCCATCCAGCAGTACATCGCGGCGCTCTCGGCCACGCCACAGTTCCGCCACGTTCTGTTCAAAGATCCGGAGGAGCAATTCCTCGGCTACATGCACGCCGCGGATTTTGAGCGCCTGCTCAACACGACGGAGGACATCGTCGAGCGGATCGAGAGCGGCACGATTCTGCAGCATCCGGCGGTCATTCAGGGCGCCGTGCCGCGCACGGCCACGAACCGGCAGGCGCTCCGCCGGATGGACGCGCTCAACCTGAGCGAGCTCGCCGTGCTCGACGGAGAGGAGCGTTTCGCGGGCACCATCACGCAAGACGAGATCGTGCGGAAGATTCTCGCCAACGTGATCCGTGAGTCCTGATCACGCGGCCCGCGCCCGCGTGCGGGCCGGGAGATCCTGCGTCAGCGCGGCCGCGTCGTCTCGATGGGCGAGGGCGTCATACGGAATCGGCGCGCCCACGCGGACGGGGAGCGTGCGGCCGATGCTGGCGCGCAGCTCGTGGAGGATGAGGGCGAGCCGGAGCGTCTCGCTACCCTGGCTGACCAGGTGAAAGAGGCGGCTGTTCTGCCCGCTGAAGTGCACGGGCACCACTGTAGCGCGGGTCGACTGGACGAGCTTGGCGGCGAACGGCTTCCACGGCAGGTCCTCCGCGTCGCTGAAGAACAGCGTGGCGGTCGCTGTAACGCATGAGATCGGTGCCGTACCCAGCGTTCCGGTCGTCGCTAATGGGACGTACAAATCAATCACCGATCTCCCGATCGACATGCACACACGCTACAGGCTGCTCGAGCGTACCCTCCTCTTTCGACAGGCCGTTGCCGCGTTCGTGGGGGGACTAGCCCTGCTGCTCATCACGGCGCCCGGTACCGCGCAGCCCGCACCATCGGTCGAGGGCGTCGCCCTCACCGTGGAGGACATGGACCGCGCCGTGAACTTCTACTCGGAGGTCCTGTCGTTCCAGAAGGTGAATGATGCCGAGGTCACGGGCGCCCCCTACGAGCGGCTCTTCGGCGTCTTCGGACTGCGCATGCACGTGGTCACCATGCAACTGGGCGACGAGCGGATCAAGCTGATCGAGTTTGTGGCACCGAGTGACGGACGCCCTCATCCCCCCGATGCACAAAGCAACGACCATTGGTTTCAGCACGTGGCCATCATCGTGCGCGACATGGACGCCGCATACCAGCAGCTTCGCGCTCATGGGGTGTCCCACATCTCGCCCGAACCGCAGACCCTCCCCGAGTGGAATCCCAATGCCGGCGGAATCTCGGCCTTCTATTTCAAGGACCCCAGTGGCAACGTGCTGGAGATCTTGCACTTTCCGCCCGATAAGGGCGCCGACAAGTGGCACGCCCCGACGGATCGGCTCTTCCTTGGCATCGATCACACCGCCATCGTGGTCGACGACACCGAGCAGAGTCTGGCCTTTTTCCGGGACCGCCTCGGTTTCCGGGTTGCCGGCACGAGCATGAACTACGGCATCGAGCAAGAGCGCCTCGGCACCGTGTTCGGGGCGCGGGTCCGGATCACATCGCTGCGCGCCCCGAGGGGCGGTATCGGCGTGGAGTTTTTAGACTACGTGGCCCCGAGTGACGGCCGTCCCATGCCGGCCAACACGCAGGCGAACGACCTCTGGCACGCCCACATCCAACTCCGGCTCCGCGACGTGGCGTCGGCCGTGGAGGCGTTGCGCACGTCGGGCCGCGCCTTGGTGTCGCCCGGTATCCAATCGCTTCCAGACACCGCTTTAGGATATGCGTCAGGCGCATTGGTGCGCGGCCCCGATGGCCACGGCGTGCTCTTAACCGAATGACTGTAACGCTCCGACCGAGCGTCGTACTCACCGACGATCGTGACGCATTTTCTGCACTCTCTCTCACCCGTCCATACATTGTGCCGTGCCGCAGGCTACGACTTCAGGAACCCGCCAACGCTACCGGCCCGCGATCGCCCTGGTATACTTGGCGGGACTGTTGCAAGGGCTCGCGATGGTGAGCTTTCCGGCGAGCAGCACCGTTCTGCTCGGGCCCCTGGGCCTGACCGACGCGCAGTACGGTGCAATCTTTCTGCCGCAGGTGGCGCTTGCCGTCGTGGGCTCGATCAGTGGCGGCGCCCTGGCGCGGCAGCTCGGCCTCAAGGTACTCCTGCTGGGCATGCTCGCCGCCAACGCCGTATCACAGCTTCTGCTCGCCAGCACGATGTGGGTCGGGCCCTCACTGGCCTATCCGGCTGTGTTGCTTGGCACGGCCAGCATGGGATTGGGGTTTGGTCTGAGCGGGGCCCCGCTGAATAGCTATCCGCCGCTGCTCTTCCCCAAGAATGAGGATACTGCGGTCGTGGCTGTGCACACGCTGATCGGGCTGGGCCTGGCCATTGGTCCCCTGCTCGTCGCGCCGTTTGTGACGGCCGGCCAATGGGTGGGCTTTCCCCTGCTACTCCTCGGCGGATGCAGCATCGCCTTCTCGGGGGGAGCGCTGACCTCGTTTCCGGCTGGCGCTCCGGACTCCGACGCCGGCGCTGATGCCGATACGCCCTCGCCGACGCGTTCCGTGCTGTTCTGGCTCTTCGTCGTGGTGGCCGTCCTGTATGCCTTCGCGGAGGGCACCTTCAGCAACTGGGCGGTGGTCTACCTGAACGAGGGTCGCGGCGTATCCGAAGCAACCGCCGGTCTCGCGCTCTCGGTCTTCTGGGGCGCGCTCGTGGCCGGCCGCCTGATCGTGTCGGCGCTCGTGCTGCGCATGTCCGCCCAGACGATCTGGCTCGTGCTGCCCGCCCTCATGATCGGAACGTTCCTTCTGCTGCCGTATGCAGCGAGCGCCACGGTCGGCATCGCCCTCTTTGGCCTGGCTGGGCTGGCCTGCTCAGCCTTCTTCCCGCTCACCATCACGCTGATCTCAAAGTGCTTCCCGCAGCACGTCTCGTGGGCCTCGTCCATGATGATTGCCGCGCTTATGACGGGCGTCGGACTCGGGTCGTTCATCTTCGGCCCGCTCCGCGAGGTATTCTCGTTCGAGCAGTTGTACCGCATCTCCGCTCTCTACCCGGCCCTCGCGCTCGCGGCCGCGCTCGTGGTGACGTGGGGTGAGGTGCGCGGCATGAAAATCCACGAGCTGTGGACGAGCTCGCGCTGCCAGTAACTCGCGCTCAACGCCGGAGCGTTCAACGTTGAACGTTCTGGTATCTGATTCACCTTCACGGTACGTAATCAACATCAACGATATCAGTTCATCGGATGGCTAACAGTAAAACGTACGACGTAATCATCATCGGAAGCGGCGCCGGCGGCGGTACACTCGCTTACGCCCTGGCCTCCTCCGACGCAAACGTGCTCATCCTGGAGCGGGGCGACTTCCTCCCGCGGGAGTCGGCCAACTGGGATCCCGAGGCCATCTTCCACGAGGGCAAATACAAAGCAAAGGAAACGTGGCGCGACCAATCGGGCGAGGCCTTCAATCCGAGCACGTACTATACCGTAGGCGGCAACACGAAGGTGTACGGCGCGGCCCTGATGCGCATGCGCGAGAAGGATTTCGGCGCGGTCGAGCACCACGACGGCACGTCGCCGGCCTGGCCGATCGGCTACGACCGCTTGGAGCCGTACTATACGCAGGCGGAGCGGCTGTACCACGTCCACGGCGCGGCCAACACCGATCCGGCTGGACCCAGGCGCAGCGCCGCGTTTCCCCACCCGCCCGTGCCGCACGACGACCGGGTCGAGCGCCTGGAACGCGACCTGCAAGGCCTCGGCCGTCAGCCGTTCCCGCTGCCGGTGGGCGTGCGCCTCAACGAGACGGACGATCCCGAAGGGCCCTTTCTCCTCCGCGAGCTGTACGAGCTGAATGGCATCGAGTCATTCGACGGCTACCCGGACCTCACGGCGCTGAAGGCGGATGCCGAGACGGTCTGCGTCCGGCCCGCGCTGGAGCACGACAACGTCACCCTGCACACGAACACGTACGTCGAGCGCCTCGAAACGAGCGCGGACGGCCGAACCGTGACGGAGGTCGTGGCCGAACGCGACGGCGAACGCGTGACGTACCAGGGCGACGTCGTGGTGGCCTCGTGCGGCGCCATCAACTCGGCTGCGCTGCTGCTCCGCTCAGCCAACGCGGCGCACCCGAACGGCCTCGCCAACCGCTCGGATCAGGTGGGGCGCAATTACATGGCGCACAACAACTCGGCGCTCCTCGCGCTCTCCAAAGAACCCAACCCGACGCTCTTCCAAAAGACACTGGGGCTGAACGATTTCTACTTCGGCGCCGACGACATCGACTATCCGCTCGGCCATATTCAGATGCTCGGTAAGTCGAACGCGGCGCAGCTGGCCACGGAGGCGCCGGGGGTCACGCCCGACATGGCGTTGGACACGATGGCCGCCCATGCGCTCGACTTCTGGCTCACGACGGAGGACCTGCCGGACCCCGACAACCGCGTCACAGTGGACGACGGCGGACAAATCCATCTGCACTACACGCGCAACAACACCACGCCCCACGACCAGCTCATGCAGAAGCTGAAGGGCATGCTGGGCGACCTCGGCTGCCAGAACCGGCTGATCCCATGCAGCTTCTATCTGGGCAAGCAGATTCCGCTCGCCGGCGTAGCGCACCAGGTCGGCACCTGCCGCTTCGGCACCGACTCCGATTCGTCCGTGCTCGACGTGCACTGCAAGGCACATGACGTGGACAACCTCTACGTCGTCGACGGCAGCTTCTTCGCCTCCAACACGGGCGTGAACCCTGCGCTCACGATCATGGCCAACGCGCTCCGCGTGGGCGACCACCTGGTGGACCGCCTCGGCGCGTAGCGCCTAACGTTCTAACGTTCAACGTTTCAACGTCCAACCCACAACGCCCAACCATGGAAACACCCGAATTCGCACCCGCCCCTACGTCCACCTTCGACGGCCTCGATGGCAAGACGGTGCTGGTGACCGGCGGCAGCTCCGGTATCGGCCAGTCCATCGCAGTGCGCTTTGGACACGAGGGCACGAACGTCGCCATCAACTACCTGAGCGCGCAGGAAGACGCCGTGGAGACCGAGGAGAAGATCCGCGCCGCCTACGACCGGTGCACCCGCGCGGTGCGCGACTGTGGCGTGGAGGTGTGTCTCCACCAGGCTGACGTGTCGAAGGAGAACGATGTTAAGCACATGTTTCGCGAGGCCATCGACGACCTCGGCGGCATCGACTTCCTCATCAACAACGCGGGCATCCAGATTTCTGGAGCTTCGCATGAGATCGAATCAGAGGATTTCGACAACGTGATCGCCGTCAACCTGCGCGGCGCCTATTTGTGCGCCCGTGAGGCCATCCGACACTGGCTGGAGGAAGACAAGCCCGGCACCATCGTCAATATCTCCAGTGTGCATCAAATCATCCCGAAGCCGGAGTTTGTGGGCTACTCGGCGAGCAAAGGCGGGATGCAGAATCTGACCCGCACGCTGGCCCTGGAGTACGCCGACCGAGCCATCCGCGTGAACGCCGTCGGCCCCGGCGCAACGATCACGCCCATCAACCGCGCTTGGGTCGACGACCCCGAAAAGAAGGAGATGGTCGAAAGTCACATCCCAATGGGCCGCGCCGGCACGTCCGAGGAGATGGCTGCCGTGGCCGCGTTCCTCTGCTCCGACGAGGCCGCTTACATCACGGGCCAGACGCTCTACGTGGACGGCGGGCTCACCCTCTATCCCGACTTCCGGACGGCGTGGTCGTCGGAATGAGGTTGGAAGGTTGAACGTTGGAAGGTTGACGTCTTCGGTTCGGGCCCGCCGTCCTCACCCACTCCCCACGCTCGCACGTTCATACGCGCTCTCGCCCCTCTGACAGATCGAACAACGCATACATCATGGAAACGCCCATCGCGGAAGAGACCGTGCACGCCGAGCAAACCGCTTACCGCCCGATCGAGAACTACGGGCTGATTGGCGACATGCACACGGTGGCGCTGGTAAGCCGGGAGGGATCGATCGACTGGTGTTGCCTGCCGCGGTTCGATGCGCCGAGCGTCTTTGCGCGCATCCTGGACGCCGACCAGGGCGGCTACTTCCAGATCCGCCTCCGCGCCGACGACGTAGAAACCAAGCAGTTCTACTGGCCCGAGACTAATGTGCTCGTCACCCGCTTTCTGTCGGAAGAGGGCGTGGGCGAGGTGCGCGACTTCATGCCGGTCCGCGGCGACGCGTTCGACGGGGAGCGCCGCCAGATCATCCGCACCGTGCGCGCCGTGCGCGGAACCGTCCCGTTTCGGCTGGAATGTGTTCCGGCGTTCGACTACGCCCGCGCTGATCACGACATTGACCTCTCGGAGCGCGGCGCCTGCTTTCGCGGTCCCGACCTCGGGCTGAGCTTGGCGGCCGAGGTCCCGCTCGCCCGCAACGGTGATGGCATCGCAGCAACCTTTACGCTGGATGAGGAGGAGACCACGACGTTTGTGCTCCGCGACATGCCCGCAGATGGCGCCTGCGGCCTCGGGCTTTCGTCCGAGCAGGCAGAGACGGCCTTCCGCGACACGGTCACCTACTGGCGCGACTGGCTGTCGCAGTGCACGTACACCGGCCGCTGGCGCGAGATGGTGCACCGCTCGGCCCTCGCCCTGAAGCTGCTGACCTATGAACCGACGGGCGCCATCGTGGCAGCGCCCACGGCCGCACTCCCTGAAGAGATCGGCGGCGTCCGCAACTGGGACTACCGCTACACCTGGATCCGCGACGCGGCCTTCACGCTCTATGCCTTCCTCCGCATCGGCTTCACCGAAGAGGCGCGGGCCTTTATGGACTTTCTCTCCGGCATCTGCACGACCGACAGCGAAGGCGAGGGCCCACTGCAGATCATGTACGGTATCGACGGGCGCACGACGCTGACGGAAGAATCAATGGACCACCTCGACGGCTACCGCGGGTCGCAGCCCGTTCGCATCGGCAATGGCGCGTACGACCAGTTGCAGCTCGACATCTACGGCGAGCTCATCGACGCGATCTACCTCTACGATAAGTACGGCGTGCCCATCACGCACGCGCTCTGGCAGTCGGTGCGCACGTTTGTCAACTGGGTGTGTGATCACTGGCAGGACACCGACGAAGGCATCTGGGAGGTCCGTGGCGGCCAGCAGCAGTTCGTCTACTCCAAGCTCATGTGCTGGGTCGCCGTCGACCGCGCCCTCCGCCTCGCCGACAAGCGCTCCCTGCCCGCCGACGAGGCGCGGTGGACGACCTGCCGGAATGCCATCTACGACGCCATCATGGAGGACGGATGGAACGAGGACCGCGGCGCCTTTACCCAGCAATTCGACGGCACGGCGCTCGACGCCTCCAACCTGATGATGCCGCTCGTGCTGTTCCTCTCGCCGGGCGATGAGCGGCTTCATCAGACGCTCGACGCCACGCTGCAGTCGCCCGACCGCGGCGGGCTCGTGTCGAACGGGCTCGTCTATCGCTACAACGTCGAGGAGAGCCGCGACGGGCTCGCTGGCGAAGAAGGCACCTTCAACATCTGTACGTTCTGGCTCGTCGAGGCGCTGACGCGGGCCGGCCGCGTGGAGCCTGCACGCTTGGAAGATGCGCGCCTCATCTTCGAGCAGATGCTGGGCTACGCGAATCACCTCGGCCTCTACGCCGAAGAGACCGGGCAGCGCGGCGAGGCGCTGGGCAACTTCCCCCAAGCCTTCACCCATCTGGCCCTCATCAGCGCAGCGTTCAATCTCGACCGTGCCCTCGACAACGGCCCTTGAATTGCTTTTTCCTGAATGCACGGATACGGTCCCTTATCTTGCAGATGGGCTGCGCACCGAATGCAGTCCCCGAAGCTCCTGCGTGCCGCCTTCCCGCCCACACGCTCCATCCCCTCATGCTCCATCTTTCTGCGTATCGCCTCACCGTTGGCCTTTTTATCGGACTGCTCGTCGCCGTGACGGCCGGGTGCATCCGCTCTCAGGACGGCGACGACGCCTCGGACGGCGCGGACGTCGTGCCTGAAGCGCAGGTCACCCGCCAGGTGGAGGCGGCCCGCAACCGCCTGAGCCAAAGTGAAGGCGGGCGGCTCGTCCACCGCGCCATTGAGGCCCACGGCGGGCTCGCCCCCTGGTACCGCGCCCCGACGAGCTCATACACGTGGGAGTACGCCAACGTCGGCATCGACGTGCAATTCAAGTCGTTCCTCGTGGCCGACAACCAGACGCGCCGCGTCTACCACGATCTCATGACGGTGGGGCCGTACGAGAACCCGCAGCCCGTGGACGCCCGCTTCGCGTGGAATGGCACGGTGGCGTGGATGCATCCCGACTCGATCGAGCGGCCCAACCCGCACTTCTGGGCCACGACCGGCTATTACTTCGAGCAGATCCCGTTTATCCTGGCCGATCCCGGCCTCACCTACGAGCGGCTGCCGGATGAAACGCTCGACGGTGCGACGTACGAGATGGTGAGGGTCGGTTACGAAGAAGGCGTCGGCTACTCGGACGACGACACGTACACGCTCTACGTCCACCCCGAAAGCGGCCAGGTGGATGCCATCCGCTACACCGTGACGTACGGGCGTGACGTACCGGCCAACGCGGACCTCTCGGAGACGCTCTTCTACTACGAGGATTACGTGACCGTTGACGGTCTCACTGTTGCCACCCATTTCCGGGGCTATCAGTACACCGACGGCGGCCCCGGCGAATTCCGCAACGAGGCGTGGGCAGACAGTATCTCGTTCCGCCGGCCCTTCGACGCCTCGAAGCCGGAGCTGCCCGAAGGCGCGCGCATCGTCGAGCCCCCGCCGATCGACGGCTAAACGCGACCGCTCCATCGCGCCGGGAGGGCTGCCCGGTTTGGGGCGATCGCCCCGTGTCCGTGTGCCCGATTCGCAACCGAAGCAGGATGATGCCCGCCGCGGTGCGGGCGCTCGCTGGATGAATCAGATTCCGTGTGGATCCGCTCACCGGCTCAGCAGGTCCTTGACGCGACCACCGAGCACTACGTCGTCGAGCAGGTCGAGGATGCACAAGCCGAAGCCCCCCGCGATCGACCAGACCAGCACGGTGACAATCGGCCCCGCCCCTAAAAGGGCATAGACGCCCATCGCGCCGAGCGCTACAGACCCGGCGTACTTCATGACGCCCGGCGACGCGTGCGCGACGCTCACCAGGCCACGAGTCCGCCGTCGGGCGGTGCGCTGCTGACGCCGCTGGCGGTACTGCTGACGCACCCACTGTCCAGGCTGCGCCCCAGAGGGATCCTGGATCGGGTCCGCCTGACTGCCGGATCGAGCCCGTCTACGGTCGTATCGAGCGCGCGCATGCGGGTCGGAGAGCGTGTCGTACGCAGCGCGCACCTCGACAAACTCCTCGTGCGCTTCGGCGTCACTACGGCGATCCGGATGCGTCTCAAACGCTCGCTTCCGGTAGGCTTCCTTGATTTCGTCCTGCGTCGCGTCGGGCCGGACGTCGAGAACCTCGTAGTAATCGGTCATAGGCAACAGGGGCAACGGGCGAGGTCCGATGCCGCTCGCGCAACGGTGGAGCCCCGCGTCCAGGCAGACCATGGCGGCGTCGGCGCCTCTGCATCAGAAGCCTTTATGTGCATATCCAGTGCTTGATACGAGTTGCTGTGTCAACCGGTCCCACCCCCGACTCACCTTCCGCAACTTGTGACCGTGGCTGTTCGTGAGACCACGTGCTCGACCTCTCCTTTCACAACCCACACCCGCCGGCCATGCACATTATCACGACCACCGGACCCGAGAACAGCACCAACGCCGTCCTGCCGTTCATCGCCGCGAAGGGGGCCATGAGCCAGGGCGACACGGCGGCCCTTTTCGCCATGCAGGAAGCGACCTATCTGGCGAGCAAAAATCACGCGAACCTGGCCGAACTGAAAGCGCCCGGCCTGCCCACCGTGCAGGCCGTGCTCGACGAGCTGCTGGCCCACGACGCGCTCGCCGAGTTCATCGTCTGCAAGCCGTGCGCCGCGGCCCGCAACATTACCGAGGACGACCTGGCACCCTGGGCCACATTCGGTGGGGCGGGCGACTTGGCGCGGCAGGCGAGCGAGCATGCGACGACCATCACGTTCTAACGCGAACGGCCGCTCGGCGCGGACGGCTTCGGCTGCGCTCTACTGTCCGAAGGGAATCGTGACTCCCAGCCAGGGCACTCCGATGAATTCGTCCTCAATGTCCAGCGGGCGCACGAGCCCAAAGTCGACGGCGAAATTCTCCGGCGCCCACCGGACGCCGCCCGACAAGACGCCAGCCGCCTCGCCGCCCGGGAACAGGTAGTTCTCGGTGATCAAGTACCAGGTGCGGCCGACGCGCGTCATGCCGCTAATGGTGACCACCGGCTGGCTCGACCAATCGCTGCCGGCGTACCCAAACCCTAGGCCCACGCTGAGGTTGCTGTCGCGCGAGCCCACCGTGGAGACGCCGTAGACGATGCCCGCGCCCGCGTTCTCCTCGCCCAGGATGCCGCCCAAGGCCGCTCCTGCCGCCAGGTGCACGCGCTCGTTCGGCACGCTGATGGACACCTTCGGGAGCAGCCAGAAGGGCAGCGCGGAGACGCCGAACAGAAATACCGGTACCGTACCGGCCCCAATGGAGACATTGTTAGATATGCCGAAGTTGACGTTGTTCAAGAAGATCCAGGTGTTCTGGTAGTAGCCGCTTCCTTTGGGAATGCCAATGGCGTTTGGCGCAAAGAAGTAGCGCGTAGATTGCGGATTTTCAAACCAATATTCCCCGTCCCGGAAGCGATCCGGGTCGATCGCCGTCATGCGCTGGATGTCGGCGCGGGCAATGGTGATCTGCCCCACCTCTCTCGTGTCGAGCACAATCTGCTCGTCGTCTTCCGACACCAACGTGCCAATGAACACATTTCCGTCGGTCGTCTCTACGCGATACAGCGCTGTTTCTTCATCTGGTGTCTGCGCGCGAGCATCCAGCGAAGACGCACTCCAGCTGGCAGCAAGCAGAAGCGTCAGCACGAGCGCGCGGCCGACCGCGCGAGCCGAGGGAGAACAGAGACGCTCTAACGAGGGCATAATCATGATTAGATCTGTGATTCCGTGATGAGATGACGCAAGAAGGGTGTCCGGGTCTGAAGCGCATTGGCATGGCGCCGGCGCGGAACGCAGATGATGTAGACCGCGGAGACGTATAATCCAACCGCCCACTATCCGGTGCACGTAACGAACGCATCGGGCCGCTCGTTACAATAACCTACGTTGTGGCTTACACGCTGATGGTCCGAAAAGATGGCGGACGGCAGACCGAAGACCGCCTCACCGACGCGACCGGCCGGTCCACGGTCCATGGTCGGCCGTCCGTCTGCACACCACGAAGATACCTCGCAACTTGGGTTACAATACGTTTTTCTCTGCTCTTCCTCCCTCGGGAATGCTTCACCCGGGAGCGCTCTATGGGAGCCGTGTAACAGTGCGACCCTGGCCGGCACGGAGTCGGCAGCATACTCCCACACGCCGCGTCGCCGTCCTTTCCCGGCCGCGGTGTCACCTTCTCATGTGCGGTGCCCTCCGGGCACGGAGCCATTCCATGGAAATGCCGTCCTCCAACCCATCACATGTCCGTCTCCTCCGCGTTGACGTGTGCTCGGACACGCCCGTGGACCATCCTGAGGTCGCTACGTTGCTGCGCGCGGGTTGGACCCTCAAGCAGGCCACGCCGCGGCTCGTTGAAGGCGAAGGGGTCCAGTGGTTCATCGTCCTCACCCGGCCCGACGACGCGAGCAACGGCCTCTCGCCTGCAGACTAGGCGCTCGGCAACGTCCCACAGGCCTTCCCCCGCCGCGCCCTCATCAGCGCCGCCACCCACCTCGACCGGGCGCTGGACCGTTAAGCGTTTCGGGTTGTGGGTT
>CAYFRX010000071.1:0-13079 GCA_964345515.1 uncultured Rhodothermales bacterium
TGATGACGGCGTCGAGGTGGTCGAGCGCGAGCGTCAGGCCCTCCAGGATGTGCGCCCGGTCCTGCGCCTTCCGCAGGTCGTACTCCGTGCGGCGGACGACGATCTCGTGCCGGTGGTTCACGTAGTGCTCGATGGCATCCTTGAGCGTGAGCACCTTCGGGCGGCCGTTCACGAGCGCCACCATGTTCACGCCGAACGTCTCCTGCAGGCGCGAGTGCTTGTACAGCTGATTCTTGACGACGAGCGGCACGGCATTCTGCTTCAGCTCCACCACGATGCGCATACCGTGGCGGTCGCTCTCGTCGCGCAGGTCGGCGATGCCCTCGATGCGGTCCTGTCGTACCCGCTCGGCGATACGCTCGATCTCGGCGCTCTTGTTGACCTGGTACGGGATCTCGGTGATGACGAGCGCCATCCGGCCCTTGCGGATTTCTTCCTCGCGCATCTTGGCCCGCATGATGACGCGCCCGCGGCCGGTGTGGTACGCCTCGTGGACGCCGGCGTATCCGTAGATGATGCCGCCCGTCGGGAAGTCCGGCGCCGGGCAGTGCTCCATGAGCCCGTCGATGTCGATCGCCGGGTCGTCGATGTACGCCACGACGGCGTCGATGGCCTCGCCCAGATTGTGCGGCGGGATTTTCGTGGCCACCCCCACAGCGATGCCGTCCGAGCCGTTAACGAGCATGTTCGGGAAGGCGGCCGGGAGCACGATCGGCTCCTCCAGCGTGCCGTCGAAGTTCTCCTGCGTGTCGACCGTCTCCTTGCCGATGTCGGCCAGCATCTCCTCGGCGATCTTCATCATGCGCGCCTCGGTGTAGCGCATGGCCGCCGCCGAGTCGCCATCGACCGAGCCAAAGTTGCCCTGGCCGTCGACGAGCGGGTAGCGCATCGAGAAGTCCTGCGCCATGCGCACGAGCGTGTCGTACACCGACGAGTCGCCATGCGGATGGTACTTGCCGAGCACCTCACCGACGATGCGGGCACTCTTCTTGTAATTGGCGCCGGCGGTGAGGCCCAGCTCGTGCATGCCATAGAGCACGCGGCGGTGGACGGGCTTGAGGCCGTCGCGCACGTCGGGCAGGGCCCGGCTGACGATCACCGACATCGAGTAGTCGATGTAGGAGGATTTCATCTCCTCCTCGATGTTGATCGGAATAATGCGCTTGTTTTGCGGTTCCATGCAGACGGAGGGTGTTCCTTGAAAATACGCGGTGGAAAAGGCGAACAGGGCGGGCCGAAGGAGTCGGTTGGCAGACCCGCGTTTCGCAACAATTTAGTTACGTAACTTAACGGTCAGACCAGTAAATTGCTACCCCTAAGCCGCTCCGATCGATCCTAATCGCGCGCCGAAATCGTGCGGATTTGCCCCGAATTTCGTGCGGCGCAGCTGGTGGATCTGAGGCGGCGCTATCCGCTCTCTGTTCGCTCCAACAATCTGCCCCCATGCGCCCCCTGTTCGCCAGCTTATTGAGTTTCGTCCTTCTTCTAGCCAGCGGTTGTATGGAATCCACCGACGCGCCCTCTGACATGGAATCGACCCCAACCGCAACCGACGCGCCGCGCCGCCCGAGCGAGTTCGACCTGCAGGGCCATCGCGGCGCTCGCGGCCTGCTGCCGGAGAATACAATCCCGGCCTTCCGCCGCGCGCTGGAGCTGGGCGTGACGACGCTGGAGCTGGACGTCGTCATCTCGGCGGACAGCCAGGTCGTCGTCTCGCACGAGCCGTGGATGTCGCCCACGATCTGCATGCAGCCTGATGGCACGCCCGTGCCGCCCGACAGCGAGGCGCAGTTCAACCTGTTCGAGATGCCCTACGCGCGGATCGCCCAGTTCGACTGCGGCCGCCGCGGCCACCCCAACTTCCCGGAGCAGAAGGCGATGCCGGCGTCCAAGCCGCTTTTGCGTGACGTGCTGCAGATGGCGGAAGCCCACGTCGACAGCACGGGCCGTGCGGCGGTCTTCTACAACATCGAGACGAAGTCGCAGCCGGAGGGCGATGGCACGTTTCACCCCGACCCCGAGACGTTCACGCGGTTGCTCGTCGAGGTCGTGGAAACGGCTGGCGTGACCGCGCGCAGCACCATCCAGTCGTTCGACCCGCGGACGCTGCGGGTCGCGCAGGCGATGGACGTCGGCGTGCCGCTCAGCCTGGCGCTGCTCGTCGGACGGGGCGGCGGCGACCTCACCGAGAACGTCGAGGCGCTCGGCTTTACGCCCACAATCTACAGTCCCAACTACCAACTCGTCGATGAGGCGCTGATTTCGGCAGCGCACGAGCGGGGGGTGGAAATCATCCCGTGGACGGTCAACGAGCGGGACGACATGGAACGCCTCCAGCAGCTCGGCGTGGATGGTCTCATCACGGATTACCCCGACCGCGCGCAGTTTCTGATCGCGCCGTAATCCTTCGATTGCATCCGCTCTCCTGCACACTGCACAGCCCTTTCCTATGCCTGAACGCGCTCACACGACGCCCGAACAGCACTACGACACGTGGAAGTGGCAAGCCCCCTTGGGGCTTACGACCGTCGGGTTTGGGGCCAGCCTTCTGGGGCATGCCAGCAACATGAAAGCGAAGAACGCTGCCACGTGGAAGTGGGTGGCGGCAGGGACGGCGAGCCTCGTCGTGCTCAATGCCGGGCTCAGCCTGTTCGGCGATGCCGTGAAGCACCGAGCACTGTACGAATGGGCGCGCGACGCGCGTAACGATTCGGTGCGAAGGTGAGCTGTGTACGGCAGAGGGACATCGTGGGGAATCAATCCACCACAGCAAAGGTATAGCAGCATCCGGCGACGCAACGGCGTCGTCGGCACCATCTGCAGTCCCCCGATCCATGAAGCGTGCGCTCCTCCTTCTGCTCTGTTGTTGCTTCGCTTCCTCTGCGTGGGCGCAGAGCACGGCGTCGATTCAAGGGGTGGTACGCGACGCAGTGACCGATGACCCGTTGCCACTCGCGAACGTGAGCCTCGAAAACGCTGGACGGGGCACCTCGACCGATTCCGCGGGGCGGTTTACGCTCACCGGCCTGTCGTCCGGCGCATATACGCTCGTCGTGTCCTACATCGGGTATCGCGTTTTTCGCGAGCGCATCACACTCGATCCGGGCGAGCAGCGTACCCTCACCGTGGCGCTGGCGCCGACGGAGGTGCAGATCGACGAGGTGACGGTGACGGGCGAACGTACCGGCGAGTCGGCGCGGAGCCTGGGCGTCACCGAGCTCACGCCCGAGCAGGTGCAAAATCTGCCTACCGTGCTGGAGGCCGACGTCTTCCGCTCCCTGCAACTGCTGCCGGGCGTAAAGGCAGCCTCTGACTTCTCGAGCGGGCTCTACATCCGCGGTGGGAGTCCGGATCAAACGCTGATCTTGCTGGACCGCGCGCCGGTGTACAATCCGACGCACGTCTTCGGGTTCTTCTCGGCCTTCAACCCGGATGCGATCGGGGACGTGCAGCTCTACAAGGGGGGCTTCCCGGTCGAATACGGCGGCCGGTTGGGTTCGGTGGTCGATCTGGAAAACAAAGCGGGCAGCCGCGACGGCACGAACGGGAGCGTGAGCCTGGGGCTGCTGGCCTCGCGGGCGCAGGTGCAGGGCCCGTACGCGAAGGGGACATGGATGCTCGCCGTGCGCCGGTCGACCATCGAGCCGCTCCTTGCCGTGCTCAACGACTCCGGAGTGGACGACATCCCGCGCGGGTTTGCCTTCTACGACATCAACGGGCAGATGACCTACCGCCTCAGCGCGCGCGACCGGCTGGCCCTAAGCGCGTACGCCGGCCGCGACCAACTCGACTATCCGCTGTTCGAGGACGCTCGCTTCGACGTAACGTACGGCAACCGCGTCCTCAGCGCCGACTGGCGGCACCTGTTCTCGGATTCGTTCTTCACCCGGACGACAGTGACGACCTCGCACTATTTCAGCGATCCGGTGGCTGACATCAGCGGGACGGAGTTTGCTCGCGAGAACGACGTGTTCGACGCGTCGGCCCAGGTCGATGCCGTCTGGCAGCCGCGACGCGCGCACACCGTGGAGGGCGGTGTGCAGGTGGGGACGTTCACGACGAACCTTCGCAATTTTTTCGACGGGGACCGGGCGTACAGCCCCCGGATCCAGACGCCGTACGGATCGGCCTACCTGCAGGAAACCTTCCGCCCGACAACCGACTGGTGGGTGCGAGGAGGCGTGCGCGCTAACTACTACGAAGCCGGCGGGCACTGGCGCCTGGCGCCGCGCCTCTCGGTGGAGCACCGCCTCACGGATAGAGTGCGCCTGCAGACCGGCTACGGACGATACTATCAGTACCTCACCCTCGTGACCACGGAGCTCTTCTCGGCCTTCGATTTCTGGCTGACGACAGACGACACCGTGCAGCCTTCATACGGCGATCAGTTTCTGGCCGGCCTCAAGACGCAACCTGCGCCGAATCTGGAGTTTGACGTGGAGTTCTACTACCGGACGATGCGCAACCTGTTCGAGCTGGATCAACGCATCACCGACTACACCGGCCTGCCCTACAACGAGACCCTGCTGTTTGGCGACGGCGTGGCCTACGGGACCGAGCTGCTGCTGCGCCGTCCGGAGGGGCGCGTCAACGGCTTTATCGGATACACGCTGGGCCGCACTGAGCGTCGCTTCCAGGGCTTTGAGGATGGCGAAGCGTTCCCGCCGAAATACGACCGCACGCACGATCTCACGGCCGTCTTGAATGTTGACTTCGCGCCAGGCTGGCGGGCGACGGGCGTATTTACGTACGCGACGGGGCAGCCGTACACGCAGCCCGAGGCGCAGTATCAGCTCGTCAATCCGCCGTACACCAGCAGCACGCCGGACGTGTTCGTCTCGGACTTTAACGCAGCGCGGCTGCCGCCCTATCATCGACTGGACATTGGCGTGCGGCGGGGGGGCTCCTTCTTCGGCATCGGACGGTATGAAGCCCAGGTCCAGCTCGTGAATGCCTATGGGCGGCGCAACATCTGGTTCTACTTCTTCGAGGCCGAGTCGGACAACACGGTGGAGCGCAACCCCGTCCCGCAGATCCCCGTTCCGCTTCCCAATCTTTCGCTCACCTTGACCTTTTGATGACCCATTTCGCACGATACATACCGCGTGCGGTCGTTCTGCTGGGCGTGGCGCTTTTGCTGAACGCAGGGTGCGATACGACCGGGGCGAACGAGGTCGACCCGGAGTACGTGGTCGAGGCGTACATGATCGCCGGGGAGACGCTGCCGCCCATTCGCCTGACACAGACGGTGGAGTTGGGCCGGCGCTACGATTACGATTCCCTTGCCGTGCGCGAGGCCGAGGTCACCCTGGTGGAACTGGGGACCGATGGCGACCCAGTGGCCCGGTACCCGTACCGCACGATGCGCGACACCGTGGGCGTATACGTGCCGTTTGGCAGCGAGCGCGCCCGCCCGCTCACCACGTACCGACTGGAGATCACCGTGCCCGCCACCGGACAGCAGATCCGCTCGACCACCACCGTCCCCGACACGTTCAGTATCGTGAATGCCAGCGCCCGTGAGGTGGTGTATCAGGGTCCTCGTCAGTTGGAGCTCACGCTTACTCAAAGTCGATTCCCGGGACGCGACCAAAGCTATTACATCTTCAGCACGCAGTCCTTCGAGCCAGAACGAGGCAATCTGACGCCGCTCCTCCGTGAGGTGATCGACGACCAGGAGGACGCGTCGCTTCGGGATCTGCGCATCACCTCCTCGCCGGTGCTCAACGAGGAGAGCTATGACGTGAACGACAATGGAACGCTGACCCTCCAGCTGCCGTGGCTCGCCGTCGCTTTCTACGGACGCAACCGCACGACGGCGAACGCCATCGATGACAATCTCTATGACTTTGTGCGAACCCAGAGCGCCCAGCAAGGCGGAGGCGGGTTCACGCCGGGGAGCATCCCGAACGTCATTGAGCATGTGGAGGGGGGCACCGGCGTCTTTGGCAGCATTGCACGGCAGTCGCACGACGTGGTCATCCTCCGGCCAGGGAGTACCGCGAGCGCGGCCTCCAAGTGAGGGGCGCATCACGACGGGTACAAACCGAACATTGACGGGTGGGCAACATGCCACCGATTCGGCGTCACGGGGGTATACTTACAGCATTTTCCTTTATATCTTGACCCTGGCTGTTTCTTCTCACGACACAACGCCACCAATACCTTGAGCTTCGTCGTCGTAGCAAACCGGGCCCCTATTCGCAAAACCGAGGACGGATGGGAAGCGTCCGTGGGCGGTCTGACCACCGCGCTCCTTCCCGTGCTGGAGTCGCAGGGCGGCGTGTGGATCGGCATGGGGGAAGATCCTGATCTCCCCGTCCATCAGCCATATCCGGCCGACGATCCTCAGTTCAAGGTGCGACGCGTGCCGCTGAGCAGCACCGAGCTGGACAACTACTACTACGGCATGGCCAACCGCGTGCTGTGGCCGGTGTCGCACTACATGATCCAGCATCTGGAGCTGAAGGACCCGTTCATCACTACGTACCGGGACGTCAACCGGCAATTCGCTGAGGCCGTCCTGGAGGAGAGCAGCACCGACGACTTCATCTGGTTCCAAGACTACCACCTGATGCTCGCTCCGCGCGTCGTGCGGGAGGCCCGTCCCGACGCCGTGATTGGGCACTTCTGGCACATTCCGTGGCCGGCCATGGAGGTGTACCGCATCCTGCCGTGGTCGCGCGAACTGCTGCGCGGCATGCTCGGCTGCGACCTCATCGGATTTCACGTGGACGAGTACGTGGAAAACTTCATCGAGAGCGCGCGTGTGCTGCTTGGGGCCGAGGCGAGTGGGAACCGCATCTACTGGGAGGGCCGCGAGACGCGCGTAGAGGCACACCCCATCGGCATCGAGGTGGACCGCTTCAAGCGCATGGCGGCATCGGACGATGTGCGGGAGCAGACGGAGACGCTGCGCAACCGATTCGACACCGACTACGTGGTTATTGGCATCGACCGGCTCGATTACACGAAGGGGGTGCTTTCGCGCCTCTTGGCCTTCGAGCAGTTCCTGAAGGAGAATCCTGAGTACCACGGCAAGGTGACGTTCTATCAGATCGCCACGCCGAGCCGGACGAAGGTCGCTTCGTACCAACAGCTCAAGCGCGAGGTGGACGAGGCCGTCGGGCGGATCAACGGCCAGTTTGCGCGGGACGAGTGGGTGCCCGTCAACTACCGCTACCGGACGTACACCCAGCGGGAGCTGTGCGCTTACTACCGCGCCGCCGACGCCGCGCTCATCACGCCCCTGCGCGACGGCATGAACGTCGTCACGCAGGAGTTCGTCACAGCCACCGAGAACGGCGTGCTCATTCTCTCCGAACTGACCGGCGCGGCGTACTTGCTGCCCGAGGCGCTTCAGGTCAACCCGTACGATCAGAATGGATTGGCGGAGTCGATCAAGGAGGCGCTGGAGATGCCCCTCAACGAAAAGCGCGAGCGGCTGTCCGGACTCAAGACCACCATCGAGGCGCTCGACGTGCACAACTGGGCCGACAAGTTCATGGATTCGATGCGGCAGAAAGCCTAACGGCCCTTCCGCTCCCTCCGTGCGATCGCAGAACCAATCTCATCGAACGTTTGTGACGTTGTCATGCCGCGGCCACCCGTCGTTGATCATCCGCTCTTCTTCATTGACTACGACGGCACGCTGGCCCCGATTGTCGACAACCCCAGCGAAGCCTATCCGCACCCCGAGGCGCCGGAGCTGTTGGCGCAGCTCGACGCGCAGCATCCGCTCTGGATCGTGACAGGCCGCCACCTGCAGGTGCTCGACGGGCTGCTCGACCTGCCGCTAAAGGCCATCGGATTGCACGGCGCGCAGGAGGGACGGATCGGGGAGTCGGTCCGCCGCCTGGCCCCGGACGACGCCGTCGAGGCGCTCCAGCGGCTGCGGAATACAGTGCCCACCGGCGATGGCGTGCAGGTGGAGGAGAAAGATACCGCCTTCGCCGTGCACTACCGCGCGGCCGCCAACGAGGAGGAAGCCCGCGACCGCATCCGCGCGTGGGCCGACGCCGTGCCCGACGTGCTCGAAGCCATCTGGGGCAAGAAGGTGATGGAGCTACGCCCGAAGGGCATGAGCAAGGGCACGGCCGTGCGCCGCATCGCCTGTGATCACCCCGAGCACACCCCCATTTACCTGGGCGATGACGTGACCGACGAAGACGCGTTCGATGCCCTTCAGGAGATCGACGGCGCTGTGACGGTGAAGGTGGGCGCCGAGGAGACGAAGGCGCGCTATCGGCTCAGCGGACCGGACGAGGTCGTCGCCTACCTGCGGCGGTACGTGTAGTGGGTTCAGCGTTCAGGGTGGTGGGTTCAGAGAGGGCCTCGCTCCAACCGAAAACCCGGAACGCCAAACCCGGAACGCGTCACCATCCTTCGTCCATCCGCTTGAGCTCTTCGAGGCGGAAGATGGCGTTAAGCAGGCCGAGGTGGCTGAACCCCTGCGGGAAGTTGCCCAGCAGGCTTTTTTCTTCGGGATGCACTTCCTCGGCGTAGAGGCCGAGCGGGCTCATGTGCTTGATGAGCGTCGACAGCATGGCGCGGGCGCGGGGCAGGTCGCCCGAGAGGGCAGTGGCCTCGATCATCCAGAACGAGGGCAGCAAGAAGGCCCCCTCAGGACCCTCCACGCCGTCGTCGCTCAGATACCGGTACAGCAGCGGCTCGGTGCCGGCCTGGAGCTTGTCCAGGCACACGTCGAGCGTGCTCTTGAACCGCTCGTCGGTGGCCGGCAGGAAGCCGACCGTCGGCATCACGAGGACGGACGAGTCGAGCTCGTCGGAGTGGTACGATTGCGTAAAGGCGCCCAGATTGGGGTTCCACGCCTCGTCGAGCACCTCCTGACGGATCACCTCGGCCTCGCGACGCCAGGTCTCGATCGGGGCGTCGGCCCTGAGCTGATCGGCCAGTTGCCCGGCCCGTGTCAGCGCGACCCAAGCCCACACCTTGGAATACGTGTAGTGCCGTGGCTCGCAGCGCGCTTCCCAGATGCCGGCGTCCGGCTCGCGCCAGCGCTCGTACACCTCGTTGGCGAGGGCGGAAAGCTTTTCCCACTCGGTGATGGTGAGCAGGCCGCCCTGCCGGTCGTAGCGGAGCGCGGCATCGAGGAGGCTTCCATAGATGTCGAGCTGGAACTGGTGGGCCGCGCCGTTGCCAATGCGCACGGGCTGCGACTGCTGGTAGCCCTGCAGCGGCAGCGTGCGTTCGGGCAACTCGCGCTCCCCGCGGATGCTGTACATCACCTGGAGCGGGCCGCCTTCCAGCGCCTGGCCCAGCAGCCAGTCGAAGTACGCCGTGCCCTCGTTTGTGTACTGCGCCTGAAAGAGCGCGCGCAGGATAAACGCCGAGTCGCGCACCCACGAATAGCGGTAGTCCCAGTTGCGCGGGCCACCGGGCCACTCCGGGAGCGACATCGACGGAGCGGCGACGATGGCGCCCGTCGGCTCGTAGATGAGGAGCTTGAGCGCCAGCAGGCTCCGCTCGACGGTGTCGCGGTACCGGCCGTGGTAAGGCAGCCGGTCAACCCAGTTGCGCCAGAAAGTGCGTACGGCCCAGAGGCGCCGGTCGCACTGATAGCTGGCTACGGGATGGATGTTGCCTGCGCCCCAATCGGCCACCACATACGTTTCCTGGCCGGCATGGATGGTCGTGTGGCCGTGCGCGTGCCCATCACGCAGCGATATAGGCAGCTCCGTCGACAGCACGATGGCCTGCCCGTTCGAGTCGGTGGCGCGCACGCCATACTGCGAGCGCTCCATCGTCGGATCCATGAGCCCGTAGTCGAAGCGCGGCTCAAAGATGAGCTCGATGTCCACCTTCCCCTGCACGCCTTCGATCCGGCGGTAGATCTCCGCCGTGGGCACCTTGCGGTCGGTGTATGGCATAAAGTCGCGCACCCGCACCGACCCGGTGGCCGTGTGGAATTCGGTGATGAGGACGTTCGTCCCGACCTCGTAGTACTGCTTCGAGGTGAACGGGTCGGAGGGGCGGATGGCGAAGCGGCCAGCGGTCGGGTCGAGGATCGCCCCGAACACCGAGGGGCTGTCGAAGTCAGGCAAGCAGGCCCAGTCGATGGACCCGTCCGCGCCGATGAGAACGGCCGTGCGGCTGTCGCCAATCACGCCGTGCGCCTCCAACGGTTTGTAGTCCGGCGGATCGGCCGGGTCGAACTGGAACAGCGACGATTGGCCGTCCGAGGGGTGGCCATTCTGGCGCAGGGACGCCATGTGCATAAGGGCTTGGAAGGCCGAGTGGAAAAGGACAAATGACGACCAGCAGGGGGCAAGGGGAAGCCACTAAGTAAACCTACCAAAACACGCCGTTGCTATATAGGCAAAACGGTGCGGACTCGAAAACAGCTTGGATGATTGAAAGCAGATCTTCGGATGAAGTTGAACAAAAAGCGTGCTAGGATGCCCCATTGTAAAGCGGACGTAACAGATCATGCCCGAGCTCAAGCACAGAACATTTGAAGAGTTCATGGGTGCGAGTCTACGCAAAGATTTCCCATGTCCCTTCATCCGCGAATGCCATGCACATCCTGACGCCCTGTTGCTGTTGTATGCGGCCCGCGACGGAGGGGACGAGCGTCAATCGCCACAGCGGCGCCACCTGATGGTGGGCCTGAAGCCGCTGCCGCTGCTCTGCAAACCCCTTCGGCTCTGCCGCGAGGGGTTTTTTGCGTTCAGTGGGGGCGGTGCCGCTGTAATTGTCAATCCACTCTTTCCCTGCACCAAACCGCACACGCTACCATGGCCGATTATGCACACCCCGACGTGCTCGTTTCGACCGACTGGGTCGCCGAGCACCTCAACGACACCGATACCATCCGCATTGTGGAGTCAGACGAGGACGTTCTGCTCTACGAAACAGGTCACATCCCCAACGCCGTCAAAATCGACTGGGTAGGCGACCTTCAGGACGACGTCGTGCGCGACTTCATCAGCGCAGATGAATTTGCTGAACTCTGCGCCGAGAAGGGCATCGCGGATGACACCACCGTTGTCTTCTATGGCGACCGCAACAACTGGTGGGCCTGCTACGCCTTCTGGGCCTTCAAGCTGTATGGCCACGAGAATTGCCTCATCATGGACGGCGGGCGCAAGAAATGGGTCGACGAAGATCGGCCGCTCACAAAGGACACGCCCTCCTTCCCGCGCACGGAGTGCACGGCTGAAAAGCCCGATCTCTCCATTCGCGCGTTCCGGGATGAGGTGCGCGCGCACATGGAAGCGCACGGGCCGCTCGTCGATGTGCGCTCGCCCGAGGAGTTCCGCGGTGAGATTACCCACGTGCCCAACCTGCCGGAGGAGAGTTCGATGCGGGGCGGTCACATCCCCGGCGCCCGCAACGTGCCCTGGGCCACGGCTGTCAATGAGGACGGCACGTTCAAGAGCCGCGAGGAACTGGAGCGCATCTACCAGCAGCAGGAGGGGCTCAGTCCGCACGAGGACACGATTGCCTACTGCCGGATCGGCGAGCGGTCGAGCCACACGTGGTTCGTGCTCAAGTACCTGCTCGGCTTCGACAACGTGAAGAACTACGACGGGTCGTGGACCGAGTGGGGCAACCTCGTCGGCATGCCCATCGAAAAAGGCGACGCCGAGCCCGTGGAAGCGTAGGGATATGTGTGGGAGTGTGGGGGAGAGGGCGTGTGGGTGCAAAGAGCGAAGCTTTTTCCTGACCCATTCTCCCAAACCCTCATTCTCACACACCTATCTCGGAGAAAAGCCGCCCGGTAGCCGTTGAAGCAAGGCATCTGATATTTTCCACCTGCCGCCGCCCTGCTATGTCCGCGCTTGAAACGATTGCCGAGCCATTCCAGATGGTTGACAACGACATGCGGCTGGAGCTGCTTTTGGAGTACGCCGAGAAGCTCCCGCCGCTTCCGGAGGCGTACCACGAACTCCGCGATGCCGGCCTCAACATGGTGCACGAGTGCCAGTCGCCTGTCTTCCTGCAAATTGAGGTCGACGACGGCACGGTACAGCTTCACGCCGACGTGCCGCGCGAGGCGCCCACGGCGCGCGCCTTCGTCTCCATCATGCGCGAGGCCTTCCACGGCGCCACGCCGGAGGAAGTGGCCGAGGCGCCGCCGGACGCGCTTCGCCTGCTCGGGCTCAGCGGCCTCCTCGGCATGCAGCGGACGCAAGGGCTCTCCGCCATCTACCGGCGCATCAAGAACGAGGTGACCCGCAAGGCCCAAACGAATGGAGTGCCGGACGAGAGCCCCTCAAGCGCTGGTGATGCCACGGAGGGCTCGCCTGAGGCGTAGCGGGTTAGCTCACACAGCATCAGGAAACACTTCGGCGCAGAGGGCGAGCAGCTCGGCGAGCATCATGGCTGTGGCGCCCCACACCTTGTGGCCGTGCACGGCGAAGAAGGGCACTTCAACGGCCTGGCCGTTCAGCGTCCACGTTTCGCGCTGCAGCGTCGATGGCGCGAGCAGATGCGCGATGGGCACGCGCAGGATGGCGCCGACTTCGTCGTCGGCTGGATGCAGGTCGAGGGGGGCAGGCGCAACTCCGACAAACGGGTGCACGCAGAAGTTGGACGGGGGGATGTAGAGCGGCGTGAGGGTTCCGAGCATCTCGACGCAGGCCAGGTCGAGGGCGACCTCCTCGTGGGCCTCCCGCAGTGCCGTCTCCCGCAGCGTTTCGGCGCATTCCCGCTGGCCGCCGGGAAACGAGATCTGGCCGGCGTGGTCCGGCAGGTGATCGCGCCGCACCGTAAGCACGATGGACAGACCTTCGCGCACCGGGTGAAGCAGCGCGAGGGCACCAGCCTCGCGGCAGTCTTTATCCTCGACGGCGACGACCGACGCATCGGTGCGATAGGCCGGCGCCATCTCGAGCTGCGCCTCGGCCCCGGGGAGGGGTACGTCCAGCCGCGTGCGCAGGCGGTCGATGTGGGTCGCAAACGATGAATCCATTATACTGGACGTACGAAAAGGTCACCTGGAGGGATTCGCCCGTGCGCCGATGCGTGGTTTCAGGTTGCCCGGTTCGCTGGTTAAAGGGTTGAAGGTTAGAACGTTGAAGGTTAGAACGTTGGAGGTTGGAACATGCTCATAT
>CAYFRX010000072.1:0-12903 GCA_964345515.1 uncultured Rhodothermales bacterium
ATCATATCAGGCATAACACGCGCAGTACCTGAAGCTGATTTTGCCCACGGATGCAACGTCGGTGATACATCCGTAACAGCACGTGATACTGTACCCAGAATTGGGTACTTTCTAACGCTAACTAAGACGTGACAAAAGCATCTATCCCTATGAGCATTGCTTCATATCTCAGCGAAGACACTGAGACCTCGGTCGACTTCGACCACTTTCAGACGTCATTCCGCGACAAGCTGAAGCAGGTATTCAACGTGCGCAGCGACATCGACAAGCTTAGCCTGCGGCGCGGCCTTCCGCCCTACATCCTGCGGGAGATCCAGTCGCAGGTGCCGCTCTCCGTTTTTATTCCGGAAGAATATGGCGGCCGTGGCGGCCACATCCACGAGTGCCAATCGATTTTGGCTACGGCGTCGTACGAGTCGCTCGCACTCTCGCTGACGATTGGGATCAACGGCGCGCTGTTCCTCCAGCCGCTCACCAAGTACGGCCACGACGCGGTGAAGCGCCCCATCTTCGACCGCTTCATCGAATCGAAAAACATGGGCGGCCTCATGCTCACTGAGCCGTCCCATGGCACGGATGCCCTCAGCATGCGCACCGCGTTCACCGAGCACGAGGACAACTATCACGTGGAGGGCCTCAAGCACTGGGCCGGCCTCACAGGCTGGGCCGACTTTTGGCTCATTGCCGCGCGGGAACAGCGCGAGGGAGATCAACTGGGGCGCGACGTCGGTTTCTTTATCGCTGACATGAACCAATCCGGGCAGGCCATCGAGGTGGAGGAGCTCTACGAGAACCTCGGGCTCTACATGATTCCGTACGGGCGTAACCGCATCGATATCGACATCCCGAAGGTCCAGCGTCTCCAGCCCGAGAGCACCGGCATCAAGATGATGCTGGACATACTGCACCGCAGCCGGATCGAATTTCCGGGCATGGGGATGGGCTTCCTGCGGCGCATGCTGGACGAGGCGCTCTCGCACTGCCGCGAGCGGTTCGTCGGTGGAAAGAGCCTGATGGAGTACGACCAGGTCCGGAAGCGCGTCTCACGCCTGCAAGCGTGGTACACGGCCTGCTCGGCCATGTGCATGTACACGAGCGAAACGGCGCAGATCGAAAACAACATGGCGACACACAGCGTGTCGGCGAACGCCATCAAGTCCGTCGTGACCGACCTCATGCAAGACGCCTCGCAGTCGCTCCTGCAACTGACCGGTGCGAAGGGATATCGGCTCGATCACATCGCCGGTCGCTCGACAGTGGACAGCCGGCCGTTCCAGATCTTCGAAGGATCGAACGACATCCTGTACCAGCAGATCTCCGAGGCCGTGCTGAAGAAGATGCGCCGCCTGAAGGAGAACAACCTGTATCAGTATCTCAAGGACTACAAGCTGACGGCCCGGGCCGCCGACCGCTTCAAGGACTCGCTCAACTTCGAGGTGGACCTGCAAATGTCCCAGCGCAAGCTCGTCGAGTTGGGGCGCATGCTGGGGCGCATCATCACGATGGAGCTCACCATCGAGATGGGCGACCGAGGATTCCGGAGCGACCTGGTGTCCAACTGCCTCTCTGTGCTTCAGCAAGAAGCCGAAAGTATCTTGAGCTCATACCGCAACGAATGCACTGCCTCGGTGGTCGATGACTACGCCGAGGAAAGCTCCTGGCTCGATTTCGTGCAGCCGGAGCGTACCTGAGTTCAGCATTTACGCCGGGTGGCCACGCTGCGATCAATGTGCCGGGGGCGTTGCGATAACGCCGTGCTCCTTGTACCTTCGAGACTCGTAGTCACGCTCCCGCATCATCCTCCGTACGTATGTCCGCGCCTGCCTCTTCGTCCCGCGACAGTTGGAGATCTAAATTAGGGTTTATCCTGGCTGCCAGCGGCTCGGCCATCGGCCTCGGAAACATTGTCTTCTTCAGCGCGAACGCGTACGCGTACGGCGGAGGAGCCTTTTACCTCCCGTACTTCCTGGCGCTCTTTGTACTGGGCATCCCGGTGATGATCCTCGAATTCGGCCTGGGCAGCATGACGCAGCGCGCCTTTCCAGAGGCGCTCTATCAGGCTGCCGGTAAGAAGGGTGAATTCGTAGGATGGTGGAGCCTGGGGAGCGCGCTCTTCATCACGATGTACTACGTCACCATCCTGAGTTGGGCCGTCGGAATGCTCTTCGGCTCGTTCGGCAGCCTCTTTGAGGCGGGCGCGACGGCCCCCTTCGCGCCCATGGAAACCCCGACGGACGCGCCGAACGCCACCGTCTTCTTCTTCAGTCTAATCGCTACCTGGTGGCCCGTACTGGCTGTCGTAGCCGTCTGGGGGCTCAACCTGCTCATCCTGTGGCGCGGCACCGAAACCATCGAGCGCGCCGTGCGCATCTTCGTCCCGCTCATGTGGCTTTTCATGATCGGCCTCATTGTGCGCGGCCTCACCCTCGAAGGCGGCCTCTCCGGGATGCTCTATCTGTTCACGCCCGACTTCTCGGGCATCGCTCAGCCCGAGGTCTGGAAGGGTGCCTTCGCGCAGATCTTCTTCTCCCTCTCCTTGGGCCTGGGTACAATGACGGCCTACGCCTCGTATCTGCCGAAGGACGCCGACCAGCCCAATAATGCCCTCCTGGTCTCGTTCATGAACTGCGGCTTCGAGTTCATCGCCGGCATTGCCATCTTCTCACTCCTCTTTGCCTTCGCTATCAATCCCGGCGGTGGCTCGACGCTCACCATTTCCTTCTTTGCCATCCCACAGGGCATCTCCGAGTTTCCATGGGGCGTGCGTTTCTTCGGGGCCTTCTTCTTTCTGCTCTTCGTGATGGCCGGCCTGACCTCGTCCATTTCGCTGATCGAGGGTCCGGCCAGTGCGCTCATCGACAAGCTAAAAATCAGCCGGACGAAGGCGCTAGCGCTGATTGCCGTCCCTGGCTTTGTCGGGTCGCTGTGCTTTGCGTTGCCCGTCGTCATCAATCCTTCACTCACAGGCAATGGCACGCTGGGGCTGACGCTCTTGGACGTGCTGGACCACTGGGCCTTTAATTACAGCCTGCTCACCGTGGGCTTCTTAGAATGCGTGATGGTCGGGTGGGTACTCGGGGCCGACACGCTGCGCCAAGCGGTTAACCGCCACAGTACCTTTCAGCTAGGCCGCTGGTTCAACGGGTTTATCAGGTACGTGGCGCCCCTGCTGCTAGGGACGGTGATCGTATGGAACCTCATCACCGAGTTCACTGGACCATTCTACGGCACGGTAAGCAGCAGCGGACAGGTCATTAACATGAGTGGCTTTGGCTGGATCCCGTACGTGATCCCTGTCATCTGGCTTGTCGGCACCCTTCTGGTCGCCAGCTACCTTACCTTCGGACGGTCCTACGCCCGTCCCCCGGGTTCTCCGGTCGCTGCCTCCTCCCTCGAAACCGAATCGACATCCTGATCCCCAATGTTTTTGCACCTCCGAGGCCTGGTCCTGCTTGGACTCGCGGGTTTGCTGCTCTCTGCGCTACCGGCTCGTGCTCAGTTTGTCGAGGGCAACAACCCGCTGCTCGCCGTTGGTCAGCCTGTGACACTCAGGGCCGAAGCGCCTGACACGGTGATCGTGACGTATCGCCCTGGCAGCAGCATCGCCGACACGACGCGATTGACCGCCACCACGGGACCAGTCACCTGGACGCCCACCTCGGCCGGTATCGTGCAACTGTCCAGCCCCGACGCGGCTACCCGGCAAACCGTTTCCGTGCGCTTCGAAACGTCCCCCGCCAGCGGTGTCTTTGTTCTCCTGCTGGCCGGGGCCATCCTCTTCGGCGGAGCAGGGTTTGCATTCTACAGACTCACTCGGGAAGAAGACCCATCTCCTGTCATATGAACCTGTGCTCGCATCCTACAGGGGGGATCGCTCCGATGCGCATCACTTCGAGACCGGATGGCCACGCGTCTGGCCTCACCTGCCTGCTACCCCTCTGCGTGTTGCTGCTTTTGATGAGCGGCTGGCTGTCCCGCCACGTGGCAGCCTCCCCTGTCTCGTCGACCTCAGATTCGCTGACCGTTTTCGCCCCTCCGCACCTCGCGTCGGCTACGCCGCGTACCACGGCGGGCGTTTCCTTCGCTTCGGCTCTCGGACCGGACCGCTGGCTGGCGCGCGATAAGCTCCACCACCTGACGTTCAGCTTCTTGTGGACGCTCAGCGCACAGTACGTGCTCGTTGACAAAGCCGATTGGTCGAACCGCGCTGCGCTTCCTGTAGCGGCGGGCTCCAGCGCCGCCGTGGGCCTGTCGAAGGAACTGTACGACTGGCGCGCGGGCCCGACGCAGCAGTTTAGCACGCGCGACCTGGTGGCGGACGCGTTGGGCATTGCGCTGGCCGTGGGGGTGATCGCGTTCTGACGGCGCCCTCGGTTGGCCTCCCGAAGGACCACCGCCGCCGATCCGCGATTCGGTCTTTCGATAATCTTGGAGGATCAATAATTTGGACGTGCATGTTCCCAAACCATTAGCACGCTCGGTTCTCGTTCATCCCCCACACCAACAGCGGCCTCCGCAGCTGTGCCCATGAGCGACGTCAAAGATCATTGTGGTATCTTCGGCATCTTCAACGACCCCAACGCCGCCCGTCACATCTACTACGGACTGCACGCGCTACAGCATCGAGGGCAGGAATCGTCGGGCATTGTCACGTCGACCTTCGACGAGGCTGAGCAGCGCCCCGTCATGCCCTCACACCGCGACTTCGGGCTCGTCCTGGACGTGTTCGACGACCCCGAGCTCTTTGAGACGAAGCTTCTGGGCGACGCCGGCATTGGCCACAACCGCTACTCGACGAGTGGCGCGGCCACCAACCGGTCCAACATCCAGCCGTTCGTGGTGCACCACCGAAAGGGCAACCTGGCCCTCGCTCACAACGGCAACCTGTCGAACGCTCGCGAACTGCGAAAGAGCTTCAGTGAACGCGGGACGCTGTTCCAAACGACGAGCGACAGCGAGCTCATCCTCCACCTCACGGCGCAAAGCCGGCGGCAGCGACATATCGACCAGATTCTCGACGCCCTGATGCAAGTTGAAGGGGCGTTTTCGCTTGTGATGCTCACGGACGACGAGCTGATTGCCGTTCGCGACCCCAATGGCTTCCGCCCGCTGGCGCTGGGCCGGCTTGGCGATCCCGACCAACCCGGCGGCGCCGCGTACTGCGTGGCGAGCGAGACGTGCTCCTTCGACATGATCGGGGCCGACTACGTGCGCGACATCCAGCCGGGCGAGGTGCTAGTGATCGACCGCGAGAGCTGCATTGATGGCGACTTCAAGAGCTACGAGGTGCCCCGGAAGCACGGCGTGAGCCAGTGCGTGTTCGAGTACGTCTACTTCTCGCGTCCCGACTCGAAGATTTTCGGCGAGATGGTGGACAAAGTCCGGCGTCGCACGGGTGTCCGGCTCGCGCACGAGGCGCCGGTCCCAGAGGTCGACGACGAGGAGAAGACGCCTATCGTCATCCCCGTGCCTGATTCGGCAAACACGGCGACGCTGGGTTATGCGATGGAGTGCCAGGAACTGGGCTACCGCTGCCGTTTTGAGATCGGCCTCATCCGCAATCACTACGTGGGCCGCACGTTCATTGCGCCGGGCCAGGACAAGCGGCGGATGAAGGTTCGCTGCAAGTTTAACACGGTGGAAGGCTTGCTGCGCGATCGCACCGTGATTGTGGTGGACGACTCGATCGTGCGCGGCACGACGGCGCGCTACCTCGTGAACATGCTGCGCGAGTCCGGGGCGAAGTCGGTCCATTTCCGGATCGCTTCGCCGTCGGTGATTAGCCCATGCTTCTACGGTATGGACTTCCCCGACCGCGACGAACTCCTCGCGAACCAGTTCGATAGCGTGGATGAGATTCGCGACTGGCTCGGGGTCGACTCCCTGGCCTATCTCTCCGTGGACGGCCTGATGCAAGCCGTGCGCGAGGCGAATCCGAGCGACCTCGGCTACTGCAACGCGTGCTTCACCGCCAACTACCCCGTGCCGGTCGACATGGACATGACCAAAGAAGAATACGAGTGGTAACGCGGCCAGCGTCCGTCGACAGGCCAACGTGCCCGTCGGCGCCCTGGTTTTCAATCGCAGAGGTCGGTCTCCACAGGAGTCGCCTTTTTGCGCTCTGGTGGTGCCAATCCCTCACGAGTAGCCGCTACGGACCAACGAATGATCCATAGCAAACGGGCAGGCAAGCCGTATCGGCTATGCGGGCGTGCACGTCGGCAGGGAATTTGGGTTTACTAAACGTGCAGTCGGCGCGGTCTCGCCCCGAGGCGCGCCCACGTTCCTTCCAATCCCCGCTGAATCGCCCCAGACGCCGTTTTTAGGGTGTCCTGGGCACCCGCTTTCGGCGCTGCCCCAAGGCCGCCTGGATGCCGCCCTTATGACGAACTGGGAAGTATTGTTATCAAAGGGTAATTACTACACATTCAGACCCTTCTGGGTTATGTTACAGTGCAACGCCAATGTGCGTCGAAATAGAGGCGTCTATCCCACTTGAAGGGGCCGTCCAAGCGGGACGACCTCAGCGGTCATATCCATCCCAAGACCCAACTTTTGACCATGAAAAACCCAGTTGACCGCGCAATCCAGCTGACAACCATCGCCACCGGTGTTGTGAGCCTGATCGCGTATTTCGTACTTCGGATCATTTGAGCCTTTCTGGGGGTGCGCCGGCGGCGCCTCCCTCAGCGCTTCTCCAGCCTCACGCTGACGCGTTGAACTACCGGCTTTGTCGTCCGTTAGCCGTGTGGCACAAGATGATGCGCCCCCCTCGGTGCCTGTATGTATAAACGAGACAAAGCCGGAATGAGCGAGCTTATCGTCGTCGGCGATCGCGTGCTGATTGAACCGCAGGTTGGCGAGCAGGAGACGGACTCCGGGCTCGTCCTCCCGGCCTCCGTGGCCGAGCAAGAAAACGTGCGCAGTGGACGAGTCGTGAAGACGGGACCCGGCTACCTGACGCAGAACCCTGAGTATTCCGAGACGGAGACGTGGAAGGAGAGCGAGACCCCCGTCCGCTACCTCCCGCTGCAGGCGCAGCCCGGCGATTACGCGTTTTTTCTGCGCCAGGAGGCGATCAGACTCCGGTACCAGGACACCGACTACCTCATCGTCCCCCACTCGGCGATCCTCACGCTCGTGCGCGAGCACGCCGAGGAGCGCGCGGATGAAGCGCTCAACGACGTCGAAGACCTGCTCGACTGAACCCCCTCCGCCTACCCGCTGGGCTCCCACCACGGGCGATCGTCGTGGGCCGAGGGCGCCGGCACGCGGGGCTGCGCCGCCGGCTGCTTCTCTTCGCTCGGCGCTGCGCCTGCGGACGTCGGACGAGTCGCCTGCTCGGGCAGGGTACCGAGGCGGAATAGATACCGCATGTATCGACCCAACGAGAGGGCGGGGATCTCTTCCTTACGAGCGCGCACGCGCTCCCGCTCGACGTGCTGGACGCGCATCTTGGCCCGGGCCCGGGCGATCTCAGCGTCCAGGTTGCTCACACGTCGCTCCACGTACCGCCGGATGCGCCGCTCCTCAGCCGGTGACAGCGTTTCCGGTAGCGCGTCTTCGTGCTCCGCGATGAGCGCCGCGCGCCACATCGCGATACGGGCCGCCGTGCGATCCCCCAATGTGCGCAATGCTTCGAGGCGCTCGGGCTTTGCCTCGTACGCGGTCCGGATACCGGCTTTCTTGAGTCGCACGACGTGCTTGTGGGTGACGCCCTCCACGCCGGCAGCCTCGCCAATGAAGTGATGCTTGAGCCGGTCGTAGATCGCCTCTTCGCGCGTCTCGCGCAGCCGACGCGCCCGCCGCTCCTCAACGGTGTCCTGGACTGCCTGCTGCTTGGCCTGTAGCGACTCGATCTGCCGTTCCAGGTTGTGAAGCAGCTCGTCGAAGCGGGCCTCCTCCTCATCGAGCCGACGATGGCGGCGCACGGCGGACACCTGCCGGTACCCCTGCCAGCTGCTCCAGGCTCCGGCCAAGACGCCACCGCCCACGAGACCTGCGGCCGCCAGCGGCCAGCCTCCGATCCACAGCCCCAGGCTCGCAAGGGCCGTGACGAGCGCTGCTGGCAAAAACCACCGCTCGCGTCCGGTGCGCGTCGCACGCGAGCGGGCCTGGCGACGGCGCGCGGCCGCCAGTTGCACCGCGTACCAGTTGGTTTCGGTCGTCCCCGCACGGATCGCTGCCAGCGGCGGAACGGCCTCGGGCTCCACGTAACATGCCTTCCGGAGCGCCTCGGCCAGCGGACGGACCGACGCCTCGTCATTGAGCTTCTCAAAGAGCACAGACGCCGATGGGTTGTAGAAGTCCGCGTCGCGGAAGAGGAGGTTCTCTCCCGTATCGAACCGCGCCCACAGACCGGGTTGAGCGATGCAGGCGCGCAGGGCCGTGAAGATGACCAGCGCAGGAAAGCGGTCGAGGGAGCTGCCCGCATCTTGCTCGGTGCGGTCCGGATGCTGATAGTTCCGATGGCCCACCTCCGGGATGACATCTTGTTCGAGCCCAGGCACGACCATCGCGTCGTAATCCACGAAGGTGAGCTGGACGTCGTCCTCGTCGGTGCGCACAAGCACGTTGCCGTGCTGGAGATCACCGTGTGCAATGGCGGCCTCGTCGAGCGCAGCCATGGCCGTAGCCCATGCCGCACTCACCTGCGCGAGCCGGTCCGGGGCCTCCAGATGCTCAGCGACGAAGCGGTTGAGGGGTACCCCATCCACCCACTCCATCTTCAGGATCGGGTAGGCCGTGCCATCGACCTGGATACCCTCGTCCTGATACGCGAAGTCGACCGTGTACGGGAGCGGGTGCGCGTCGAGGTGTTCGGCGATGGTGCGATAGCGCGCGCGCTGGTTGGGCACGTCGGTGAGGAAGCATTTCACCGCCCAGCGCTGCCCCGCCCGGTTCGTCATCGGAAAGACGGCCGCGAAGTTGCCCGTGATCGGCTGCGGGAGCCCCAGTGCATTTTCATCAGGATGGGCCTGCTGCAGCTCCGGATCCCGAAAGGCGTCCGCCGGAAACTGGACCGCCTCTTGATACTCGCTCGGGGTGGGATAGGTGGGCATGGAGCTGCAAGCCGTGCCGATGACAACGGGTGATGAGGAAACGCGGCGGCCCGTCAATCTGCGTGGACCGTGATGCGGATCAGTGCCACGTCGTCATTCCGAAGCGCGCCATCCGCTCGGGCGGAGCGGATCGTCTCCTCGAACGAATCAGCCGCAAGCTGGCGTCCGGCCGCTGGGCCAACGCGCAGCAGCCAGGCCGCTAACGCATCCGAGGCCAGCAGGAACGTGTCGCCGGCGGTCCACGTGCCCTGCGCGATCTCTGGAGCCCCGCCCGATGATCCCGACCGACTGGCGAGCAGCGTGGGACGCTGCGTGAACGCCTCCGGATCACTGAACGGCCACGCGGTGCGCACGGTCTCGCCGCGAAGCTGGAAGAGGTCGCAGTCGCCGATGCAGGCAGCCTGCCACGTGCCTGACGCGTGGATCGTCAGGCCCAGAAGCGCAGCGAAGGCGCCCTGTTCGGCCTTGGCCGCCGCATACCACGGCCGGCCCCGGATGCGTCCTGCAACGTCCTGCTTCCACTGCCGGCGCCATGCCGGCACGGCTGCTGTGAAGTCTGCCGACGTGAGGGGGGTGTCTTCGAGCCATCCCGCCACGAGGAGCTGAGCCCACTGCCGCGAAAACGCTGCCTCGGTGGCCCCGTCCGCGACGGCCGCGTGGAGCGGCCACGTGTTGGCGTCCGATGTGGCGGCAGCATCCTCGCACTCGGCCAGCGTGTGGCCGCGTTTGGGAGCGCGAAACGCGGCCACGTCCGCCACGGCTCCAGCATCCGCTTTGTGATCGACGGGAAGCCCCATGACGGCTAGCGGAGGTTGCTCGGACGCGTTCCAATCTCCAGAAACCGCACCAGCGCGACGGGGTCGGCGTTGAACACGAATCCCCGCGTATCGAGGTCGACCGAATACCCCTCCTGCTCGGCGGCCGACCGCATCGAAAACGGCAGGAGGCTCGACATCTGATAGAGCACTTCGGCGTGCTCATCGTCGCGGGGCAGCTCCTGGCGGCTGGAGGGCAACTCGACGGCCGGCTCTTCGGAATCGGAGAGGTGCACGTTGAACAGCAGCACGTCGCCGTCGTCAGTGGCAAACGAGCGGAGCTGCTGGGCAAAGCGCAGCGGATCGCCGTCGGTGGCCTCGCCGTCGGTGACGTTGAGCACGACGGGCGGGAAGCTGCCGGGATGATGGTCGATCCACTGGCGCACCAGCCGGGCGGCCAGGTCCAGGGCCTGGCACATGGGCGTGCCGTTCTTCGCGTGGGGGTCGAACCATACGGGAAACTTCACGCGGCGCTCGGACGCGTTGCCATCCCCGTCAGTCACCGTCTTTACCCGCTCCTCCATCCGCTTCGGGCGCTCGGCGAGGTGGCTTACCGGAACGAGATCGGCGGTTGCATCGACGGACTCGGCCGGCTGGATGAGCGGTTGCACGCGCTCGCCGTATCCAACGACGCCGACGTGAAAGTAATCGCGGACGCCGTCCTCCTTCGCACACCGCAGCACGAGATTTTGGAGGAGCCGGTTCACCGTATCGGCCAGGACGCGGGCCTTGCTGGGGGCGGCGTCGCCTTTCTGCTCGGCCCCGCCGAAGGCATCCTGCATCGATGCCGACTGGTCCAGCACGAAGAGAAACGCGGTAGGCGATTCGCGGCTGATCTCGGCAGAATACGGCATCGGGCGGGACGATACGAAAGGCAGCTATCGGCGGCACACGTGGGGATCAGCGCAGCACCCACTGGCTGGTGGCGCTATTCGGACGTGCAGTCCGCATCATCCAGTTGGTTCCCCCAGCATGCCTTCTGGCCCTCGTTGTAGTTGGTGGCCGTGATGGCCCCCTCGTGGGTGTTGGCATTCCAGGTGACACGGTGCGATTGACGCGCCCGTCCGCGCGTCCAGTGGAAGCGGCGTTGATGTTCGTCGTGCGCATAGACGACTGAATCCCCGCCATGTTCGGGCGCGGACGCTGGCACGTGAAGCGTGACCTTCTTTTTGGTCGCCTTTTCGATCTTGAACTGCGCATTCAGCACGTTCGTGCGCTCCCCGTCGACGGTGTCGTACAAGCGCCAGCTTCCGCGCTGCCCCTTGCGGTCGGTTTTCGCCGTGTACAGCACGAAGGTACTATCCGCCGCCTGGATGTCCTGCGACAGCGTGGAGCGCGCGGGCTCGGGCACCGCCTTCTCGGACGGGCCATCGGGTTGCATCCCTCCGCTCGCCTCCTGCGTCGTGCTGTCCGTCGCGGTGGAATCCGACGTTGAGGACGCCCCGAAAGGAGGCGACGACGTGGGCGACGTCTCATCGCCGAGCGAGGACTCGTCGAGGAACCGAGCGGCCTCCGGGGGGGACGGCGCGGCGGCCTCCTCCTGCTGCGAGCGCGCTGGCTCCGGCGCAGCGACCTCCATGCGCCAATCGACCTGATCGCCCATCGGCCGCCCCGTCAAGGTGAACGCGACCGGTTGGCCGTCGATGGGCACCGTCCCGGTCCACACCCATGCACCGTTGCGATTGATGGCTGGCGCTTCGGCGAGGGCCGCTTGCGTGAGCCGAGCGGGCGCTTCAAGGTGCGTATCGAGCATCGTGGCCACCGGCCAGGCCCGCATCACGGCCGCCATGAAGTGCGGCCCGATCTTCGCCGCGCCCGACCGGCTTTGCTGGAACAGGGCCGTTTGCACAGTGAACGCCTGGGCCGGAATCAGTTCGGGCGGCTCGGCTTCGTCTTGTACGACGGTATCACAGCCGACGGCGACAGCCAGAAGCAACACAAAGACCAGGGTGTGGCGACGGAGTGGTCTCATAAGTGGCATGCATTCGTCGTGGAAACGAGGCCCAGGATGAGCCTGCAGCGTCTATAATACGTCAAACAGGACACTTATCCCAAAGCCGCGCGCACCGTGCAGCACGTAACATGCCGCCTCAGCTCAATTCATCGAGCAATTCACGCGCTTCTTCTTTGTACTGCGGATCGTCCGGATCCTTGTTGGTCAGGGTCAGGGCTGTTTCCAACTGCGCACGCGCCTGCCCCTCTTGATCCATGGCGAGGTAGGTACGGCCGAGTTCGAGGCGGTCGACCACGCGGTCGTCCAGCGCAATCGACCGTTCAAAGTTTTCGACGGCCGCCTCGTAGGACGCGTCGGGCAGTCCGCCGTAGACGGCCCGCACGATCGTCCGTGAGAAAAAGCCGAGGCTGGCGACCTCATAGTGCCAGCGGGCCCGAACGTGATAGGCCGCCGGCAAGTCGGGGTTGAGCTCGATGGCCCGGTCCACGTACTCCTTCACGGTCCGCGACATCTCGACCTTCTCGCGCGTGCCGGCAATCAGTCCCACACGACCGGCTGCGATGGCCCCCGCCAAGTACGTGCGGGCGTCCATCGAATCGGCCTGGATGGCGGCTTCGGCGTGCGTGAGGGCCTCTCGGTAAAATCGTGCGCGTTCGTCCTCCTGCGTGCGTTGCTCCCCGAGGTCGACCTTCGTCCGGGACAGGCGCCACAGCACGCCGGCATCGGTCGGGGGATCGGCCCGGAGGCCATTCAGGGTCGCCAGGGCCTGCCGGAAGTCGCCCTCGGTGCGCAGCTCGTCGACCGAGGCAAGCGTCGAATCGAGATCTGCCGACTGCGCGTGGCCTGTTGAGACGAGGAGCACCATGCTGATGCCCAGCAGGAGCGCGTGACGCAGAAGAGCTTTGGTCATGGGAGCTACGGACGTAGCGTGAGGGAGTTGGTGCGACGGAGCATATGCCGCAACGGCTGTCTATATATAAAATGGGGGGTTGGGGAGGTTCCTCCAGGAAGCCGCGCGTGGGAAGAGCGGCTCGCGACATGTCGCTGACGAGGCGCGCGTCAAAGATGGGGG
>CAYFRX010000073.1:0-12739 GCA_964345515.1 uncultured Rhodothermales bacterium
GAGTCCGGCCGTTGAGGGGCTGGACGCTCCCATCAACCATCGATACACAACAGAGCATATGGGACGCGTAGAGGGAAAAGTCGCGATTGTGACCGGCGGGGCGCTAGGCATTGGCAAAGCCACGGCGCAATTGTTGGCGCGCGAGGGGGCCACGGTTGCTGTCACCGACGTGAACAGTGATGAGGGACAGGACGTCGTCGAATCCATCATCCAGGCCAATGGCACGGCGCAGTTCTGGCACCTGGACGTTCGTCAGGAAGACAAGGTACAGCAGGTGTTCGATGACATCGCCGATGCATTCGGCGGCATCGACGTGCTCGTCAACAATGCTGGCATTTCGGGAACGGACAAGCCCACTGATGAGCTCACCGAAGCTGAGTGGGACGAAGTGATGGCGGTCAACGTGAAGGGCGTGTTCTTCTGCACGAAGCACGCCGTGCCGCACATCAAGAAGCGAGGCCGCGGGAGCATCATCAACCTGTCCTCGATTTATGGCATCATCAGCGCGCCGGACGTCCCAGCGTATCACGCCTCAAAAGGGGCCGTGCGGATAATGACGAAGACCGACGCGCTCCTGTACGCCGAGGACCAGATCCGGGTTAACTCCGTCCACCCCGGATTCATCTGGACGCCCATGGTCGAAAACTACCTCAGCGGGGAGAATGGGGATCTGGAGGCCGGGCGCGCCGAACTTGAGAAGCTGCATCCGATTGGCCACGTCGGCGAGCCCGACGACATCGCCAACGGCATCCTCTACCTGGCCTCGGAAGAATCCAAATTTGTGACCGGTACCGAACTCGTGATCGACGGCGGGTACACGGCTCGGTAAACTGTGCAACGTGCCTATCATCCACCAACCGAAGAACGAGAGACGTTATGAGTAAAGCTGCTGTCGCCCAAAAACAAGAGTATATTTGCCTCTTTGAGGAACTGGCCAATGACGATGTGGCGCTCGTCGGCGGGAAGAACGCCTCGTTGGGGGAAATGATTGGCGCTCTCAAAGAGGCGGGCGTCCGCGTCCCGGACGGGTTTGCCACGACGGCCGACGCGTATTGGGACTTCCTGGCGGCGAACGACCTAGAGGCCCCCCTCCGCACGGCCCTGGACCGGTTTCACGACGGGGAGCAGTCGCTGAGCGAAGCGGGCGCCGAGATCCGGGAGCGGATCCGCGGCGGCACCTTCCCGGAGGCGCTGGCTGCGGCCATCCGCGAGGCGTACGAAACCCTGAGTGCCGCGTACGACGCCGATGCAATCGACATCGCGGCGCGAAGCAGCGCCACGGCCGAGGATTTGCCGGAGGCCAGCTTTGCGGGGCAGCAGGAGACGTACCTGAACGTGCGCGGCCCCGAGGCCGTGCTGGACGCGTGCAAGAAGTGCTACGCCTCGCTCTTCACCGACCGAGCCATCAGCTACCGGGAGGAACAGGGGTTTGACCACATGGACGTGGCGCTGTCGGTGGGCGTACAGAAGATGGTGCGCGCCGACAAAGCCGGCGTGCTCTTCACCATCGACACCGAGACGGGCTTCCCCGAGGCCATCCTGATCAATGCGGCTTGGGGACTAGGCGAGAACGTGGTGAAGGGCACCATCAACCCCGATCAGTACACCGTCTACAAGCCGTTTCTGAAGGATGATTCGCTGGTGCCTATCATCGGAAAGCGGCGGGGTGCCAAGGAGCAGAAGATGGTGTACGCCGAGGGGGACGCCACCACGAAAAACGTGGAGACGACCGAAGCGGAACGCTCCGCGTATGTCCTCTCCGACGACGAGGTGCTCCAGCTCGCGCGCTGGGGGGCCATCATTGAGCGGCACTACGAGCGGCCGATGGACATCGAGTGGGCGCGAGACGGCGAGACCGAAGAGCTGTTCATCGTGCAGGCCCGGCCCGAAACCGTCCAGTCGCAGATGACGGAGGGACAGCTTCAGCACTATCGGCTGAAGGAGTCGGGCAAGCGCCTCGTGACGGGACTGAGCATCGGCCGTGCCATCGCGACGGGGGAGGTGTGCGTCATCCATAGCGCCGAGCAAATCGATCAGTTCAAAGAAGGCGCCATCCTGGTCACCGAGATGACGGATCCGGACTGGGGACCGATCCTCAAGAAGGCAGCGGGGGTAATTACCGATCACGGCGGGCGCACCTCGCACGCCGCCATCGTGAGCCGGGGGATGGGGATGCCGGCGATCGTCGGCACGGGCAACGCGACGGACGTGCTCCAGGACGGGCAGGAGGTCACACTGTCCTGCGCCGAGGGCGAAGAAGGCTACGTCTACGACGGCCGGCTCGCGTTCGAGTCGGAGGAGGTAAACCTGGACGACCTGCCCACGACGCGGACGCGCATCATGCTGAACATTGCCAGTCCGATGGCGGCCATGCAGTGGTGGCGGCTGCCCGCGAAGGGCGTGGGACTGGCGCGGATGGAGTACATCGTCAACAACGTGATCAAGATTCATCCGATGGCGCTCGTCCACTATCACACGTTGGAGGATGCGGAGGCGAAGGCGCGTATCGAGACGTTGACCCGCGGGTACGAAGACAAAACCGAGTACTTCGTCGATCACCTCGCCGAGGGCATCGCCACGATTGCGGCTACCCAGTATCCCGAGCCCGTGATCGTTCGGATGAGCGATTTCAAGACGAACGAGTACGCCGATCTCATCGGCGGGCAGGCCTTCGAGCCCGAGGAGGAAAACCCGATGCTCGGGTGGCGTGGCGCCTCGCGCTACTACAGCGACGACTACCGCGACGGCTTTGCCCTGGAGTGTCAGGCAATCCGGCGTGTGCGCGAGACGATGGGCTTCGACAACGTCGTGGTGATGATTCCGTTTTGCCGCACCCCCGAGGAGGCCGACCGCGTGCTGGCGGCGATGGCCGAGAACGGGCTGGAGCGGGGGAAGCGGGGACTGGAGGTCTACGTGATGGCTGAGATCCCGTCCAACATCATCCAGGCTGAGGATTTTGCCCGGCGGTTCGACGGGTTCTCGATCGGCTCGAACGACCTGACGCAACTGGTGCTCGGCGTGGGGCGGGACGCCGAACAGCTCTCTTACCTGTTCGATGAGCGGAACCTGTCCGTGAAGAATATGATCACCGATCTGATTCACCGTGCGCACGTGGCGGGGCGGCCCGTCGGCATCTGTGGGCAGGCGCCGAGCGATCACACCGAGTTCGCGGCGTTTCTCGTGCAGGCGTGCATCGATTCGATTTCGGTGATTCCCGACACGGTGGTGGATGTGATCCGGCGCGTCGCCGAGGCCGAGAAATCGCTCCAGCACGAGGAGGACTCGTGACCGTCGGGGACGTATCGAGTCGGCGGGCAGCCTTCGGGTTCGGCGGGGGCTGCCCCCGTTCGCCCTTCAGAATGAGGCGGACAGGGTCTGATTCAGCCGACGCCGAGCGGCCTCTAGCGATTGGCCGTGGCGCCCGATCCCCTTTCACGGATCATCTTTCTGGCCCATCCGCCGAAAAATGTTCTTCGGCGTGTAAGCCTGCGCGTGGAGGGCTGCAGCACCGAGCTCGTCCCAGTCCAGTGGCGTCGCCACGGGGGCGCCCGGCAGCGCGCGAACTGCGTAGGGAGCCACCGTGTTTTGGGCGTAGGCGTTGCGCAGGAAATCGAGAAAGACGCGGCCCTTGCGCTCCTGCTTGCGCACCGTCGCGGTGAGCCGGTCAGGATGGCGGGTCGTCCACCTGTTGCAGAAGGCCTGCGGTTAGGCTCCGTTCGGCGCCGGTGGGACGCCGTCTCGGCGTATCCGGCCGAGAATACGCACGGATGGGAGCAAGAACTTGTATCTGTCTTGGCACCCGCAATATACTGGGGCTAACATCGAGAGGCGCCGTATCCCGATCCTGCGGAAGCATCACGGATGCCATGAGCGAATCCTCACCTGCCCCGGACCCGTCTACTGATTCCGGCGCGCCCGGCGAACGGCGGCTGGCCTACGTCTTCGGGATTGCCTTTGTGGCCATCATCGTGGTCGTTGCCCTCTTCGTCCCCGAGCCCTCACCGTTTCAGTTGCGCGTCTTCCAGGTGGTGCTCGCACTGGCCGCCGCGGGGGTGGCCACTACGATCAGCGGGTTTCTGCGCGTGGAGGTGAGCTCGTCGGTCAAGGCCGGCGGGGCGATCGGCGTGTTCGTCGTGGTGTTTTTCTTCTCCCCGGCCAAGCTCATTACCTCCGAGGCCACGGGCGGCCCGGATGGAGAGGCCCCTCCGACCGATTCCACGCAGGTCGACCCCTGGGCCCCATCGGCGGTGGCCGAGTATGACGACGTGATCTGCCGCACCTTACAAAGGGAAGCCCTTGAACTCCGGCGCAGCTCCATCGGCGATTATTTCTCGGTGCTCAACGCCGGCAACCCGATCGCCGCCTCTGTGTCGGAGTCGACGGCGGAAGAGATGCTCAAGCTGACCCAGCGCCACACCCACCAGTGCATCATCGGGCTGGGGACCGAGCACAGCGTGACCTACTGGCACGGAGACGCGGGGGCCGAGGTCGCCCCGCCCAAGCCGGATCTATGCTTCGCGTACGTGCCGGGCAACTTGGATTTTGGACCTACGAGTGAAGGCCACTACATGATCGGCACCGCCGAGGACGGGGTCATGCTCACGCTCGCGTCGCAGCAGGCTACCGAGCGCGTCCTGGCGCTGGCCAAGGATCACCAGCAGCTCTGCTTTTTGGGCTTCGAGGCCTACGTCCGCCGCGACGCCGACTGCGGCCCGTTGACGCCGTGCTGGACCATGTTCTGGCGCGAGTCATGAGGTGATGCCCTGTCCCACGCGGTGCCGGAGGCGCCCGGCTGGTGGGCTACTGATTCGACCCGGGCAGGAGGTGCCAATTTGTCTTCACGCTGAGGGTCGGACCGACCGGGCCGATGATCGGCGCGGCGAAGTTGATCGACAGGCCGTAGTTCTGCGCCAGCGGCACGTTGAGGGACAGCCGGCCCCGCACGTAGTTCGTTTCGGCCGCGGCCTCGAACGCTTCGGCCACGTTCGCCGCGCTGAACAACAGGCCCGTCGAGCCCTGAAGGCGTTGCTTGTCGACGATCTTCGAGAACCCCAGATCCACGCCCCCTTCGGCCGCGAACACCGCCCAGATCGTCGAGCGTCTCGGCCTCGTCGATGTCCTCAATCGGGGCGATGACGGTGATGTCCCCTAAGCTCGCGCGCGCCACGGCGAGGGAGTCTTTTTGGTTCGAATCGCCCTCGCTGCCGACACCCTCGCTCGGGCCGCCGAACAGGCTGGCCGGGTTCAGCGCCGCCGTCGCCAGGGTGCGCGTGCCCCGCTCCGTGCCGCTGGCTGCGAGGTTGCCCTCGGCCGCTGCCCTCGTCGTCAGGGACGTCGATGCGGATCTGGATGGACCACACCGCCGAGGCCGCCGGGACGGTGGACGTGACGGTGTGTGTGCCACCTGGAGCGACGGGCGTGAACTGCTCATCCTCTTGCCCGCGAGAGCCGCCCTTGGGAACGAATCCAAAGAAGAAGCCGGTAGATCCGCTATTGCTATGATCGGCCTTTAAATGTGACGTGGATGGAGCCCGCTTCTGAAAGAATGCCTTTGAACATGGGGGCCTCCAGGGCAGGCTGGCGGTGTCGTGAATGGGCAGGTCGGGGGCGGAGCGCTTCATCGCGAAGGCCCTGCCAGGACAGGATGGATCGGACATGGGGCGTGGCCCCGGCCTGAGGACGTCATCCAGATTGATGCAGAGTGGATGTGCGGCGCTCTTCCTGCAGGGCTTTCCTCCCGAATGGGGCCCAAACAGAAAACCCCACCCAGCGAATGCTGAGCGGGGTAGATGGTGCGCTCGGGAGGATTCGAACCCCCGACCTTCGGAACCGGAATCCGACGCTCTCTCCAACTGAGCTACGAGCGCATGGTGGCCCTTTGTCCATACCAATTAGCTTTCCCATGTAAGGCGTGGGCCGAGGTGGTGTTCCGACGATGCAGCGGGAGCGAAGATTCGAGACGATCACGGGCATCCACGCCCTCGGACGTAAACGACGGGCAACTTTTTGGGGCCTCATCCGTGATGGATCGCAGCCCATCACTTCGTCAGAGCGCTGCCTCATGGACCGCCCACCCCCTCAATCCAACACGCCCACGTTGCACGATCCGTGGCAGTCGCGCCGAATTCTACTCGACGGCCCCGTCGAGCAGGGGCGAGCGACGCCCCGAGGGCACGCCATCCGGTCCTTCGTCGCCGGATTGCTGGGCCTGCTCGCGGCCTTCATCCTGTTTCAACTGTTCGTCACCCCCATCGCGACGCTCGCGCTCCTTTTTGCAGAAGGCGTAGATTTTAGTGCGCTGAGTGGCGCCGATGCGATGACGCGCCTGTTCGAGGAAAACATCCGCCAGCTCATCATCGGGAACAGCATCGGACAAGTCATCGGCCTCGGGGTGGTGGCGCTCGTGCTCACCCGGCTGCACACGAGCGACCTGTGGCGCTACCTGCGCGTCCGCCGCGCCGATGGCATGCTGATGGGGCTTGCGCTCGTCGGCTTGATCGTGCTGACGCCGGTGGTGCAGTGGCTGGGCGCCGTGAACCAATCCATCCCGCTGCCCGAGTTCATCGAAACGCTGGAGCGGTCGCAGATGGAACTCATCGAGAAGGTGTTGCAGGGCGGGTTGGGGGTCACGTTCAACGTTACGATGCTCGCCGTCGTGCCGGCGTGTTGCGAGGAGCTGCTCTTCCGCGGATACGCCCAGCGGCAGTTCGAACGGGGCGTCGGCGTGGTAGGCGGCGTGCTGTGCTCCGGCATCATCTTCGGCCTGTACCACCTGCGGTTGTCCCAGGCGCTCCCGCTCTGCGCGCTGGGCATCTATCTGGCCTACCTCACCTGGCGGACGGGCAGCTTGTGGCCGGCCGTGCTCGTCCACTTCGCCAACAACGCCTTTTCGGTGGTGGCCGCCAACTACGCCGCGCAGCAGCCCGGCCTGGACGCCCAGGCGCTAGAAACAATGCAGGTGCCCTGGTATATCCTGATCCCAAGCGCTATCGCCTTTGGGGGGGTGATGTACTTTTTTCACGACTATGCGGCGCACCGGCTAGCGAACACGTCGGCCCAGGCGCCTGCTCTGAAGTCCTCTGATTCGCCTTCGTCAACCTAACGCCCACGCCATGAGTGAGAATAAGTACCAGAACTGGGTCACCGTTTTCACATCCGGAACAGATTACGAGGCCGACCTCGTCCGCGATCGGTTGGATGATCAGGGCATTCCGGCCGTCGTGCTCACCCAGCGCGACCACGCTTTCAACCTCACCGTGGGCGACCTGGCGGCCGTCCGGGTGATGGTCCCCCCCGACGAGGCCCAAAAGGCGGTCGACCTGATCGAAGGCGAACTCGTGTCGGATGAGGAGCTGGAGCGGGCCGCCATGGAAGCTGATCCCAATGCCGAGGATGCCCATTCGCCCGATGAGGAGTCGGCCTTGGACTCGGGCAACGAAAGCCTCAAGAACCCGGACCCGGATAACGACCGCTGACGTGCCGCCCTTGTTTGGCGCTGACCCCGTTCCCTCGCCTGGCCGGTCCCATCTTTTGTGAGCAACACGGCTCTTCGCGTCCTGACCGCCATCGTGGCCGCCCCTGCGGTGGTGGGCATCGCCTTCTGGGGCGGATGGCCGTTCGGGCTACTCGTGGCCGCCATCGCCGTCCTCGCCCAAATGGAGCTCTACCGCCTCGCCGAGACGGCCGGAGTGCGCCCGCAGATAGGGTGGGGTTGTGTGCTCGGCGCCCTCGTCGTGATTCAGCCGCTCTGGCCGCCGGCCGGTGCGATCGCCCTGTTGGGGGGCGCAGCGCTCGTGGCGCTCCTCCCGTTTGTCTTCGAGCATGAGGGCTTGCTGGAGAGCTTCGCCGTCACCGCGCTGGGCATATTCTATCCGGCCGCGCTGCTCAGCTTTCTGGTGCGCCTGCGCCTGGCGCGCGGCGCTACCGTGGGGGACGACGAGGCGTTTTACCTCGTGTTACTCACGCTATTGCTCGTGTGGGCCAGTGACGTCTTCGCCTTTTATGTGGGCCGGGCCCTGGGCCGGCGTGCCCTAGCCCCCCAGATTTCCCCGAACAAGACGTGGGAGGGTGCCGTGGGTGGCCTCATTGCGGCCATCGGCATTGCCGTGGTGTTCAAGGTCACGCTCGGGACGTTTGTCGGATGGGGCCACCTTGCTATGCTCGTCGTCATCGGGGGCGTGATTGGCCCGCTTGGCGACTTGGCCGAGAGTCAGCTGAAGCGTGCCATGGGCGCCGACGATTCTAGCACCCTCTTGCCCGGACACGGCGGATTTCTCGATCGCTTTGACGCGATGGTTCTGGTCGCGCCGCTCGTCTATCTGTACCTCGTCCACGTGGCGGGGCTCATCGCATGAGCGGCTGCGGCGCCGTCCAGAGGAACGCAGTCCCCGGCGCCGAGGTACACCTCACATCCCAGCCACCGCACGTTTATCAGCCCAAGGGCACCATGGCGATCATCGGAGGCCGCAACCGCAAACCGCGCAAGTTTGACTACGAGCCCCGCTTCTACGATCCGAGCAAAGACGAGGACATCAAGCGTCGGATGCGCGTGAGCCGGAAGACTCGGCGGCGCGACCCGACGAGCATCCTGTACCTCATTGGGCTCCTGCTTTTCACGCTGTACATCTACCACACGCTTTAGCGCCGCTCGCGCGGCCGGCCTCCGGCTGGTGACGGGTGGCGACCTCACGGCTCCTGCGCTACGCTATGGCGACTGAAACGACCGACACGGACGGCATCATTCGGGTGATGCCGGACCGGCTCGCGAACAAAATCGCCGCCGGCGAGGGGGTGCAGCGCCCGGCCTCGGTGGCTAAGGAACTGCTCGAAAACGCCATCGATGCTGGCGCGCGCGACGTCGACCTCGTCGTGAAGGACGCCGGGAGCACGCTCGTCCAGGTCATCGACGACGGCTGCGGCATGAGCCGGGCCGATGCCGCGCAGTGCTTTCAGCGCCACGCCACGAGCAAGATCCAGTCTGTCGACGACCTGGAGCGGATCCGCACGCTGGGGTTTCGGGGGGAGGCGCTCGCCTCCATTGCCGCCGTCGCGCAGGTTGAGCTCAAGACGCGGCGCGTTGAGGATGAGGTCGGTTACCGCGTCTGCGTGGACGGCGGCGAGATCACCACCACCGAGCCGTGTGCCACGCCGCCGGGGACGTCGATCGCTGTCCGAAATCTGTTTTACAACGTCCCGGCCCGCCGCAACTTTCTGAAGACGCCCGCCACTGAGTTCAAGCATCTCACGGATACGTTCCAGTTCATTGCGCTGGCCGAGCCGACGGTGGCGTTCACGCTGGAGCACAAAGGGCATGCGGTGTACGACCTCGCAGCCGTTGACGCCGACGACTTCTTCACCCGCACCCGACGCCGCGTTGTCGACCTCCTGGGCGAGGATCATGAGGGGCACCTCGTGGCGGTGGACGATGAGAGCAGCTATCTGGCCGCCCGTGGGTTCGTCGGGAAGCCCGCCTTCAACCGGAAGACCCGCGGCGATCAGTTCCTGTTCGTGAACGGGCGGTACGTGAAGAGCCGCTACCTGAGCCACGCGGTGCGCGCCGCGTACGGGGAGTTGCTGCCGGACGGGGCGTTCCCATTCTTTGCCCTGTTTCTTGATCTCGATCCGCGGCGGGTTGACGTCAACGTGCATCCCACCAAAGCGGAGGTCAAGTTTGAGGACGAGAGTGGCATCTACGGATTTCTGCGCGGCGCCGTCCGCGAAGCGCTCAGCCGGGATCAGCTAACTCCCGCGTTTTCTGCATCGGACGATGGCTCGCCCGAGGATGCATTGTCTCCTGATCGGTTGGAGGAAGCAGAGGACACGTCGCACCCGGCCGGGCCGCAACCGTTTCGCCCACGCACTGCTCAAGGGGGGGCGTCGCGCTCCACCCGCGGATCGTCGTCCAAGTCGTCCTCTCGTTCAAGCGCGGCGCCGTTCTCGTCACCGCGCAAGCGGGCGTCGAGCGCGTCACCGGGTGAGGTCTCGCAGGCACTGTACGGCGATGGGCTGCGGGACCGATCCGAGGCCGCGCCGTCCGCCACCACCACGCCGGACGACGCGTCGGCGTCCTCCGGCGATTCGTCGGCGCCGTCGCCGACGTGGGCGCTGCACGACACGTACCTGATCACGCCCACGGAGGAGGGCATGATGCTGGTCGACCAGCGGGCGGCGCACGCCCGGGTGCTCTACGAGCGCGCCCTCGCGCAGGCGCAGGCGGGACAGGCCGAGTCGCAGCAACTTCTGTTTCCGGAAACCGTGGAGCTGTCGCCCTCGGATATCGAGCGATTCGAGGAATGGAAACAGGAGTTACGAGCAATGGGGTTTGAGGTGGAGCGCCTCAGCGGCCGCACGGTGGCCCTCCGCGCCGTCCCGGCCGACGCGGAGCGCGGCGACGCCGCCACGATGCTCCGGGACCTGATGGATGGTATCGAGGCGGGCACGCACGACGCGTCCGAGCGCCGGAAGGCGTTGGCCGCCCGCCTGGCACGACGAAACGCCGTCCCGCGCGGCCACACGCTGTCCGCACCGGAGCGCCAGGCGCTGCTCGATGATCTCTTTGCTTGCGAGATGCCGTATGCCGATCCCCAGGGAAACCCCACCGTGCTCAACCTGTCGATGGACGAGATCGAGCGCGCGTTTCGCCGCTGAGATACAACGAACCGACCCGTCGTTTGGCCCTGCTGGCCGCCATGGCGCCCTCTCCTGAGTCGTCGCTTCTCGCCCGAGTGGAGGTCGATCTCCGCGAGCACGACCTGCTTGACACCGGGCAGCGGGTGGTGGTTGGAATGAGCGGTGGGGTCGACTCGATGGTGCTGGCCGATGTGCTCCGGCGCCTGGGCTACCGCGTCGTAGCCGCCCACGTCAACTACGGCTTGCGCGGGGCGGAGTCGGATGCTGACGAGGACACGGTGCGGACGTGGTGTGCCGCGCAGCAGCCGCCTGTTCCCGTCCACGTCACGCGCTGCGATCCGGAAGCGAAGGCGGCCGACGAAGGGCGCTCGCTCCAGGAGGCGGCCCGCCAGCAGCGGTACGCTTTCATGGCGCGGTGCGCGGCCGAGGAAGGCACCGACCGCGTGGCCGTGGGTCATCATCAGGGCGACCAGGCGGAGACGCTACTGCTGAATCTGTTTCGCGGGAGCGGCGTGGAGGGCCTCGCGGGCATGGCGCCGCGGCGCCCGCTTCGTAATGACGCGTCCATCGACCTGGTGCGTCCGTTGCTGGGGGGGGCTCGCGCAGCCATCGAGGCCTACGCGCAGGCCCAGGATCTGCCGTGGCGCACGGACGCGAGCAACCGGGCGATCAAGTACGACCGAAACACCATTCGCCACCGGATTATGCCGGTGATTGAGGCGCACTTCGAGGGGGCCGGTGAGCGCATCGCGCGGGCGGCGGATCTCGTGCGCGCCTACCGCGCGGAAACGTTCGAGCCGGCGCTGGAGACGCACTTCAGCCGCTGCGCGACGGCTACCGACTCGGGCGGCGTGCTGGACACGGCGGCGCTCCGCGCGCTCCCGGCGGTGTGGCGGCGGCGCGTCATCCTGGAAGCCCTGGCGCGGTGGATGGCCGATGCGCCCTACCACGCCACCTTCGCCGAAGAGGTTGAGAACCTGCTGGAGGCGCAGGTTGGACGACGGATCGAGATCGCGGCGGGCACGATCTGGCGTGAGCGGGGCGCGCTTCGGTTCGTGGACCAGGCTCCGCCTGCGCTGCCGAGCGCGCGCCCTGTCCCCATCGGCGAGGACGTGGCGCTGCCGAGCGGGACGCTGCGGGTGGAGCCGGTCGAGGCGCTGCCCCCTTCGTTCAAGCAGGAGGCCCCACTCACAGTCTACGCAGACGCGTGCGCCCTCCAGGAACCGATCGAAGTGCGCCCGTGGCGGGACGGCGACCGCTTCCAGCCGCTCGGCATGACGCACACGAAAAAGATCAGCGACTTGCTGACGGACGAGCACGTGCCCCCGCATCGGCGCCGAGGCGTGCTCGTCCTGCTCGATCGCGCGCGGATCGTGTGGGTCGTTGGGCACCGTCTAGCGCATCCGGTGCGTATCCGGCCCGATACGACCGAGGCGATCCGCATGACCTTCGAGCCGCCGGCAGAGCGAGGTTGACCCCTATCATCCGTCGCCGCCGATTTGTACGTTGGCATCGTCCATCTTCACAAACGAATTGCACGCGACATGTCGGCCCCCCGCGATCTCACGAACCTGTCCACGTCTACGTCGGAACATACCATCGAATGTCAGGGCGAGCGGTTTCGCCGGTACCTGGCCGCGGACACCATCCAGGCGCGCATCCGTGAGATCGGAGCAGCCATCGACCGAGACTACGCCGGGAAAATCCCGATTCTCATTGGCGTGCTCAACGGGGCCTTCATGTTCATTGCCGACCTCATGCGGGCCGTCGACATCGACTGCGAAATTGACTTCATGAAACTGTCTTCCTACGGCGCGGCCAAGGTGTCGAGCGGGGAGGTGACGGAGCTCAAGAAGATCGACGCGAACCTGGAAGGGCGCCACGTCATCGTGGTGGAAGACATCGTGGATACCGGGTTGTCGATGGAGTATATCATGAAGCGGATGGCCCTCCACGATCCGGCCTCGGTGCGCGTCGCGACGCTGCTCCACAAGCCCGATTCGACGGAGGTGGACCTCGACCTCGACTACGTGGGGTTCGAGATTCCCAACCTCTTCGTCATCGGCTACGGGCTCGACTACGGCCAGATCGCGCGCAACCTGCCTGACAT
>CAYFRX010000074.1:0-12655 GCA_964345515.1 uncultured Rhodothermales bacterium
AACGCTCAACCCACAACGCTCAACCATTCATTCCCAGATCCATGAGCAGTGCAAAGCAACTTCGATACTACGTGATGCTGGCGCTGTACTTCCCGCTGCTGCTCTACTCCGTCAGCACATTCGACCTGTCGGAGGAGACGTATGCCGTGAAGACGTACAAAGCCGTGTCGGTGGGCGAGCCGACCGTCGTACTGGGCCAGCCGTTTCAGGCGCGCGCCTTCCTGGCCGCTGAGGAACTGGCCTCCGCCGAGCAAAAGGATTCAACCATCCGCCCGCAGCTCATTGCTGACGGCGACCTGGCCGCGCTCGGCGACTCGGCGCTCGTGATGAACACGGACGACCTGCTGGCGCCCGGCGAGACCGAGCGGCGCGTGTCGTACGAGGCCCACTTCGCGGCCCAACAGCTCGGCGGCGACGTGCAGCGCTTCCCGGTTTCGGGCTCGTTCACCGTGCGGCGTCCGGCCATCGTGGCGCGAACCGAGCAGGCGCAAGCGCTTTACCGGAACAGCCTGAACCGCATTCGGCTGTCGGTGCCGGGGCTGGAGAACCGCCCGCTGCGCGTCGAGAGCCGTGGCGGCAGCGTGAACGGCCGCACCGTCACGCTGAGCCCCAGCGGCGACCGCGCCCGCGTCCGCGTCTACTTGGAGCGCTCGGGCGACGACGTGTACCTCGGCGACCGCGAGTTTGCCGTGATCGATCCGCCGCGCCCGCAGCTCCGCGTGTACGGTCCGTCCGGCGAGGTGACGAGCGGCGATCCGCTCTCCAGCCGTCGGGCCATGCTCCGCTTCAAGGTGGAGCCCGATCGCGAGTTCAAGCAGCGCTATCCCGACGACGCCCGGTACCGCATCCAGAAGGTGAGTGTGTACCTGCGGCGCGGCCTGACAGCGAGTCAGAAGCTGGGCGTCTACGATATGCAAAACGGCCGGCTGGTGCTCACCCAGCAGCTCCGCGACGCCAAGCCCGGCGACCAAGTCACGGTCCGGCTCGAAAGCATCGTGCGCATCAACCATCGCGGCCGGCGCATTCCGGTGCCGCTCCGCGAGAGCAGTCGCACATTCGGTTTTGTTGTTTCATAGCTCACTCCAATCCACCATGCCACTACGTACCCGACTTTTCATCTGGATGAGCGCGCTCGCCGTAAGCCTGTCGGGCGCAGCGTTGAACCCGCAGCCCAGCCACGCCCAGGCGGCGTGGCGGCAAACCGTGCAGGTGATCGCCCCTGTCGAACGAGAAGCCGTCACCGGCACCTTGCTCGACACGCTGGCCACGGCCCTGGAGCAGCAGAATGCCCCGGTGCGCAAGAGCCCCGACGCGCCCGTCACAACCTTCGGTGCGGTGCAGCGCGACCTCGCGCAGGAAGGGCTCGACGTGACGAGCGCGACGCATGTGTTCATCACGTACCACTTCCGCATGACGAGCGCCGGCACGCGGTACAAGATCCAGGATCTGTACTTCATCTTCCGACCGCCCGGTGCCAGCGACACCGACATCCCCGTACTCTACGTCGATCTCACCGAGCCGGACACCTACGAGCGGATCCTCGTCGACAGCGGAACGACGTTTCCCTACAACGAAGCCGCGTTCCTGCAATTCCGCGATCAGGTGTCCTTCCACATGCTCCGCGACATAGTGCGGGTCGTGCAGGTGGGCGACCACATCATCCGGAATCCCAAGCTCGCGGCGGCCGAGAAGCAGCGCATCCTGACGATCACCACGCAGTTTACCTATCGGTAGATGGAACCGTCGGGTGCGGGACGAAGGCGAGCATCGTGCGGGGGAACCGATCCGTGGCGAGCAGGAAACCGCGATCGCCCCAGCGCGCCAGGCCCTCCCAGTTGCGCCCGTCGCCGCTCGACGCGAGCCGAAGCGTGATGGGCGGTGTGTCGGTGCGCACGATGCCGTCGGACGTGGACTGGAAGGCCACGAGCCGCTCGACGACGGCTGAGCGGCGGTGCGAAGCGCCGGTTCCGAACCGAATCGCCAGGGAGTCCGGACCGGGCTGCAGGATGTCGCGCTCGCCGGGGAAAAAGTAGTTGATGGCCCAGAAGCGTCCCGCCGAATCCGGCGCGGTGGCATCGGTGATCCGGTATTCGGTTGTGGGAAACGGCCGCGTACCCACCGCTCGCAGCTGCTGGTCGAAGAGGTGCGCGCGTGGCCGCGGATTCACGTTCGCGCCGTTGGCTTCGTGGAGGGCGACGACCGTGTCGTGCTGGACGAAGAGTGCCTCCGCGCTCATGTTGCGGAGGGTTGTGACGATCGGCACAGGCCGCGCCGTCCGGGCATCGAGGTGGGCTGAGCGCAGGTTGGGAGCCATCCGTCCGTGGAGCAGGTAGCTACGCATGGCATCGTCGCCCGTCGATTCCACGAGCAGGAACATGCGGTTCCCGGCAAACGCGATCGCTTCGAAGCCCTGGAACGTGGGCGTCTGCGCGTCGAGGTCGACGGTCGACAGCGGGATGGGGCGGGGCGTGATGGGCGCTGCCGTCGAATCGGCCAGGGCCTGCTCGATACGGTCACGCGCGATCGCGAAGAGGCGCCCCTCCGTGGCCGTGAACGCCTCACGAGGAAATTGCGGCAGCAGGATGAGCCAGTCCTCGTACCAGGTGAGCCCTGATATTTCGGCTTCCGGGCGGGCCAGTGGACCCTGAAGCGGAAGCACATGCACGGGCTGTTCCCGGAGCGTCGCGGCGGGCGGGTCTGCAGGCTGCGGCGCCGAGTGGCAGCCGCCCCCTGCCAGCAGCAGCGCGATCAGGAGACAGCCCAACGTCGGCGTGCGGGAGGGGCGAGGGCCGGAAGGGGCGATGAGAATGAAGTCTCGGTTCATGGATGAGAAAAGAGGCGGCGTGGGAGGCCGGGCGTGGAACCGACGGGCGATGGGACGTTTGAGGACACCCTTTCGTATGTTGCCTACCCCTCTCCATTCAACGACAGCCGCTTTTCATGATCAACCGGTATCGTGTGTTTTCTGTCACCTCTGTTGCCTGTTTGGTTGGGACGTTACTGCTGAGCCTGGCCGGCGTCGGCTCCGCATGGGGGCAGGCGACCGGGGCCATCGCCGGCCGGGTGATCGACGCGCGCACGCAGGCCCCCATCGCGGACGTCAACGTCGTAGTGGCCGGGACGCTGTTCGGCGCTGCCACGGGATCAGACGGTGCGTTCCAGATCGAGGGTGTGCCGGCCGACACGTACACGGTGCAGGTGGATGCAATGGGGTACCGGACAGTCCGGCGCTCGGTGGAGGTCACGGCCGGCGAAACGGCGCGCGTCACGCTTCGGCTGACGCCCACGGCCGAGCAGGTGGATGCCGCCGTCGTCGATCCTACGACCGACGCCATGATGCCGCAGGCAGTGCTCGACCGCCGTCGGTTGCGCGAAGTGAACCCGGTCGACGTGGGACAGATCCTGCGGCACGAGGCTGGGGGAGGCGCCATCCGCCGCGGTGCGCTGGGGTTTGATCCCATCGTGCGCGGCCTGTCGGGCGCGCAGCTCGGCGTCTTCGTGGACGGCACGCGCGCGTTCGCCGGCGGGCCGTGGCGGATGGGCACACCGCTCAGCCTGCTCGATCCCACGATGGTGGAGCGGGTCGAGGTGATCAAGGGACCGTACGCCCTCATGCAGGGCAGCGGGGCCCTGAGTGCCCTACGCGTGGAGACGCCGGACTTCGAGGCGTCGTCTGGCACCGGCGCGCTGCAGAGCGGCTTCCGGGGGAATGGCCAGGTCGCCGAGACGGCCGGCGCGCTCCACGGTGCGCTCCTGGGCGCGTCGTATCGGATTCAGGGCGCATACCGCACGGGACAAAACTACGCGGCCGGAGCGGGAGCCGCCATTCCCGCGCAGTTTGAGTCCGGCGGCGCGCACAGCCGCGTCGACGTGCCGCTGTCGGACGTCTCGCGGCTCTCGGTCCGCGGCGCCGTGCAGGACCAGCGCGATGTCAGCTATCCGGGGCGGACGCTGGACGCGGCCTTCTTGACGAGCGGGTACGGCACGGTAGCATACCGGCTCGACCGGAGCCTCGGGCTCGTGCGCCACGTCGAGGCCCAGGGCTACGCCGCGCAGACGCTCCACGGCATGAACAATGACGACAAGCTGACCGCGCGTTCGTTCACGCTCAACGACGCGCGCTCGCCGGGACTCGACATCACCGCTGATGCCGAACTGCAGAACGTGGGCGGGCGCCTGTCCGCACAGTTGGCGCCCGCGGCCGGATGGCGACTGACGCTGGGGGGCGATGCATACCGCACACATCGCACAGCCACCCGTTCAGTGCGTTTTCGGGATGGAAGCGTCGTGACGGGGGCCGTTCCGCCCTATTACACCACCAAGGAGATCTGGCCCGATGTCACGCTGGCCGATGTGGGGGGCTTCGCCAATGCCACGCGCGCCGTCGGACCGGTCGACGCATCGGGGACGGTGCGCCTGGATTGGATGCACGCCAACGCCGATCGCGTCAGCCCGGCCTTTCTGCAGAATGCGGGCGGGCTCTCGGCGGATGACCTGCGCACGTCGACGCTCCAGTGGAGTGGAGCGCTCGCGCTCTCGACGGCCCTCACGCCCGCGTGGACGCTGTCTGCCGCGGTGGGCTCTGTGGCGCGTCCGCCCGACGCGCTGGAGCGCTACGCCGATCGATTTCCGGCGGGCGGCACGTCGTCGCTGGCCGAGACGCAGGGCAACCCCTCGCTCAACCCGGAGCGCAGCACACAGGGCGACCTCTGGCTGCGCGGCACGTTCGAGCGCGGGCACGTCCAGGTCAATGGCTTCGTGCGCCGCATCAGTAATCACATCACCGTCGCGCCGACGGCCATCGAGCCGCTGCTGCCGTTCAGCCCCGAGACGGTGTACCGTTACGTGAACGGCACGGCTACCTTTTACGGCGTGGACGCGTCCGGACGGTTCGTCGTCAATCCGCTCGTGACGCTGGACGGCCGCCTGAGCTCCCTCCGGGGGCAGGGCGCGACGCGCGACGCGCCGATGCCGGACGTGCCGCCGCTCCTGGCCGACGTGGGCGTGCGCATCCAGGCACCATTCAGTGAGGATCTATTTCTGGACGCGACGACGCACCTTGCTGCCGCACAGGACCGCGTGGCCCGGATCCGCGGCGAGCGGCCTACCGACGGCTACGCGACGCTCGACCTCAAGCTCGGCTTTTCGCCAGCATCCGGGGCGGTCCTCATCCTGCGGGTGGAAAATGTGACGGACGCGCAGTACGCCTATCCGCTGAATGTGCAGCGGCCTTTCCAGGGCGAAGCGATCCCCGAACCCGGGCGCGCGCTGGGGGGCGACCTGCGCGTCCGATTCTGATTCTCCGCGCGGCGGCATCCCCACTATGCACCTTGTGCAAACTTCCCGCGAGTTGGACGCGAAAACAGCGGCGTTCATCCCGCGCGCGGGAACGAAAAGCCGCACTGGGCTCTTTCCACAATCCTCAGAGGAAGTAAAAAACCTACGTTGTGGAGCATTCTCGTAGTGCCCGGACGGACGGCGGGCCGTGGCACCGGCGGGCCCCTCTGCGACGCGGTCTTCCGTCAACTGTCCGCCGTCTTTTCGGACCGTTACCGCGCAGGCCACAACTTAGATTGAAAAGCACGACCTTCGCTGCCGCATCATGAAGCATCCAATGCCTCGCATTCTGAGCCTGGTCATGGCTGTCTTGGTGACGATGGGACTGATCGGCTGCCAGCAGCCCAACGTCATCGACGACCTCAGCGACACGTCGTATCAACTGCTCGATACGGACAGTGCCACCGTTGCCTTTCCGCAGGACGCGGAAGGCGATATCGTGCTGCTCGGCTACATCTACACGAACTGCCCCGACGTCTGCCCAATGACGACGGCCAACATGAAACAGGCACGCCAGCAACTCGGCGCGCCGGACGACGTGCAGTTTGTGACAGTAACGTTCGATCCGCTGCGCGACACGCCCTCGGTGATGCAGCGCTACAGCGAAACGTGGGAGGCCGACGACTCCGACTGGATGTTCTTGACGGGGGATACGTCGACGGTGAATCGCATGATGCGGCGCATTGGCATCCGCCATCAGGTCACCGACACAACGACCACCGGGGATGGGAAGCGGATCTTCTTCATCAGCCACACCGATCTCGTGACGTTGATCGATGAAGAAGGACGCATCCGGCAGCACTACAGCGGCAGCCGCACCCCGCCTGAGATTCTGGCCGAGGACATCAACAAACTCCGCAACGGATCGACGATTCGATGAGGCGCACCCTGTTTTTCGGATGGCTGCTGCTGATGGGGGCCGGCCTGCTGGCGGGCTGCGCGTCGGATGATGCTTCGGCGCCGGATGGTGCGTCCGCCGTGAGGTCAGGGGCACTGACCGTCGAAGCCGCCTGGGCGCGTCCCGGGGGAGAAGGCGGCATGAGTGCGCTGTACGCGCGGATCGGGAACGGCACAGGTTCGGCCGACACGCTCCGGTCTGTGGCCACTTCCGTGGCGAACACGGTCGAGATCCACGAGTCATACGAGAACGAAGACGGCACGCGTGGCATGCGGCCCATCGGCCCGCTGCCCGTGCCGTCCGGCGACGCGGTGGCGCTCGAGCCCGGCGGCAAGCATATTATGCTGATTCGTCTGAACGATACCTTGCAGGCCGGCGATTCGCTGCGGGCCGACTTCGAGTTCGCCCGGGCCGGCACGCGGACGCTCGCCGTGCCCATTCGCATGCAACCGCCGCAGTAGTGGAGGGGCCGTCGCCATGGACTGGTTCATCGCGGGCATCACATTCGGGTTTGTGGGCAGCATCCACTGTGTGGGCATGTGCGGCCCGCTGGCGATGAGCCTGCCCGGCGGCGGCCAGCAGCGCTGGCGGTTTTTGGCCGAGCGGCTGATCTATAATCTGGGGCGGGCCGTGACCTACACGCTCCTCGGGGGAATCTTCGGCGCGCTCGGCCTGCTCGTGGCGCTGGCCGGCTATCAGCAGTGGCTCTCGCTGGGAGTGGGTGTCATCATGGTACTCAGCGTGTTGGTGCCGTGGGTGCAGCGGCGGCTGGGGCGGCTGGAGCAGGGCGCCGGCTCATTCATGCGGCACGTCATCGGGCCCATCCAGTCGTTGTACAAGCGCGGCGGCGCCTGGGCCATGCTGGGCGTGGGCCTGCTGAACGGTTTCCTACCGTGCGGATTTGTGTACGCAGCCCTGGCTACGGCGTCAACGGCTGGCTCCATCTACACGAGCATGACGTTCATGGCCGCCTTTGGGCTGGGGACGCTGCCCGCCATGTACGTGATCAGCGTGGCGCGGCGGCTGGCTAGCGCCGAGTGGCGGATGCGCCTGCAGCGGTGGATCCCGGTGGGCGTGGCCATCGTGGGGGGGCTGCTCATCTTGCGCGGGCTGTCACTGGGCGTCTTCCTGAGCCCCGACCTGCGCGAAGCACTCTTTACGCCGGGCGTGTGCCGCTACGTTCCGTTCGTGGAGCCCAGTTGACCACGGCGGCTACGCGGCCTCGGCCTGCAGGTCGCAGGCGATACGGTGCGCCGTCTCCGCAAACGGGCGGAATGAACAGCCAAGCTCGTCGACCGCCTTCTGGTTGTCGTAGCAGCGCGAGCGTGAGGCGCTACGGGCGAGGGCGCGGCTGAAGCGCGGCGCGCGCCCGGTGAGCCACGCGGTGCCTTCCGCGACCCAGCCGGCGGCCGTGAGCACACCCGGCGGGATCGTGCGCGTGGGCGGGTCGACGCCGAGCGCATCGGCCAGCGTGCGGACGATCTCGTGCCACGACAGGTTTTCGCTGCCCAGGATGTAGCGTTCGCCCGTGGTGCCGCGATCCATGGCGTGGCGGAGCCCGGCGGCCACGTCCTTCACGTCAACCACGTTGGTTCCGCCGTCCGGCACGCCGGGCATCCAGCCCGAGCGCACGGCATCCACGATGCGCCGCGTGTTCGTGCTGGGTCGCCCGGTGCCGAACACCAGCGAGGGATTGACGAGGACTGCGTCGAGCCCTTCGGCGATGCCCCGGTGCACCTCCAGTTCCGCGTTGTACTTTGAGCGTGCGTACGCCGAGTCGTCCACGGTGGGGCGCCAGGGACTCGTCTCGTCGATCACGATGTCATCCGCGCGGTCCTCCGGGTGCCCGAGGGCGGCGATGCTGGAGACGTGCACGAGGCGCTGCACGCCCGCCTGCAGCGCGGCGTTGACCACGCTGGCCGTGCCGTCGACGTTTACGCGCCGGAGGTGCTCGGTGCTGCCTTCTGCCTCAATGAGTGCGGCGGCGTGGTACACGCGATCCATGCCGTCCATGGCGCGATACAGGCTCCGCGGATCCAGCAGGTCGCCCACTACGCGCTCGACGCGCTCGGCCGCTTCACTCAGCAGGTCGAACGAGGAGGTAGGGCGGTGCACGATGCGGACCGTTGCCCCTTCGGCCAGGAGCTGATGCGTGAGCGTCGAGCCGATCAGGCCGGTAGCGCCGGTAACGAGCGTCTTCACGAAGCGTTGGGCGTTGTGGGTTACGTGTTGTGGGTTGCAGATTGAAGGTTGGCAGGTTGAAACGGATCCCCGCCCAACCATCTCCGATTCCCCTGTCTCCCCGATTCCCCGATTCCCTGTCTCCTAAATATTCGCGCGCGCTTCGGCGCCCAGCTATGCCTCCTCCGTGTCGATCTCGATGAGCAGGGCGTCTTTGTCGACGGCCTCGTCAGTGGCGACGTGGATGGCTTGCACGACGCCTGCGGCTGGCGCGCGGAGCTCGTTTTCCATCTTCATCGCTTCGAGGACGAGCAGCCCATCGCCTTCCTGAACCGCTTGACCTGCGGTCACCATCACGTTCAGGACGAGGCCAGGCATGGGGGCGCGCACCTCGCGTTCGGCATCGGTTGCGGCCTCGGCCAAGCCAAACCGTTCGAGGAGCAGGTCGTGCTCGTCCTGCACGCGCACGACCTGCGCCCGCCCATTGATGCTGACGCGGACCCGTCCGTCGTCCAGAGGGGTCACCACGACGGGGACGCTGCGCCCATTGATCAGCAGCGAGAAATACCCGTCGCCCACGCGCTCAAAGCTGTAGCTGACCGGCTCGTCGTTCAGGGTGAGAGCGTCGCCTTCCAGCGTGATGTCGAACGCCCGGTCGTTGATGAGGGCGCGAAACGTGCGACGATCCATGGCGTGAGGGGGAGTTGGCGAGACCGCGGCGAGGCAACATACAAACCGTCGTGCCAATTTGTAAGTTCGGTATGTATACGGAATTATATGTAGCGGTGGGATGGACAAGCTGACGCCTGAGATGTTACTGCAAGCCTACCAGGCCGGTATCTTCCCGATGGGAGACGACGCGACGGGCGCCATTGGGTGGTTCGCGCCGGACCCGCGGGGCATCCTGCCGCTCGATGCGTTTCACGTCCCGGACAATCTGGCGAAGCTCGTGCGGCACGATCCGTTCGAGGTGGTGAGCGATCGCGATTTCGAGGCTGTGATCCGCGGGTGCGCGGACCGAGAGCGGACCTGGATCACCCCGCCGGTGATTGCGGCGTACACGGGGCTGCACGAGATGGGATATGCCCACAGCGTGGAGTGCTGGCAAGCGGGGCAACTGGCCGGGGCGCTGTACGGCGTAGCGATCGGGGGCGCGTTCTTCGGTGAGTCCATGTTCTACCGGGTGAGCAACGCGTCGAAAGTGGCGCTCGTTCATCTGGTGCGCCAGCTGCGGGCGGGCGGCTACGCGTTGCTCGACGTGCAGTACGCGAATCCACACCTGGAGCAGTTTGGGGTGATCGAGATCCCGCGCGACGAATACGAGCGCCGCCTGCGCCGCGCCCTGCAGATCGACGCCACGTGGTGGCCCCGCGCGGCGGCATCGGATTCTTCGTGAAACGAAAGCGACGCTCCCGCTTACGTGCTCTCGGTTTCCACGCTCACATGCGCTCTGTTGCGATGCGACACAGTTTTGCTCTTCCACTCAGCGGCCTGCTGGCCGTCGGGCTGCTTCTTGGCTGCCAGCGCGCGGACTCGACGCCCCATGCTGCCGCCACCACGCCGCCCGATTCAACCCAGGAGCGCTTCGAGATACTGATGGCGACGGCCCAGCAGCGGGCGCTGCACGAACAGCCCATCGGCACGGTCATAACGACGCTCGGGCAGGAGATGCTCGGCGCGCCCTATCGGGCCGGCACGCTCGACGAACCCGCCACCGAGCGGCTCGTCGTTCGCTTCGATGGGTTCGACTGCGTGACGTTCGTGGAGACGATGCTCGCCCTGGCGCGCGGCGTCGTGCAGCAGGACTACGACTATGCAACCTTCGCGCAGCGCCTCACCGAGCAGCGCTACCGGCACGGCTCGATCAACGGCTACTGCAGCCGCATGCACTACTTCACGGAATGGATCGACCGCAATGGCGCGCGCGGTGCAGTGCGCAGCCTCTCGGCCGACTTGGGCGGCGTGCCGCTCGGCGACTCGCTCTCGTTCATGAGTACCCACCGTGACGCCTATCCGCGGTTCGCTGAAAACGACAGCCTGTACGCGTGCATCCGGGACATGGAGGCCGAGCGGGCCGGCACCCCGATCCATTACATCCCACAAGACCGCCTCCGCGCCGTGTACGACCGACTGCAGACGGGCGACATCGTGGGCCTCGCGACCGACATCGAGGGCCTCGACGTGGCGCACACCGGGCTCGTGCTGAAGGAGGGCGACCGGGTGCGCCTCCTGCATGCGTCCCTTTCCGAGGGGGTCGTGGTTTCGCCCGATCTTCAACGCTACGTTCAGAACATTGATCATCAAGTCGGAATTGTGGTAGCGCGTCCACTCACGCCTACCGGCTCGCAAAATTGAGGTCGGCTCAGCCGCAGCCCGACGCAACCCGTTGACGGCAGTCATCAACACGTTTCCCTATGGTTGACATCGAACGCATCGGAGTGTTTACCAGCGGCGGCGATGCGCCTGGAATGAACGCATGCCTGCGGGCCATCGTCCGGACCGCCGTCGCGCAGGATTTGGACGTCGTCGGTATCCGGCGAGGGTACGAGGGCATGATCGACGGCGACTTCGTGGAGATGGAGCGCCGCTCGGTCTCGAACATCGTCCAGCAGGGCGGGACGATCCTCAAGAGCGCACGCTCGGCCGGGTTCCATGCCGAGGACGGTCGCAAGCGAGCCGCCGAAAACGTGAAATCGCACGGCATCGATGCGCTGGTGGCCATTGGCGGCGACGGCACCTTTCGCGGCGCCTCCAAGTTTTGCGAAGAGCATGGCATCCCCACGGTAGGCTGTCCGGGAACGATCGACAATGACCTGTTTGGCACCGATGCCACGATTGGCTATGACACGGCGCTCAATACAGCCATCGAAAACATCGACCGGATTCGCGACACGGCCGATGCGCACAACCGCCTCTTTCTGATCGAGGTGATGGGGCGGGACGCCGGCTTTATTGCGCTCAACTGTGGGATTGGCGGCGGCGCCGAGCTCGTGCTGATCCCAGAGACAATCACAGAGATCGACGAGATCAAGGACCGGATTCTATCGCTCATGTCGGCCCACCGGCGTTCTACGATCGTCGTGGTGGCCGAGGGCGACGAGCTTGGCGGCGCGCGCGGCATCGAGCAGGCGCTACGCCGAGACGACGCGTTCGACGACATCGACCTGCGGGCCACCATCCTGGGGCACACCCAGCGTGGCGGATCCCCCACGGCGAGCGACCGCGTGCTGGCCAGCCGGCTCGGGGTGGCCGCCGTGGAGTCGCTGCTTGACGGGCACACCAATGTGATGGTGGGCTTCACGAAGGGCGAGATTAAGCTGACCCCGCTGCGCAACGTGTGGGGCCGCACCAAAAATATCGACTACGACCTGCTGAAGCTCACGCAGCTGCTGAGTTAAGGAGTGATTGACGCACTTTGGGGTCGAACGGGATATGAACGCTCCAGGCGATTCTGTATTCACCGCTCGGAAACCGATAATCGACCATGAACAACTACCCTCCGATCGGTGAGGTCAGTGGCAAGGCTGAGCACGTCGAGCAAATGTTCGACAGCATCGCGCCGCGCTACGACCTGCTCAATCGCGTGCTGAGCCTGGGTATCGACCAACGCTGGCGCACGCAGGCCGTCCGGCTCCTGGAGGCCGATCAACCCCGGCGCATCCTGGATGTCGCCACCGGTACGGCCGACCTCGCCCTCAAGGCCGAGCAGGTGCTCCACCCGCGCGACGTGGTGGGCGTCGACCTGTCGGCCGAGATGCTGCGCGTCGGGCGCGAAAAGATCGAGCGGCGTAGCCTCACGCCGTATATCACGCTCGAACAGGCCGATGCTGAGGCCCTGCCGTTTCCGGACGATGACTTCGACGCGGCGCTCGTGGCGTTCGGCGTGCGCAACTTTGAAGACCTCGACGCAGGCCTGCGCGAGATCGTTCGCGTGCTGCGTCCGGGTGGCGCGCTCGTCGTGCTCGAGTTCAGCCACCCGCGCCAGACGCCGATCAAGCAGCTGTACCGGTTCTACTCACGCCGCATCCTGCCGCGCATCGGCGGCGCCATCTCCCAGAACGACGGCGCGTACCAGTACCTCCCCGACTCCGTCGCCGCCTTTCCCGACGGCCCCGACTTCTTGGCGCACATGGAGACGGCCGGGTACCGCGACCTGCTGTGGCAGCCGCTCACCTTCGGCGTCGCCTCGCTGTACAAAGGATACGTAGCGCGTTGAGCGTTTTGCGTTGAGCGTTTTGC
>CAYFRX010000075.1:0-12626 GCA_964345515.1 uncultured Rhodothermales bacterium
GCTCATTGCCGACCTCTTCGCGCAGCGCCTCCAGGTCCTTGCATGTCGAGGAGTTGCCTGTCGAGGAGTTACGCATCGAGCGGCAGCTCCTCCCCCCGCTCCTCGATACGCCGGGTGAAGGGCGTCGGCGGATCAAGCGGCACGACATCGAGGGGAATGTCGATCTCACGCTCAAGGCGGCCGGCCATCTCGAAGATCTTCCAACCTTCGACGCCTTCGACGGCGAGGTCCAAATCGTGCGCGGCCTTGGGGTCGCTCTGCCCGCGGCCGAAGAGGATAAGGCGCTGTGCGCCGTAGGCGCGGGCGACCTCCTTCGCCTTTTCGATGTGCTCTTGCGTGACAGGCATTTATCTGAGGGCGTTGAGGGAAAACGCCTAACATCCAAAATGCATGGCGTGACCACGTGTTTAGAGACGCATGAAGCGCGGTAGTTTCCTACGTAGTTTGACGTGAAAGCTCTTTTGTGCGTCAACCTCAAAAAGGTCCGGTAACTAACATCGGCCCATGAGGATGAATGCTCATGCGACGTAAGGCCGAAGTCGAGCGCAGGGCCTCTCAGGCGCCTCCCTCCGCCTCCAACGCCTGCAGGAGCCGGTGGTAATCCGCTTCGGTGAGTTGCCCGTCCGCCCGTAGCTCATCGAGGGCGGTGCGCACAGCGTCGACATCGGTGGTCGCTGGCTCATCGGCGGGCGCGTCCGGTTCAGCGCGCGCCATGTCGGCCCGGGCCGAGCGGTGCATCGCCTCCTCCAGAAAGCGCGCTACGTACTGCGCCGCCTCGCCCGACCCGGAGAAATCCATCGTCAGCTGAAAGGTCGCCCGCCCGCGGTTCACATCGAGCACCACTTTGCGCCCGCCCAACAACCGCCGCTTCGACGCGACGCCGACGAGGTCGCGATACCGCACCGTCTGCGCCGCCTCTAGGTCCGTGTTCTGGAAGATCATCCGATCCGCAGCGAAGAGCGCCCCGTCTTTAGCATTGCCGGTGAGCGTCGCGTCATAGAGGGCCACCACATCATCCGGAGCCATCCCGTCGCCGTAATCAGACAACGCATTCCGACGCTTGTCATCCGGCATATTGGGGGCGACGTGCAGCCCCATCTGCGGGGCGTGCGGAATGAGTTCTTGGATGAGTTCTTTCATGGTGCTGGGGTTGAAGGATTTCAGGTTTGAAGACGAAGGCACATGCGCGCGCCACTTTTTCCAGCGCCCCGACCTTCCAACCTCTCAACCTGTCAACCCAAGCTACGGCATCGACGCCATACGTGCAGCCTGCTGAAAGAGCCCCTCCGTAAAGCCCATGATGTTGCCCGACAGCACGAAGAGCACCAGCAGCGTGACCGCGCACGCCACAATGACGGCGATCGAGGAGGCCGGCACCGGGAAGGCCGCGCGCTGCGCCTCCGCCGCCTCGGGCACTTCCTCGGGCGAGAGCATCCAGAAGACGTACACGACGCGCAGGTAGTAGTAGGCCGACACCGCGCTCATCAGCACGGCGATAAAGACGAGCCACGTGAGGCCCGCGTTCACCGCTGGCGCGAAGACGAACCACTTGCCCGTGAAGCCCGCCAGCGGCGGAAGGCCCGTCAGGCTGAACATAAAGAAGCCCATCGCGGTGCCCAGCACCGGGCGGCGAAAGCCGATCCCGGCCAGCGAGTCGAGCGTCTGCTCCCGCCCCTCTTTGCCGTCCCACTCCAGGAACGCCATCACGCCAAACGCCCCGATGTTCATCACGGTGTAGACGAGCAGATAGTAGAGCGCTCCGGCATAGCCTGCAGGCGAAGCCGCCGTGAGCCCTACGAGCACGTAGCCGGCGTGCGCCACCGACGAGTAGGCCAGCATGCGCTTCACGTTGGGCTGCGAGAGCGCGAGGACGTTCCCCAGTACCATCGTGACGACGGCGATGAACGCGAGTACGAGGCTCCACCGCTCGGTGGGCAGCGCGTAGAAGAGCACGAGGATGAGCGACGCAAAGGCCGACGCCTTCGAGGCCGTCGCCATGTAGCCGGTCAGTGTGGTGGGCGCCCCCTGATACACGTCCGGCGTCCACATGTGGAATGGCACGGCGCTGACCTTGAACATGAAGCCAATGAGCAGGAGCGCCACGCCGCCCCAGAAGAGGAGCGTGCTGCCGCTGGCCTCCAGTCCGGCTGCCATCTCGGGAAGCACCATCGTGCCCGTGGCGCCGTAGAGCAGCGCGATCCCGTAGAGAAAGAACCCAGTCGAAAATGCGCCGAGCAGGAAATACTTGAGCGCGCTCTCGATGGAGCCCTCATCCTCGCGTACGAGGCCGATCATGATGTAGAGGCAGATCGACATCGTCTCCAGCCCCACGAAGACGGAGATCAGCGTGTTGGCCGTGCCCAGCATGATCATTCCGGCCGTGGCGAACAGAATCAAGGCGTAAACCTCGCCGTAGGCGCGCTTGAGCTGGTCGAGGTACGGGACCGAGAGCACGATCGTCAGGAGTCCTGACGTCAGGATGATGAGGTTAACGAAGGCTGCAAACCCACCGGTGCGGACGGCCCCGAAGAGCGCCGTGCCGGGCGCGTCGCCCAACGCCAGCAACTCCCAGCCGATGCTTGCGAGCAGCGCCGCCGCCCCCATCCACGGGAGCGAGGGATGATCGTTGCGAAACGCATCCACGACCACCACGATGAGCCCCACGAGCGACACGAGCGCCATCGAGAAGATGCCGTCGAGGTCGGACCACAACGTGAGGTAGGCGTCGGAAAGATCCATCGAGTTACGATTTGCGATTTACGATTTTCGAGTTGGTAATTTCACAGTCGGGAGGATGATCATTCACACTTCACCATTCGCCCGTCGACCCTTCCTACACCCAGGAAAAGCTTTCGATTTTCTTGGCGAGATCCACGTCCATCTGGGTCACCTTGCCGCCCGCGTCATGCGTGGTCAGCGCGATAGATACCGTGTTGTAGACGTTCTCCAGTTCAGGGTGGTGGTTCATCTCCTCCGCGTAAAAAGACATCCGCACGATGAAGCTGATCGCCGCGCGGAAGTCGCTCAGCTCGAAGGTCTTCTTCAGCTTGTCGTCTTCGTGCCGCCAGCCGTCGAGCTCAGCAAGAGCGTCCTGAATGGCACGGTCCGAAAGGGGATCGCGGGAAGCCATAGCGTCTTGTACAATTCAGTGTAAAAGGGTGCGGGGCGAGAGGACGACACGGAGGATGGAGCATCGAAGATGAAGGATGGATTCTTCCTGCCCCCCTCAGTCTTCTGTTCTCAATCTTCCATCCCCCATTCATCCGTTGCAGTAGATGGCGTGATCTCCAGGCGCTCCGCCACCGGCCCTGCGTCCTCGGCGGCCTCCAGCACGGCCATGCGTTTCGTCTCCATGGTCTCCAGCAGAAAGTCGGTGGCCCCTTCGCTCTTCTGCAGGAAGGGGTTGGGCGCAAACCCGAGAATCAGCATGAGCGCGGCGAGTGGCGCCATGAGCGCAAACTCGCGCCCGTTCATGTCGGCCATCTCGCGGTTGGCCTCGTTCGTGAGCGCGCCGAAGAACGTCTTGTACACCATCCACAGCAGGTACACGGCAGCGAGGATGACGCCCGTCGTAGCCAGCGCGATGAGGATCGGACTGCCCACGACGGTGCTCTTGAAGGCGCCGAGCAGAATCAGGAACTCGCCGACGAAGCCGTTCAGCCCTGGCAGGCCCGCCGAGGCGAGCACGGAGAACACCATAAAGAACGTGAGCACAGGTACTGACTTCGCGATGCCGCCGTAGTCCTCCATGAGCCGCGTGTGGCGCCGCTCGTAGAGCATCCCGACGAGCAGGAAGAGCGCCCCGGTCGAGAGGCCGTGGTTCACCATCTGGATGATGGCGCCCTGCATGGCCTCCGGCGTGAAGGCGAAGATGCCGAGCACGACGAAGCCGAGATGGCTCACCGACGAGTAGGCGACGAGGCCTTTGGCGTCGGGCTGTACCCGCGCCACGAGCGCCCCGTAGATGATACCGATGACGGCGAGCACGGCAAAGAGCATCGCGTACTGCTGCGCCACGTTCGGAAAAATAGGCAGGCAGAAGCGGACGAGCCCGTACGTGCCCATCTTCAGCAGCACGCCGGCCAGGATGACCGACCCGCCCGTCGGCGCCTGCACGTGGGCGTCCGGCAACCACGTGTGCAGCGGAAAGAGCGGCACCTTGATGGCGAACGAGAGCGCAAATAGGAAGAAGAGCCACGTCTGCGTCCCGAGCGGAATGTTGTGCTCCAGCAGCGTGTACCAGTCCGTCGTGAAGATGCCATCGTTGACGGCATTGCCCGCCTGGTAGCCTAGGTAGATAATCGCTACGAGCATGAGCAGCGAGCCGACGAGCGTGTAGATCACAAACTTGACCGCCGCATAAATCCGGTCTTTCCCGCCCCAGACCCCAATGATGAAGTACATCGGGATGAGTGTGAGCTCGAAGAAGATGTAGAAGAGAAACAAATCGAACGCACAGAAGACGCCCGTGATGCCTGTTTGCAGCAGCAGAAGCAGCGAATAATAGCCCTTGTGCTTCGACTCGATGTACGTCCACGACGAGAGCACCACGATGGGCCCGATGAGCGTCGTCAGCATCACGAGCAGCAGGTTCAGCCCGTCGATGCCGACGAAGTACTTGATGTCGAGCGCATCCGGAAACCACGCCGCGCTGACGTCGGCCAGTTGGGGCCCGTTGGCCATGCTCCCAGACGGATCAAAGCCCACGTAGAGCCCGATGGAGAGTAGAAACGTTACCGCCGTAGTGCCGAGCGCCGTCCAGCGGATGGCGTCCACGCTGCGCATCAGCAACACGAGGAGTGCCCCCACGGTCGGCACAAAGATGACCAGCGATGTCAAGTACGGGATGTCCATTTTGTACGGTTGGTCGTGATTTCAGATGTAGGGGCGCATGGCGATGCGCCCTTACCGGTGCCCGGATCTGTCGCCAGCGTTCACCCAAACAGCATCAGCCCAATGACGAGCACGACGCCGAGCACGATGGCGAGCGCGTAGTTTTGCACGACGCCCGTCTGCAGGCGGCGCAGCACGCTGCTCGTGCCTTGCGCCAGGCGGGCCACGCCGTTCACAGCGCCGTCCACCACGTAGTCATCGAACGGCCACAGGCCCTGGCGCGCGCCTTCGAGCAACGGGCGGACCACGGTGCGGTCGTACGCCTCGTCCCAGTAGTACTTGCCCTGCCACCAGTCGTAGAGGCGGCCGAGCCGCGCCTGGAGGCGCTCGTCGTACGCGACGCCGTGGGCGCTGTAGCTGCGCCACGCCCAGGCCACGCCCCCGATCGCGATCAGCGAGCCGAGGGCGATGAGCCCCCACTCCAGTGCGAGCGGCACGTGACCGGCGAGCTCGGGCTCCGCCACGGGGCCTCCGTACGGCGCCCCCAAATAGTGGTGGATCAGGTTCCACTCGCCGTGCGCAATCACGGCCGGAAGGCCGACGAAGCCGCCGATCACGGAGAAAAACGCCAGGATCCAGAGCGGTGCCGTCATGGTGGTCGGCGACTCGTGCGGATGCGCCACCTCCGGCTTGGGCCAGCGCGGCTCACCGCGGAAGGTGAGCACGTAGCTGCGCGTCATGTAAAAGGCCGTCAGGAGCGCGGTGATGATGCCCACACCCCACACAAACCAGGCGTACGGATGGCCATTAAAGCCGAACTCAAAAGCCTTGAACAGAATCTCGTCTTTCGAGAAGAAGCCGGCGAACAGGGGGATCCCCGAGATGGCAAACGTGGCGATCAGGTACGTCGCGCTCGTCGATGGCATGTAGCGTCCGAGGTTACCCATGGTGCGCATGTCCTGCGGGTCAAAGTCGGACATGTCCTCGCCATGCTCGTGCTCCAGCTCGTGCTCGACATGCTCCATCGAGTGGATGACGCTGCCCGAGCACAGGAAGAGGCAGGCCTTGAAGAAGGCGTGGGTGAGCACGTGAAAGATAGCCACGAAGAACGCCCCGACGCCAGCGGCCATGAACATGTAGCCGAGCTGCGAGACCGTCGAGTAGGCGAGTACGCGCTTGATATCGTACTGCGTGATGGCGATCGTCGCAGCCATGAGCGCCGTGAGCGCACCGACGACGGCGATCACCGCCATCATGGTGGGCGCACTGAGGACGAGCGGCGAGAGGCGTGCGAGCAGGTACAGGCCCGAGGTCACCATCGTCGCCGCGTGGATGAGCGCGGAGACAGGCGTCGGTCCAGCCATCGCGTCGGGCAGCCACACGAAGAGCGGGATCTGCGCGCTCTTCCCGGTCGCCCCGATAAAGAGCAGCAGCACGGTCCAGTTGATCGTCGAGGCCGAGAGCGCGCTGACGCCTTCGTTCAGCAGCACGTCGAAGTCGAGGCTGCCGAGCTCGCGGAACAGCAGGAACATCGCCATCAGAAAGGCGAAGTCGCCGATCCGATTAACGATGAATGCTTTGTTCGCGGCGGCGCTGTTCGAGAGGTCGGTGTACCAGAAGCCGATGAGCAGGTACGAGCAGAGCCCAACGCCCTCCCACCCGAGGAAAAGCACGGGCAGGTTGTTCGCCAGCACGAGGTTGAGCATGGCGAAGATGAACAGGTTCAGGTACGCAAAGAAGCGCCAGAACCCGTCGTCGCCGTGCATGTAGCCCGTCGAGTAGAGGTGAATCACGCCGCCCACACCCGTCACGATCAGCGTCATGATGAGCGATAGCTCATCGACGCGATAGGCGAAGTCGATGCTGAGGTCGCCGGCCGCCATCCACGTGTAGAAGTTGACCACGGTGGGGCCGCCCCCGAACGTCAGGAACAGGTACAGCGTGAGCGCAAACGGAATTGCTACGACGGCCGTCCCGATCGTGCCGATCAGCCCTTCGCTCTGGCGGAGCGACGGCAGGAACAGCGGGGCGAGGCCATTCACGAGGGCCCCGACCAGCGGCAGGAGCAGAATGAGGCGAACGAGCAGGGAGGCGTCCATGAATGCGTTTCGTATCTGCGGGTTGATGAGTCACGGGTTGAACACAGCACGCGCAACCCGCAACGCGTAACGCACAACTAATATTTGAACAGATTGATCTCGTTGATATCGACGGTCACCTTGCTGCGGAAGATGGCGATCACGATGGCCAACCCCACGGCCGCTTCGGCCGCCGCCACCGAAATCGCGAAGAAGACGAGCATCTGCCCGGCGACGTCACCCATCGACTGGCTGAACGCGACGAGCGTCAGGTTCACGGCGTTGAGCATCAGCTCCACGGACATGAGCACGACGATGGCATTGCGCTTGAACAGCACGCCGAGCACGCCAATCGTGAAGAGTACGGCGCTGAGCGCAAGGTACCAGTTCAGAGCGATTTCCATGACGGGGTGTAGGGTTGTGCGTTGTGGGTTGCGCGTTCAAGCGTGGAACCGCAACGCGAAACGTGAAACACAGAACTATTCGAAGCGGCGCTGCGCGAGCATGACAGCCCCGATGGTGGCCGCCAACAGCAAGATGCCCGCCATCTCCAAGTGCAGCGCGTATTCGGTGAAAAGCGATCGCGCAAGCACCTCGGCCGATCCCGTTTCGGCGGCCCGCATGGGCGCCACCGGCTCGATAGGCACGTCGAGGCCGACCGCCACCACGTACATGAGCTGGGCGAGGATCACCATGCCCAGCACAAACGCCAGTACCTTCGTCCAGTCGATGTCGCTCGGACGCGGTAGGGCCTGGAGGTTGAGCAGCATGATCACGAAGAGAAACAGCACCATGATGGCCCCGGCGTACACCAGAATCTGGATGACGCCGATGAACGAGGCGTTCATGGTGAGGTAGAGCCCCGCAATACAGAAGAGGTTCAGCACCAGCCAGAGCGCGCTCGACACCGGGTTGCGCGCGACGAGCATGCCGATCGCGGCGGCAACGGCAACGGTGGCCAGCAAAAAGAACAGAAACTGGGCAGCCATGTGGGCGGCGTGCAATCTTGCGAAAAGGAGTCTGAAGCGGTTCCGGGCAGGAGCCGCGAATCAGGTCGCAAAGTAGCTAAGCCGTGGCTGTTGGGCAAGGAAGGAGCCGGTTAATCCCGGATGAATACGGTTTGGGGAATCGAGGAAACGGAGGAGCGAAGGAACGACGATCAGAAATCGCATCCTCGATTCCTCGTCTCATCGACTCCCCTTTCCCTTCGCTCACTCCTGCGGCCGGTATTCGAAGGGGACGCTGGCATCGGGGGCTTCCGTGACGGGGCGCACGACGATGTCGCCCGACTGCACGAGTACCTCCCGCCCGAACGTCTCCTCGAGGAGGCCGCGATCTTTCATGCCGCCCCACCGCTCCAGCTGCGGGTCGCCTTGCGTCTCGATGGTGACGGCGAATTGCTCATCGTCCAGCCGGGTGCGAAGCGCCACGACGTTCTGGAAGTGGCTGCGGTCGAGGCCCTCGGCGATGCGCAGAATCGAAGCCAGCTCGCACACGCGGCGCTGCTGGTCGGTCGTGAGGCGCCGGTAGTTCGGGTCTTTCTTGCGCGGCGGGTCGTTGCGATGGTAGCGCGCCACGTTGGCCATGATGGCCACCTCCTCGGGCTGAAAGCCCCGGAAGTCGGCGTTTTCGATGAGGTACCGGGAATGGATGTGGTGTTCGCTGTGGTTGATGTGATAGCCCACGTCGTGCAAGAGCGCTGCATACTCCAACAGCTCGCGGTCGACGCGCGGCCCCTGGAGCAGCGGTCGGATCGCATCGTAGAGCGTAAGCGCGAGGCCCGCCACGTGCTCGCAATGGGCCTCTTCCCACTTGAACCGGAACGCGATCTCGTAGACACTCCGGCGCCGCACGTCGGCAAACGGGGCGAGGCGACGGAGGCGTTTGTAGTTCTCTTCGATGAAGTAGACGACCATCCCCTCGCGCAGCGCGTGCGATGAGATACGCAGCCGCTCTACGGGCAACTCGTCCAGCAACGTGTCCATCAGCACGGCCCCCGCCCCAATTTGGTCGACGCGCTTCGGCCCGATGCCGCTCGTGCGCCCGCGTGCTTTCTTGTCGGCCGCGATGATACGCGCCATCGTCTGCCGAAAGGGCGTCGCCTCGACGTCTTGCTGGAAAACAGAGCGGGCCGTGTCGCCATGCCGGTCGATGCACACCCGCGCGAGGCTCTTCGCCGTCCCGGACGACCCGACGATCATCTCGACGTCGTGCGCCCCGGCCGCCGCGATCACGGGCTCTAGTTCCTTTCGGTAGTGGGCGCGCAGAGCCGCCTGCTCGTCGGCGCTCAGGGGGTCGGTGCTCACAAACTGCTCCGTCATGCGCGCGGCCCCCAACTTGAGGCTCGTGGCAAACGGCACGCCCTCGCGGGTGCTGACGATGAACTCGACCGAGCCCCCCCCGATGTCGACGATGAGTGTGGGCACGGGCATGTCGACGGCGCGCCGGACGCCCTCATAGATGAGCCGCGCCTCCTGGCTTCCGCTGATGGCACGAATGCGAATGCCGATCTCCTCGCGCACCCGTTCGATGAACACGCCGCCGTTTCGAGCCTCGCGGATGGCACTCGTAGCGAACGCGAGGTATTCCTGCACGCCCCAGCCGCTCGCTAAGATGTGGATGCGCTGGAGCGCCTTCATGCCCCGCTCCATAGCATCGTCCGGCAGCACGCCGGCCAGGAGCCCGCGCCGCCCGAGCCGGACCATCTCTTTCATCCGATCCTTCACGCGAAACGTGCCGTTCGGATGGGCGTCCACGATGACGGCGTGAAACGAGTTGGTGCCCAGATCGATGACGCACACGCGCGCCGGCGCCGACGTAGATCCCGACTCTTGAACCTCGGGCAGAAGCAGACACGCGGCGTGTTCTAGGACAGGGGTAGCCATAAATCAGGAACGTGCAGGGGCTAAGTACAGACCGGCAACGGGCTATGATACGATAGCCGGTGCCGCAAAGAAAGGTATCGTCGCCTTGGGCCATCGCGTTTAAACGCCGCCCGCGCCTTTTTGTCACACATTTCGCACACCGCTGCGGGCCTGCCGTCAGCCGGCCGGCTCGGACGCGCGCTCACCCCCCACCGAGCACGCGGCGGCGGCCACGCGCTCCAGCAACGCGTCGATCGATTCATCCGCCGACCAGCGGACGTGGGCGATCTCGTCGCGGTGGACGTACAGCCAGTGCGAGAGCAGACGGATCTCGTCCACGTCGCGTTTCGAGTACTGCTCGGGCCGCGTCTGCGCGGGGTCGAAGTGACGGGCCAGCTGCGCCTTCAACCACGCCTGCGCCTCATCCGACAGCGGCCGCGTGATCGACAGCGTCTCGACGGGCCGCCCGAATCGAACGATGAAGCACTGCACGGCGCCATCGTGCGGGGCTGGCAGCACGACGACAGCGTTGTGTTCCAGCACGGGCGCCGCGATGGCTTGCTGCCGGTCGAGCATGTGCTCGATCTCGTCGTGCCAATCGCGAAACTGGGCAGCCTGTTCGAACTCCAGATGGGCCGACGCCTGCTGCATCCGCTCCTGCAGCGCGTCGAGCACGGAGCGATCCTGCCCAGTCAGAAAACGACGGACGCGTTCTACCTCCTCATCGTACGCGCCCTCGTCGCCTTCGCAGGGCGCCGTGCAGCGGTCCATATCCGCGTAGAGGCAGCGCTGACCGAGGCGGAGCTGCGAATCGTCGCACTCGCGCAAGCGGTAGAACCGGCTCGCCACGTCGAGGACGAGCTCGGCCTGATCGCGGTTGCGCAGCGGCCCGAAGTACTCGGCGTCGTCCTGGTTGATCGTGTAACTCCACGAGAGCTTGGGCACGTCGGCCGACGGGTCGAGGCGGATGAACGGGCGGCCCCGATAGCGCCGCTGCGCGCGGTTGTAGCTCGGCTTGTGCTTCTTGATGAGGCGCGATTCCAACAGCAACGCCTCCAGCTCGGTGGTCGTCTCCGTCCACTCCAACCGCCGCACCTTCTGCATCAGCTTGCGCCGCCGCGCGCCGTGCGACTCGATGCCGTTGAAGTAGCTGCGCACGCGCTTCGAGAGCCGCTTCGCCTTGCCGATGTAGAGCATCGACCCGCGGCTGTTCTTGAAGAAATAGACGCCGGGCCGCTCCGGCACCTCCGGGAGCGTCTCTTCCCGAAGCTTTTTGATGTGATTCGGCGTGCGGCGCACCTGCCGGTAACTCCGGTTCTGAAACGTCAGCAGCTCGTCGACGGTCTCGATCTCGTGCTCGAAGGCGAGTTGCGAGACAAACTGCTGCAGGATGGTCGCCGTGGCTTCGGCATCGCCCAGCGCGCGGTGGCGGCTGTTCACCTGCAGGTTGTAGAACTGGATGAGGCGCGAGAGGCCCTTCGACTTGAGGCCGGGCAAGAGCCGTCGCGCCAGCCGCAGCGTGCACAGCGTGTCGACGTCCAGCTCGGCCGCCCCGATCCGCCCCAGCTCGGCGTTGATGAAGTTGCGGTCGAACGACAGGTTGTGCGCGGTGAAGATGTCGTTCCCCAGAAAATCGAGGTAGTCGCTCAGCACGGCATCGACGGCCGGCGCGTCGTACACCATCGCCGTCGAGATGCCCGTGATCTGTGTGATGCGCTTCGGGATGGAGCGCCCCGGATTGATGAGCTGCTGGAACGTGTCGACGACCTCGCCATCGCACAGCTTCACCGCCGCCAGTTCGATCACGCGATCCGACGAGGGGCTGGTCCCTGTCGTCTCGGTGTCGGTCACGACAAATGTGGCGTCTTCGATGCACATGGGGGTTTGAGTTACGCGTTACGGGTGGTGGGTTGCGCGTTTTTCGTTGAACGTTCCAACGTTTCAACCTACAACCTATTTTTCGTGTGCGGGGTCGAGGTGGCGGAACTTACGCTCCAGGGTTTCCAGGTACGGCAGGCCATAGTTGTATTCGTAGAGCGCCGCTTCCCACGAGCCGTACTGCGCGTTCGGGAGCACGATCCAGCGTGAGCCCCAGAAGCGCGCGTACGTCTGGCTGAGGCGCTGCCGCTCACCGACGGAGCGCTCGGCCCCCGGCGCAAAGTCGTTGAAGTTATCGCCCACGAGCAGCAGGATGCGGTAGCGCTCGACGAGGTAGCGGCGGCGCGGCGTCTTCGAGCCGTCCCACTCGGGGCGCTCGTTTTCGGTGAGCAGCAGGTCTTCGTCCGGGTTGAGCGGGAAGTCGAAGAGACGCAGGTTGTCACGCGTGGCCTCCTCGACGGCATGGTCCCGATTCGTGAGGTAGATCACCTCGACGCCCATCCGCTCGGCGGCCTGCGTGAACGGGACGGCGCCCGGCACGGGCGTCGCCTTCCGCTCGCGCACCCAGGCGTTCCAGCTCTCGGTGCTGTACGTGGCATTCTGCCGGACGAGCCGCGCCTGGTACGCCGCGTTGTCGAGCACGGTCTCGTCCACATCCAGCACCACAGCCGGCGGGAGACCGCGATACGCGGCGCTGCCCATCTCGGCCTGCTCGATGGCGGCCGTCCACGAGGAGTCGGCGAGGGCGCGCTGCAGCATGATGTCGGCGAGCGCGTAGGCCTGCCGCGCGACGCCCTCGTATTCGACGGCCGTCTGGGCCCAGAGCGTGCTGTGCAGCGTCGGATCACTGAACTGCGCCACAATCTCCAGGCTGTCGGCACGGCTCATGGGTGCGTCCTTGGCGGCTGGGCGCGTGGCGGAGCAAGCGGCCGTGCACAGCGCGAGAACAAGCGCGAGTCCGGCGGCCCACCAC
>CAYFRX010000076.1:0-12597 GCA_964345515.1 uncultured Rhodothermales bacterium
TTGTTGTCGGCCCGCTTCCACCGGCGCGTCCGTCAGGCGGCAGCTGAGGGCCGCGCGACGTGATGGGTGAACCCGCGCAGAGTAGGCGGACAATTCATAATCCCTGGCGTCTTCAGAGCCACTGAAGCGCTCTACTCGGCACGCCCCTTGTCCCTACACACCCTGCCGTTTGAGCCTTGGCACGTGCCGATAAAGACAGAGCGTACCACGCAAACATCGAGACGCCACCGGAGCATCCCCCGTTTGAAGGAATGATTCATTTGGGGCGGGTGAAGAACCTCGCAGAGGTTTCAATGTAGAGTGAAAACGCCAGGCAGGAGCGGGAAATCCTTTTTATCCTAAATTCAACCCCACCCGTCTATCTTGCTGCCTTTGTAACGTATCTTTAACATCACCAAGATCCGACCACCACTGCTGAACGCTGGGACCTCATGCCGCAGATTTTTCCTAAAAAGGCGAATGCCTTGCCGTTGCTGTCGCTGGGGGGCGCCCTCTTCGGAGGCATCGCACTCATCTTCCTCGTCTGGTACTACTTCTCGCCCGAGTTTCTCGTGGTTGGGTATCAGCCCGAGCAGCCGGTCCCGTACAGCCACCGGCTGCACGTGGACCAACTCGGGATGGATTGCCAGTACTGCCACAACTGGGTGGAGAACTCGGCGCACGCCAACGTGCCGCCCACCGAGACGTGCATGAACTGCCACAATCAGATTCAGACGAACTCGCCCAAGCTGCTGCCGGTGCGGGAAAGCTGGGCCAACGACCAGCCCATCGAATGGGTGAAGGTGCATCACCTCCCGGACTACGCGCACTTCAGCCACGCCAACCACGTGAACAATGGCGTGGGCTGCGAGACGTGCCATGGGCGCATCGATCAGATGGGCGAGGAGGGCGTCTACCAGGCTGAGCCGCTCTCGATGGGCTGGTGCCTCGAATGCCATCGTCAGCCCGAGAAGTACCTGCGGCCGGAGGATGAGATCACCACGATGGGGTACGTGCAACCGGCCGACTTCATCCAGCGCAATCTGGAGCGCATTCGGAACGAAGGCATCCAGCCCCCCACCAACTGTTCCGCCTGTCACTATTAAACGTTGCACGTTCCAGGTTCGAAGGTCCCAGGGTTGACGACGAAACCTGCGGGCCGGCCAATCTGCCAACCCGAAATTTTATCTGTATGATTGAGCTTGATGTCATAGACGATCCGAAGTCGGCCGAGGACGACGCGTCCGGCAAGCGCTTCTGGCGCAGCGAAGCCGACCTCGAGCAGAGTGCGGCCTTCCAAGACGTCCACCAAGAGGAGTTCCGGACCGGGACGAGCAATCCCCCCGAGGGGGCCTCGCGCCGCCAGTTCTTGCAGCTTATGGGTGCCTCGATGGCCATGGCGGGCCTGACGGCGTGCCGGCGCCCCGTTCAAAAGATTCTCCCGTATGCGCGGAAGCCGGAGGAGGTCATTCCCGGCGTGCCGCAGCAGTACGCGACGGCCATGCCGTTCCGCGGCGTGTTGCGCCCGCTGCTCGTGGAGGCGCACGAGGGACGGCCCACGAAGGTCGAGGGCAATCCCGAGCATCCCGAGAGCCTAGGTGCGACGAGCGGCTTCGAGCAGGCCTCGGTGCTCAATCTGTACGACCCAGATCGCTCGCGGCGCATCCTGCAGAGCGGCAGCGAGGCCTCGTGGGACGATGTGCTGAGCATGGCGCGTCAGTTGGCAGAGGGGGCTGCGGACAAGGAAATCGCCGTGCTCGCTGAAGCGTCGTCGTCGGTCACGATGGCCGCGTTGCGCGAGCGGCTGCGCGACCGGTTCCCGCAGCTTCGGTGGATCACGTACCGCCCCGAGGGCGACGACCCGGTGGCCCTTGGCACGCAGCAGGTCTTCGGGCAAGCGCTGCGCCCGCTGTACCAGTTCGAAGACGCGGAAGTGGTCGTCAGCCTGGATGCTGACTTCCTGAGCGGCACGGATCGAAACTTCACGCGCAATACGCGGTCGTTCGCGGCCGGCCGCAAGCTGGAGACGGCTGAGGATGACATGAGCCGTCTCTACATTATGGAGAGCGCGTACTCGGCGACGGGCGGTATGGCCGACCACCGGCTCCGCATGAAGTCGAGCCGGATCGCCGCCTTCGCCGCGGCGCTCGGTGCTGAGTTCGGCATCGGGCCGGGCTCGGACACGTCCTTCTCCGAGAAGGAGCAACAGTACGTGGCCGAGATCGCGCGCGACTTGCGCGCGGCCGGCGGCCAGGGCATCCTCGTGGCGGGCGAGACGCAGCCCCCTGCCGTGCACGCGTTGTGCATGGCCATCAACGATCAGATCGGCAGCATCGGCGCGACAGTGCAGCTGCTCGATCCCGGCCCGGACACGCAGCCGGCGCAGAGCGGCGCGCTGGCCACGCTCGCCGAAGACATGCGCAGCGGGCAGATGGACGCGGTCATCATGCTGGGCGTGAACCCGGTCTACGATGCGCCGGCGACGCTCGACTTTGAGGCGGCGCTCAAGTCGGTCAGCACCTCGGTTCACCTCGGGTTGCACGTCGACGAAACGGCGCGCGCCTGTCAGTGGCACGTCCCGCAGGCGCACTATCTGGAGACGTGGAGCGACGGCCGCGCCTACGACGGCACGGCCTCGCTCATCCAGCCGCTCATCGCGCCGCTCTACGACGACGCCACATCCGAGATTGAGCTGGTGAACGTCCTCGCCACCGGCGTGGACGCCGCCGGGTACGACCTCGTCCGCGAGCAATGGCGGGAGCGGCTGGACGGGCCCTTCGAGGAGAACTGGCGCCGCGTCATTCACGACGGCTACCTGCCCAACAGCGGCTTCGAGGCCGTCGCGCCGTCGGCCAACGTAGATGCCGTCGGCGACCTTTCGGCGCCGTCCGACGAGATGGAGGTCGTCTTCCGCCTCGACCCGAAGCTGCTCGACGGCCGGTTCGCCAACAACGCGTGGATGCAAGAGCTGCCGGATCCCACGACCAAGATCGTGTGGGACAACGTGGCGCTCATGAGTCGCGCTACGGCCGACGAGCTGGGCGTCGACACCGAGTACGACCAGGGCAGATTCCTTGTCGATCGCGTGCAGATCAGCCTGAACGGCGCCTCCGTTGAGCTGCCGGTGTGGATCCAACCAGGGCTGCCGGACGGCTCCATCACCGTGGCGATGGGTTACGGCCGAACGCTGTCCTCGAACCGCCCCACCCGCTCGACGCCATTTTGGGACACCGATGATTACACCGACGTGTATGGCGACGGCCCGCTGGGCAACGGCGTGGGAGAGAACGTGGCGCCGCTGCGCGACGCCTCGATGGCCCCCGTCGCGACAGGGGCACAGGTCGAGCGCCTGGACGGCGACAGGTACATGATCGCCACTACGCAGGAGCACGGCTCCATGGAAGACCGTCCCATCGTGCGATGGGCCACGCTCGACGAGTTCCAGGAGAATCCGGACTTCGCCGGCGAGATGGGCGCCCCGGTGCCGGGTGCCGATGCGGAAGGCGACGCGGGGTATGACGAGTATCCTATGCTGTGGGAGGAGAACCACCCGTCCGAGACGCCGGCGCTCAAGGACAATCCCTACTACGAAAACCAGTGGGGAATGACCATCGACCTGAACACGTGCACGGGCTGCAACGCCTGCGTGGTGGCCTGCACGAGCGAGAACAATGTGCAGGTCATCGGCAAAGAGGAAGTCAGTCGAGGCCGGCACATGTACTGGCTGCGGATGGATCGCTACTACGTGAGCGATGAAGAGAACGCCGACGATCCGGAGATGCTCATGCAGCCGGTGATGTGCCAGCACTGCGAGAACGCGCCGTGCGAGTCGGTCTGCCCGGTGGCCGCGACGGTCCACTCGCCCGATGGCACGAACCAGATGGTCTACAACCGCTGCATCGGCACGCGCTACTGCCAGAATAACTGCCCGTACAAGGTGCGGCGCTTCAACTTCTTCAACTGGTCGAAGACGCTGCCCACCGAGGTGCAGATGGCCCAGAACCCGAACGTGACGATGCGTTTCCGGGGCGTGATGGAAAAGTGCACCTTCTGCGTCCACCGCGTGCGCGACACGCAGCAGCAGGCCCAGAACGAAGATCGCCGCATCCGAGACGGCGAGGTCCAGACGGCGTGCCAGCAAGCCTGCCCGGCCGACGCCATCACGTTCGGTGACCTGAACGACCCAGAGAGCCAGGTGGTGCGCGAGCGGCAAAACCCGCGGCGCTACGAACTGCTGGCGTATCTCAACACGAAGCCGCGCCTGTCGTACCTCGGGCGGGTACGAAACACGAACCCGCGCCTCGACGAAGAGGGCAACCCGCAGCTTGCCGACGAATCGGCGTAACTCGCGGTGCCCAATCGATTCGCCTTCACGAACCTAATCTGACATTCCCGTGGCGAACCAGGAACACGCACATTCCACGGCGACCGAGCACAAAGACCTGTCGGCACTTGCCGCGGATGGGTCGTACGACGCGTCGCCCCCGCTGGTGACGGGCAACCTCGCGTTCAATGACATCACCGAGATGGTGTCCAAGCACGCCGAGAAGAAGAAAACACCGCTCATGTGGTGGATTCTTTTCGGCATCGGGCTCGCCGGCTCGCTGATGCTCTTTGCGCTCTTGGCGTACAAGATATGGAACGGCGTCGGCGTGTGGGGCAACAACCAGCCCGTCGGCTGGGGCTGGCCCATCGTCAACTTTGTGTGGTGGGTCGGTATCGGCCACGCGGGCACGCTGATTTCCGCTATTCTCTTCCTGTTCCGGCAGCAGTGGCGCACAGCCATCAACCGCTCGGCCGAGGCGATGACCATCTTCGCCGTGATGTGTGCCGGCATCTTCCCCGCCGTGCACGTCGGGCGCATCTGGGTCGTCTACTGGATGTTTCCGGTGCCCAATCAGATGGAGATGTGGCCCCAGTTTAAGAGCCCATTGATGTGGGACGTGTTTGCTGTAGGAAGCTACTTTACGGTTTCACTGCTTTTCTGGTACGTAGGGCTCGTGCCGGACCTCGCTACGCTGCGGGACCGGGCGAAGACGTTCTGGCGCAAGCGCATCCTGGCCTTCTTCTCGCTCGGCTGGACGGGCGCCAATCGCCACTGGCGCAACTACGAGAAGTCGTACCTCATCCTTGCTGCCCTGGCTACGCCGCTCGTGCTGTCCGTCCACTCGGTCGTGTCGTTCGACTTCGCCGTGTCCATCGTTCCGGGCTGGCACACCACCGTCTTCCCCCCGTACTTCGTGGCCGGTGCCATCTTCTCGGGCTTCGCCATGGTGGTGACGCTGCTCGTCATCGCGCGCTCGGCGTACGGCCTACAGAACATTATCACGAAGAACCACCTCGAGAAGATGAATATTATCATTCTCGTGACGGGCACCATCGTGGGCTTCGCCTACATCACCGAGTTCTTCATGGCCTGGTATTCGGGCGTAGAGTATGAGCAGTACGCCTTCCTCAACCGCGCCTTCGGGCCGTACGCGTGGGCCTACTGGATCATGATGACGTGCAACCTGATCACGCCGCAGCTCTTCTGGTCGAAGAAGATTCGCCGCAGCATTCCAGCCATGTTTACGCTCTCGATCATCGTGAACATCGGGATGTGGTACGAGCGCTTCGTGATCGTAACCACGTCGCTGCATCGCGACTTCCTGCCGAGCTCGTGGGGCTACTACGCCGGCACCTGGGTCGATGTGCTCACTTTCGTCGGCACGATCGGCTTCTTCCTGACGCTGTTCCTCCTCTTCCTGCGCTTCATGCCGATGGTGGCTATGGCGGAGGTGAAGGCGGTGCTTCCGGAGGCCGATCCGCATCATTACGAGGAAGGCGATGGGCACGGCACGGGCGCCGACGTGGCCTTCATCCAGCCCGCGCAGGAAACCGAGCCCTCGCCCGACCCGGACGCCGGTGATGAGCCGCCCCCGTCGGACGCCTCGTAACCTGCGCTGGGCCGACCGCTGTTCCACTGAATGACCAAGACGTGCCATGATTGACGATCTCACCCGCGAAGTAAAGGCCTCGATGGGCATCTTCGAGAGCCGCGACGAGGACGACGTGTACGGCCTCCTCGCGGAGTTTTCGAACCCGTCGACGCTCATGCACGCCGCCGAATCAGCGCGCGAGCGCGGCTACACGCGTTTCGATACGCACAGCCCGTTCCCGATTCACGGCATGGACCGAGCGATGGGGCTGGGCAACTCGAAAGTCGGCTACTTCACGCTCGGCGGCGGCATCACAGGACTCGCCGTCGGGTACTGGCTGCAGTGGTGGACCGCCGCCGTGGATTACCCGCTCAACATCAGTGGCAAGCCGCTCTTTGCCATCGAGCCGTCCATTCCCATCATCTTTGAGGTGGTGGTCCTCTTTTCCGCGTTCGGCGCCGTGGCGGGCATGCTCGCGCTCAATGGGCTGCCGCGCCCCTACCATCCGCTCTTCTACTCGGAGCGGTTCGAAAAAGCCACCGACGACGGCTTCTTTTTGCACATCGCGGCCAGTGATACGCGGTTTGACCAGGACGACACCGCAGAAATGCTGCGCGACATTGGGGCTCTCAACGTGGAACTCATTCAAGACGACGGCATGGCCGACGCCTGACCCGCGCATCCTCGCGCACGCGGGCCGACGCGCTCTGACACACTCGCTTCGATTATGCTCAACATGAACACGCCCATGCAACGATTCATCACCGCGGGTCTGTTGGTGGCGGCGCTTCTGCTGGGAGGATGCCGGGGGACGGAATCCCGCCGCCCACCCATCCACCCGAACCTGAATATGGACATCCAGAACCGGTTCGACCCGCAGGAGGCCAACCCGCTGTTTGCCGACAACGCCGCCATGCGAAAGCCGCCGTCTGGAACGGTGGCTCGCGGCCTGCTGCGTGAAGATTCCCGCTACTACGCCGGGCGCACCGAGGAGGGCGAGTACGTAGAGCGGATGCCCGTTCCGGTGACGCGAGCGCTGTTGGAGCGCGGCCAGGAGCGCTATGAGATCTTTTGCACCGTCTGCCACGGCGGGGCCGGCGACGGCAACGGCATCATCATGACGGGCAACTATGGGTACACGCCGGCGCCCACGTACCACAGCGAGCGGCTCCGCGACGTCACCGACGGATACATCTACGACGTCATCACGAACGGCGTCCGCAACATGCCGGGGTACGCGCAGCAGATTCCGGTGGCGGACCGGTGGGCCATCGTGGCGTACGTGCGTGCCCTGCAGCGCAGCCAGAACGCCGATGCCGCTGACGTGCCGCAGAGCACTCTGTCGGACATGCCGTCTGGCGGCGGAGCGGCCGGACAGGCTACGGCCGACCAAGATTAGTACGATTCACGAAGGACCCATCCACACAACTTCCAGCGCCGCTCACGGGCGGCCTCAACCCATCCACGTGCCATGAAGGATTCCGTACAGCGCAGTTCGTTTCTCACCTGGCTGGCCGACCCGCTGCAGGCAACGCGGGACACGGCTCGGCGCGCCTTCCAGTCGACCACGGACCGGCGGGTATGGCTCGCGCCGCTCGGCATTGGCGTGGCGCTGCTCGTCATGAGCGGTATTGGCTTTGCCGCCGATCCGGAGCAGTTCTATTTCTCATACCTCACCGGATGGGTGTTCTGCCTGTCGATCGCGATCGGTGGGCTGTTCTTCCTGTTCTTCCAGCATCTGACGCGCGCCGAGTGGAGTGTGGTGGTCCGGCGCATCCCGGAGGCGCTCGTGTGGACGTTCCCGATGTTGTTTGTGCTCGGGATCCCAATCCTCTTCGGGATGCACGACCTTTACCACTGGACGCATGCTGAACTGTACGTGGAGGGCACGCCCGCGTACGATGAGATCCTCGCCGGCAAGCGGGCGTACCTGAACACGCCGTTCTGGATGGGCCGCGTCGTGGTGTATTTCATGGCGTGGACCGTGATCTCGTACAAGCTGTACACGCTGTCGGTGCGGCAGGACGTCGATCCGGAAACCGACATCCCGGCCCGGCAGCGCACGGTGAGTGCGTGGGGATTGCCGCTCACGGCCGTCACCACGGCGTTTGCCAGCTACGACCTGCTGATGTCGACCGACCCGCACTGGTTCTCGACGATCTTTGGCATCTACTTCTTTAGCGGCGCCTTCCTCGGGGCGGTCTGCCTCATCGCTCTCGTGGGCCTCTCGATGCAGCGCGGCGGACTGCTCCGGAATGTGATCACCGCGGAGCACTACCACGACCTCGGCAAGTTTATGTTTGGCTTCGTCGTGTTCTGGGCCTACATCGCCTTCAGCCAATACATGCTGATCTGGTACGGGGGGATCCCCGAGGAAACCGTGTGGTATCGCCACCGGCTAGAGCACGGATGGGGCTACCACAGCGCGGCCTTGCTGCTGGGGCACTTCATCATTCCGTTTGTGCTCATGCTGCCCCAGTTCGTGAAGCGGTCGGGTCCGCTCCTTGCGTTCTGGTCGGTGTCGCTGCTGGCCATGCACTGGTTCGACCTGCACTGGATTGTGGCGCCGGTGCTGCACGAGCACGCTGGCTTCCACTGGCTCGATTTTGCCTGCTGGTTGGGCCTCTTCAGCCTCATCATTGGCTTCATCATGTACCGCCTGAGTCGGCACGCGCTGGTGCCGCAAAACGACCCGCGCCTCGCGCCGTCACTCCGCTTTGAAAATGCTTAGCAGTTCGCCGATCACGATAGGGGGTTTTCCTGTTATTTTCATTCAGAAAAGCGATCTCACGAATTGTCCTTCGCGTTTCTGGTGATCCACTGAAAGCCAAAGCGTTATGGAAAACGAAAAAACCGAAACGACATCCGTGCTCGCCTCGCCGCGGCCCGTAGCGCCCCGAGAGGCGACCATCGTGAACGGCCGGGAGGTAACGTTCGAGTGGCGGCCGGTGGAGGACGCAGAGGCGTACCACCTACAAGTAGCCCGCGACACGGCGTTCGGCACGGTCGTGTTCGAGCAGGACGTGTCGGCCGAAAAGACGGCGCTTACGGTGGCCGACTTCTTCCCGATGAACGAGCAGACGTATTTCTGGCGTGTGCTTGCCAAGAATGAAAAAGGCTGGAGCCGCGGCGACCGCGTGGAGAGCTTCGTAAGCGGTACGCCGGAAGACGTCCAGCAGCAGATCCGCACGCCGGACCAGGACGAGAGTTACGGGCCGGTCACCGAGCTCGTCCGGTCGGCCTCGCGCATGGTGTCGGAGCAGCTGGCTGAGGAGGGCACCGACCGGTTCGAGCGGGAGCGCGAGATGGGCGTGGCCTACGAAGGCGTGCCCAGCGGCCAGATTCTGGCCATCGCCGTTTCCATCCTGTTTTCGGTGGGCATCATCGTGATCATCCTCTTCCAGTGGACCAGCATCACCGAGGCCGCCATCCGGCAGACGTCGGCCGGTCAGTCGGAATACACAGCGCTCCGCGAAACCCAGGCGCAGGCGAATCAGAAGTTGAGCGGGTACGAGGTGCTCGACGAGGACGCCGGCACGTACCGCATCCCGATCGATCAGGCCATGAATCTCATGGCGAACGAAGCGTACGAGGAGGGCGAGCGCGCCTACTCGCCCGAGGCGCCCTTTGTGCAGGGGGCGTCGTCCGACACGGACCAGTGAGCGACGTACTATTGAATGAAGTGATGCCCTGACAGGGGCAAATCGCAATGAGGTCGACACGAACGCTACTTATACTGATCGCCGTGCTGCTCGGAGTCGGGCTGGCCGAGCCGATCCGTGCCCAGCAGAGCGGCCAGATGCGCCGCGAGTTTGAGGGCGTCAGCATCGACGAGAAGCTGGGAGACACCGTCCCGCTGGATGTCACCTTCCGCAACGAGCAGGGGGAGCCGGTCACGCTGGGGCAGTATTTCGACGGCGATCGCCCGGTGATGCTTACGCTGAACTACTACGACTGCCCGATGCTCTGCCCCATGATGCTCGACCAGTACACGCGCACGCTGCGGGGCATCGACTGGGTGCCAGGGAAAGAGTTCGAGGCCGTGACCGTTAGCTTCGACCCGGACGAGACGCCGGCGATGGCGCGTCGCCAGAAAAAGAGTTACGTCGAGGCGCTCAATAAGCCGGGCGCCGGGGCGGGGTGGCATTTCCTGACGGGCAACAAGGCCTCCATCAAAGCCCTGACCGACGCGGTGGGCTTCAATTACAAGAAGGTGGAGGGGAAGGACGAGTACGCGCACCCGACCGCCGTCATCTTCTTGAGCGGCCACGGCAAGGTGACGCGCTACATCTACGGCATGGAGATTCCGTCCTCCGACACGCGCCAAGCGCTGGTCGAGGCGTCGAACGGGACAGTTGGGAACGTCATGGATCAGATCAGGCTGTACTGCTATCAGTTTGACCCGAATGCAAATTCATACACGGCCGACGCCTTTGCCATCATGCGCATCGGTGGCGTGCTGGCCACGATCCTGATGGGGGGGCTTCTGTTTTTCTTTTGGCGCCGTGAGCGATCGAAGCTGGAACAGGATCACTTCGATCGACGCATGGAAGAGGGCCTGGACGAATACGTGACGGCCTGAGGCTTCCGCGCCGCGCCTTCCGATGATTACACCGTTTTACCGAGAGACTTATGGTATCCGCATTCCTACTGGCACAGAGCAACAGCGTCTGGCTCCCCACCGACGCATCGACGCTGGCGCCTGAGTACGATAGCCTGTTTAACTTCGTGCTGTGGGCGAGCGTGGTCATCTTTGTGGGCGTCGTGGCCGCGATGGTGTGGTTCGCCTACAAGTACCGGCGCCAAAGCCCCGACGAGCGACCCGAGCTGGTAGAAGAGAGCAAGCTCATGGAGATCTCGTGGGTGGTCATTCCCACGATTCTCGTGCTCATCGTCTTTACGTGGGGGTTCCGCGCCTTTATCAAGTTCGGTGTGGCGCCGCCGGACGCGTATCAGGTCGACGTGCGGGCCCAACAGTGGAGTTGGCTCTTCACGTACCCCGACGGCACGCAATCGTCGGAGTTGCACGTGCCTGTGGACCGGCCCGTCCGGCTCAAGATGAACAGCACAGATGTGCTTCACAGCTTTGCCGTGCCGGCTTTCCGCATCAAGCAAGACGTGCTTCCGAATCGGTATTCATACGTCTGGTTCGAGCCCACCCAAGCCGGCACCTTCAAAATTTTCTGCACCGAGTACTGTGGCACGCAGCACTCCGGCATGCTCGCCGACGTGGTCGTGCAGTCGCAGTCCGACTTCGAGCAGTGGCTGCAGGAGGCGGGTACGCCCGAGGACATGCCGCTGCCGGAACTCGGCCAGCGGGTGTACCAGCAGCAAGGGTGCCAGGCCTGCCACAGCCTCGACGGGTCGCGCATGGTGGGGCCTTCTTTCCAGAACCTGCACGGCACCGAGCGCCAGTTTGCGGACGGGTCGTCCACCGTGGCGGACGAGAATTACCTCCGGCAGTCGATCCTGAATCCGGGCGAGAACGTGGTCGAAGGCTATCAAAATGTGATGCCCGCCTCGTACAGCTCGCTGTCAGACCGCGAGGTCGATGCACTGGTGGCGTTTATCAAAGAGCAGGGTGACGCCGCCGAGAGCACCGCCGCCGTCACTGAGAACGAGCTTCCCCTGCAGGGCAGCGTGGGCGCCGCCCAGTAGCGCCACGGACCGCCCATTTTCCCCAGACGTTTGTTTTACTAGACGGAGATCGTGCACATGGAAACGGCATACAAAGAGGCTTCGGACACTGCGGAGACGCACGAGGAAGCGCCCAATTACCTCAACCACGAGAGCGGCATCTGGTCGTGGCTCACGACGCTTGACCACAAGCGCATTGGCATCATGTATGCCTGGGCGGTGGCCTTCTTCTTCCTCGTGGGCGGTCTGCTCGCCCTCGCCGTGCGGATGGAGCTCTTCGGACCCGGCGAGACGATCATGGGGCCGGATGCGTACAACCAAACGTTTACGCTGCACGGCATCATCATGATCTTCCTGTTCCTGGTGCCAGCGACCCCCGCCGTGCTCGGGAACTTCGTCTTACCGATCCAGCTCGGAGCAAAGGACGTGGCCTTCCCACGGCTAAACTTGGCGAGCTGGTATATCTACATGATCGGCGCTTTCACGGCGATCACCGCCATCCTGCTCGGCGACATCGACACGGGCTGGACGTTCTACGCGCCCTACTCGCTGCAGCAGGGTTCGGCTGTCATCATCATGACGGCGTCCGTCTTCGTGATCGGCTTCTCGTCGATCCTGACGGGCATGAACATGATCGTGACAATCCACAAGATGCGCGCGCCGGGCCTCACCTGGAACCGGCTGCCCCTCTTCGTCTGGAGCATCTACGCCACCTCCATCGTCCAGATTCTGGCGACGCCCGTGATCGGCATCACGATGCTGCTCCTGATCTTCGAGCAGGTGCTCAAGATCGGCATTTTTGACCCAGCCCTCGGCGGCGACCCGATCCTGTTCCAGCACTTCTTCTGGTTCTACTCGCACCCGGCTGTGTACATCATGATTCTGCCGGGCTTCGGGATTATCTCGGAGCTGATCGCGACGTTCTCGCGGCACCGCGTGTTTGGCTACCGCGCCATCGCGCTCTCGTCCGTGGCCATCGCCATGCTCGGCTTCCTCGTCTGGGGACACCACATGTTTGTCTCCGGGCAGTCGGCCGTGTCGTCGATCATCTTCTCGCTGATCA
>CAYFRX010000077.1:0-12444 GCA_964345515.1 uncultured Rhodothermales bacterium
TCCCTCTCTCCCATTCCCTCTTCCCCCTACCCTTTCCCTTCCATCACCCGTGCCACCAGTCGCGGTCGAGCGAGCGGTACTGGATGGCCTCGGAGACGTCTTCGCTGCGGATGGCGTCCCGCCCGTCGAGGTCGGCCACCGTGCGCGCCACCTTCAGGATGCGCGTATAAGCGCGGGCGCTCAGTCCCATCCGTTCGATCGCCATCTTGAGCAGGCGTCGACTGCGGGTGTCGAGGGCGCAGTGTGACTGGACGAGGCGGGAGCCCATCTGGGCGTTGCAGTGGACGCCGGGATGGTCCGCAAAGCGCCCGGCCTGCCGCTGGCGCGCCTCCACGACCCGGCTTCGCACCCGCAGGGAGGACTCGCCCTCCCGCGGCCCGTCGAGCTCGTCGAACGGCACCGGCGTCACCTCCACGTGCAGGTCGAGCCGATCCATGAGTGGGCCGCTGAGGCGCGCCAGGTAGCGCTGCACGTGGGCCGGCGCACAGACACACTCCCGCTTGGGGTCGTTGAGATGACCGCAGGGGCACGGGTTCATGCTCGCGATGAGCATGAACCGCGCGGGATAGTCGACGGTGGATTGCGCCCGACTGATGGTGATGCTGCCCTCTTCGAGCGGCTGACGAAGTACCTCCAGCACGCGGCGCTTGAACTCGGGCAGCTCGTCCAGGAAGAGCACACCGTTGTGGGCGAGGGAGATCTCCCCGGGCGAGGGGTGGGCGCCGCCCCCGCACAGCCCGGCGTCCGAGATGGTGTGGTGCGGCGCGCGAAATGGCCGCCGCGCAACGATCCCGTACTCGCCGTTCAGCTTCCCGCTCACCGAGTGGATTTTCGTCGTCTCCAGCGCTTCGTCGGTGGTCAGGGGCGGCAGAATCGTCGGGAGCCGGCGTGCAAGCATCGTCTTGCCCGAACCCGGCGGGCCGACCATCAGGGCGTTGTGTCCGCCTGCGGCAGCGACCTCCAGCGCGCGCTTCACGTTCTCCTGCCCGCGGACGTCGGAAAAGTCCAACGTGTGCTCCTGGGCCTGTCGGAAGAGCGCGCCGGTGTCGCGCTGATACGGCGCCGGAGCGTCCTCCACGTCCGGATCGGCAAAGAGCGCAAAGGCCTCGCGCAAGCTAGCCACTGGATACACCACGATGCCCTCCACGATGGCCGCTTCGGCCGCGTTGGCCGCTGGCACGACCACGCCGCATCGCCCCTCGCTTCGCGCCTTCATGGCCATCGGGAGCACGCCGCGGACCGGGCGGACGGTGCCATCGAGCGCCAGTTCCCCCATCAGCCAAAACTCATCGAGGCGTTCCTGATCCAGATGGTCCCCGGCCGCGGCGATCAGCCCAATGGCGAGCGGGAGGTCGAACGCTGCGCCTTCTTTGCGCACGTCCGCCGGAGCCAGGTTGATGGTGATGGCCCCGCGGGGCACCGGCAACCCGTTATTCTTGAGCGCGGCCCAAATGCGGTCTCGGCTCTCGCGGACGGCGCCGTGCGGCAGCCCGACCACCGTGTACCGCGGCATGCCACTGTCGACGTTCGTCTCAATCTCGATGGGAAGGGCATCAACGCCGTGAGTGGCGCTGCTCCAGACGTGACTCAGCATGGGGGATTGGGGACCGGACGTTCAAGATGACGGGTGCCTCCCAGACACGTCGGCGTCCCGTTCCATAACGCGATGCGATTCCGAACCTGTCTCCGCGGATCTTTTCCCTTTGCAGGATATTCATTGACCCAGGTTGTGGCATCGCCCCGATGTGGCCCCGTGACCGCAGGCCGTGGACGACAGACCGTTGGCATGAGCATGGTTTCGCGGTCCACCGTCTGCCGTCCGTCGTCTTGGGCCGCTGTAAGTGAGGGGACACAACTTGAGTTGCATTAACCTGAGACAGGGACCTGCGCATCCGTTGGGGCGAGACGATGTCGGCCGACTACGAGCTTTTCGATGCCAACCACATTCAGCGGTCCGTTCGACACCGAATGTACCGGCTGAACGTGCTGCTGTGCGGCGTCGTTGTCCTGACCCTCGCCGGACTGATCCTCGGCCGATCCGGCCACCTGACGCCGCACGGTCTCGCGTGGATCCTCACCGGTAACCTGCTGCTTGCCGGCGGATTGGTCTGGCGCCACCGGCACCTTTCCCACACGATCTGGTGTGTCAAGGTGTCATCGGAGGACGTCGTGGGCTACGACTGCGCGCGCCGCAAAACACGTATCCCTTGGCCCAAGGTTGAGCAAATCGATGTCACCGACGAGGCGCTCATCATCGACCGCTCGCCGTATCGATTCTTTGCGATCTCGACGTCTTTCTTCGATTACACCACGCTGGGGCACTGCATCTTGGCCCACGCCGAACAGCATGACGTGCCGCTCTATCTGGAGGGGAAGTCGCTCCATGACATCGACGTCTACGCCCTCTACCCTGTCCTGACTGATGAGCCGCCGGCGGATGCCTCTGGATCGGCCGCGTGATGGACGTTTACGATGTGCGCGGCGGCTCGTATCTTGGATGTGGTTTTGTACTTTTCCCACCGATCCGATCCGTTCATGCATCCTCGGTACCACCTCTCTGCACTCACTGCACTTTTTCTATTTCTCCCCTTCATTGCGGCCGCCCAATCGTCGCCCTGGTCCGTGGACGACGTCCTGAAGCAAGAATCCATCTCGGAGGTCGCCATCCACCCCGACGGCGATCGCATCCTGTGGACGAAGCGGTATCCGGACATGGAGGCCGACCGCAGCAAGCGCGACATCTACCTCACGTACCGCACCAATCCGCACGGCGGAGACGACCCCGCCACCGTGCGCCTCACTCGCACGGGCGATAATCGCGACCCGTCGTGGAGCCCCGACGGCCAGCACATCGCGTTCCTGTCGAGCCGCGATCATCCGTCGAGTGACGAGTCCTCGGGCGCACAAGTGTGGCTGCTCGACCCGCGCGGCGGCGCCCCGGCCCCAATCACCGGGCTGGAGAACGGCGTCCGCGCCCTCGCCTGGCTCGACGGCGAGCACGTACTCTTCAGCGCCCGCGAAGACGATACGCAGCACGAGGACGCGCTAGATGAAGCCCAGGACGACACGCGCGTCGTCGAGGACACGACGCTCTATCATCCGGTGCGCCTCTTCACGGCCCATGCCGAAAGCAAGACGGTCGAGCGCGTCTCCGACAACACCTTTCCTATCACCGAGTTTGCCGCCGACCCGACCGGGCAGTACGTCGTGTACGCCGTCGACCCGTCGCCGGTGGATGCCGACGCGCGGAACCAGCCGCGTCAGTACCTGCTCGACTTGGAAAACGGCTCGCGCGCGGAAATCTTCGCCGAGCAACACTTCGATCCGAGCGACTTCCAGTGGACGCTCGACGGCAGCGGCTTCTATGCCCGCGACGAATACGCCTCCGATCCGGAAAATGAAGGCGCAGGCATCAGCCGGCTCTACTACTTCGACCTCGCCACGCGCTCGCACGAAGCGGTGGAACTCGACGCCGGTGACCACGGGGTTGGCGCGGGCGGGTATGCCGTGACGCACGACGGCATCCACGTGCAGATCGCCAACGGCCCCCGGATGACGCCGCGCTTCTACCAGCGGCAGGGCGACGGCTGGACACACACGCCCGTCGCCGACGAGCGCTTCCGCCACGCTACGTCCATCGCCGTTGGCCCCGATGGCGAAACCGTCGTCTTCGACTACTCACGCCCCGACCGGCCGCCCACCTATCACGTGGGCACGTACGACGCCGGGGCCGTGCGCGGCGTGGAGGAATGGGTCGAGATCAACGGGTACCTCGACGAGCGCCCGATGCCACGCGCGGAGGTGATCGAATGGACGGGCGCGGAAGGCCGCACGGTCAATGGCATCCTGTACTACCCGCTCGACTACGACCCGTCGCGCCCGTATCCGCTCGTCACCGCCATTCACGGCGGGCCCAGCGGCGTCGACCTCGACGTGTGGCGACTCAGCTGGACCGTCTTCCCCGGCCTCTGGGCGCAGCGCGGCGCGTTCGTCTTCCGCCCAAACTACCACGGCTCCGGACATCACGGGTTGGAGTTCGTCGAGTCCATCAAGGGGCGCTACTACGAGCTGGAAATTCCCGACATCGTCAGCGGCGTGGAGCATCTCGTCGATCAAGGCCTCGTCGACCGCGACTCGCTCGGCGTGATGGGCTGGTCGAACGGCGCCATCTTGGCGATCCAGCTCACCGTGGAGCATCCGGACCTCTTCCGGGTGTCGGCCCCGGGAGCGGGCGACGTGAACTGGATTTCGGACTATGGCAACTGCGCGTTCGGCGTGCGCTTCGACGACTCGTACTTCCGCGGCCCACCCTGGGAGCACCTCGATCACTACATCGAAAAGAGCCCGCTCTTTGAGCTCGATCAGGTGACTGCGCCCACACTCATCCACCACGGCGAAGAAGACCGCGCTGTGCCCACGCAGCAGGGCTGGGAGTTCTACCGGGCCATGCAGCAGATGGGCAACGCCCCCGTCCGCTTCCTGCTCTACCCCGGCGAGCCGCACGGCCTGCGCGAGATCTCGCACCAGCGGCGCAAGATGGAGGAGGACCTGAAGTGGTTCGACACGTACCTCTTTGGCACGACGTCGATGCAGGAGCGCGTCGCCGAGCGCCCGATCCCGGACGACGCGCCGCTCGCGTATCTGGATCGCCGAGCGGCCATCGCTGAGCACAACGGGCGCTACGGGGTGATGGCCAACGGCGCCCTCGCTCCCGGCATGGTGCCCTTTGGCGACAGCCTGATGGTGAGCCGCTTCGAGATCACCCGCGCTCAGTTTCAGGCCTTCCGCGAAGATCATCCCGTACCACCCGGCACCGCCAACCACCCGGCCCACAACCTCACGGCGGAGGACGCGGAAGCGTACGTGGACTGGCTGAGCGCGCAGACGGGCCGCACGGTACGCTTGCCCACAGAGCAGGAGATGAAGCGGCTGCGGCAGACGGCCGGCCCCGCGGAGAACAACCTCGCGCACTGGGTCGGACACCCCCCCACGCCGGACGAAATGCCGCGCGTCCAGGCGCGCCTCGATGCCCACACGCCGGACGATCTGCTCATGCCGGTAGGCAGCCGCCCGCCGGGCCACGCCGACGGCGAGCACGCCCCGCTCCTCTTCGACCTGAACGGCAACGTGGCCGAGTGGGGCCGTGCGGCGGACGGCACGCTCCGTCCCATGAACAGCTCCGCCGTGACGGTGCACGACGCGAAGGCCGAGGTGCAGCCGGACCCCCCCGCGGCGTTCGTGGGCCTGCGCGTCGTGACCGACCGGGAGTAGTACCCGCCGGTCGCCGGCTATCCGAAGGGCGCAACGCCATCGAAGAACGCAGCGATCTCGTCGTGTTGGTCGTGGGCGTCCTCGTAGCCGATTTCCAACAGACGGGCGACGTAGTCTTCCTCGAAGAGGAGCACGCTGAGCCAGTCCGGACTGAGCGTCTCCTCGGTGCCGAGGCCACTTGTCAGAAAGTGGAGCCCGCCGGGGGGCGACGGCTCGCGCTCACTGGCCAGCCGCCCGAGATCGATGGAGGGCCGCACCTGAAGCAGCCGGATGGGTCGCATGCCGTGCCGGAGCCGACGCGGCATGTCATCCACTAGCTTGTTGATGCGCTCCAGCGTGAACGCATCCTGATCGAGCGCGTCCATGAAGATCGCGTTCATCAGCATGCCCATGATCTGCGCGGCGGGCGGATACCCTTGCACGGTGGGCTCGTCGGCCTCGGCGCGGGACTGCTTGTAGCGTGTGGAGATAGCCATGATGCGGTCGGCCCCGAGATGCACGGCCGGGGCGAGAGGCGCGGCCAGCCGAACGCCGCCGTCGCCGTACCACATGTCGCCGATGCGCACGGCCGGAAAGATGAGCGGGATGGACGTGGACGCCATCACGTGCTCCACGGTGAGCCTGGTGTTGACGCTGACACGATCGGGGCGCTCCCAAAGGTCGAAGTTTTTGCCCTGCACCCACGTCACGGTCTGTCCCGTCGCGTAGTTCGTAGTGACGACGGCCGCGGCCTTCAAGCGATTCCGCTTGAGGTTGACCTCGATGCCCGAGAGCATCCCCTCGGGCGCCTGGAGCTCTTGCTCCAAGAACGTCCACAGCGGCGTCGTGTCGACCAGACCGTGCGTGCCCCGCACGTCGAGCGTGGTGACCTCTTTCGCTGCCTTGGACGCCCCATTGCCCCGACGAAGGAAACTCCAGAGCATACTTAAGCCGGACTCGGCCTCGAACACCTTCTCGGTACGGATCTTCCGCCAGCTGTGGACGAGATGCGTGGCTGCCTGCTCAAACGACCCCGTGTGATTCGCCAGCTGTGCGGCGTTGATCGCTCCAGCCGACACGCCCGTGATGATGTGGAAGCCCTTGTCGGGAAACGTTTCGGCGATGTAGCGCAGGACGCCCGCCTGATAGGCCGCTCGCGCGCCGCCCCCGCTCAGCACCAGTGCGCAGTCGTCCGGCCGCGGGATCGGCGGGAACAGCAACTCCTTGAAACGTTCGAGCCAGAAGCGCAAGAGCTCCAGTGGGTTCGTTCCAGCGTGTTCGACGGTGTAAAATGGGTCGGGCCGCCTGGAAGCGCAACCTTCCTTGAGGATTCCCGTTGCGACACAACGCTCCAATATCGTTCCACAATAGCGCTGTGGATCGGGACGCCCTGTCACGCGCGCTGAGTCGGGACGCTCCCACCTTCTCCCTGCCCCATGACCCGCGTTCTGTTTGTATTTGTGGATGGCATCGGGCTCGGTCCGGCCCACACGGCCAATCCCTTTTCCGCCACATCCCTCCCATCGTTTGCACAGCTAGCAGGCGGACAAGCGTGGACCCAGGACGCGACGCCGTTCGCCGGGCCATCGCACGTCTTTCGATCGATCGACGCCACGTTGGGCATGGAGGGCCTGCCCCAAAGTGGAACCGGCCAGGCGTCACTATTTACCGGCGTCAACTGCGCGGCCCTCGTCGGCCGGCACTTCGGGCCGTTTCCGCACTCGGCCACTCACGACGCCCTCGCCACGGAAAACCTCTTCATCAAGGTGCGGCGGCTCGGCGGTACAACGGCTCCGGCGTTTGCCAATGCGTATCCCCCCCAATTTTTTGACTACGCCCGTGAACGCCGCCGATGGACCGTAACGACGCGGTGCTGCATGGAAGCAAACGTGCCCGTGCGTAGCCTCGTCGCGTTGCGAAACGGGCGCGCCCTGACCGCGGACTTGACGGGCGCAGGCTGGGCACCGCTGGGCCACGAGGTGCCAGTCATTACGGAGTCCGAAGCGGGGGCTCGCTTCGTCAATCTCGCGCACGATCACACGCTGACGCTGTTCGAGTACTTCCTGACCGACAAGGCCGGCCATCCCCGCATCGACCGATCCCCCGCCGATATTCTGCGGTCGCTCGATCGCTTCTTTGCAACCCTCCTGGAGCGCCTAGATCTACGCTCCGAATTGCTTCTCATCACCAGCGACCATGGCAACCTCGAAGACGGCGACCAAACGACGCACACGCGCCATCCGGTGCCGCTCATCGCATACGGGCAGGGCGCCCGTCATTTCGCGCAGGCCACCTCGATCACCGATGTGACCCCATGCATTCTACAGGCGCTGTCCGGCGACTGATTTTCGTTCCGCGGCTCACTGACTGCCGTCGCCCACGCGCTCGGCTGCGGCTTGGCCGGGCACCATCCGGCCACTCCGAAGCTCGACGGCCACGCGCTCGGCGTTGTACACGTGCTCCAGCGCCTCCAAGATGCCCCGCCCATCCACCGAAATCGCACGGGCGGCTCGATCCGTGTACAGGTACTCATTCGGCAGCGCCTCGATGTTGCTGTCGAAGATGAGGCCGACGACTTCGAGATCCTGGTTGAGCAGCGGCGAGCCCGAGTTGCCGCCCGTGATGTCGTTCGTCGAGACGAGATTGAGTGGAGTCCCCGTGTCAAAGTCTGCCGGCAGCTCCTGCCATCGCTCGGGCAAATCCCAATCGGTCAGCTGATAGGAGTGGTAATGGTCGAGCAGGCCATAGAAGTTAGTAAAGGCCGGCGCTTGCGTCCCGTTGTACGGATAGCTCTTGACGACGCCATCGGCGATGCGCGGCGTGAATGTCGCATCCGGCGGGATGGAGTAGCCAAAAACGGCAAACCGTGCCTGGGCGAGGCGGGCGTTCAGGTTGTCCTCGGTGGACTGATAATCTTGCATCTGCCGGGTGACCGTGAAGTACAGCGGTGCGAGGGCCTGCGTGATCGTCACCGAGGGGTCGCCACTGCCGAGATAGCCATCGTCCAGGATCTGAGTGAACCGCGAGGAGTCGATCAGGGCGCTGTTCTTCACGAGCCGCTGGGCCACCTGTTGTGGCGTTTGGCCCTGCAGCACGCGGCGCACGGTCGGGTCGCTGTCGCCCAACTGCTCGCGCACCTCACGGAGGCGAGTCGTGATGAAAGCTTCCTCGACTTCGGCCGGCCAATCTTTCACCGTGAGCGCGTCCTCGCGGATCTCATCCAGCCGATCCTGGGGCGCCCCGCGCCGCCGCAGCAGCGTGTAGTAGTACCCGTACACGCCCCGCGTGAGGATGCGCGAGCCCAGTTGCGAGCTCGTGAAGAAACTAAACGCGGCGGCCTTCCGGGCCGAGGGACGCTTCGACTGCTGGAGCAGTTCGATCTGATTGATGACACCGCCGTAGCTGTCGCGGAGGGAGTCAGTCGCCATGACCTCGTCGTGCAGCGTGCGCTCGGCGGCTGCCCGGCGGGCCATCAGATACGGATCATGCAGCCCGCGCAGCTGCCCCCGCGTCGACTTGATCGAGTTCTCGATGGAGAAGTACAGATTGCGCAGTTTGTACTGGTCGGCCTCCTCCGGATGTTCTTGCACGTAGGGCTGCAAGATGTCAGCCCGCCGCTGCAGCGCATCGAGCTGAGGCGGCAGATTAAACTCGCGCTCAAACTGGAGTTGACTGACCGTATTGAGCCGGCTCGTCGATCCCGGATTACCCACTACAAAGACCGCTTCACCCTCCTCTGCGCCCGAGGGGTCCCACGAAAAGTAATTGGACGTTTGGAGCGGCTGATCGTTCTCGTTGTACGCCCGAAAAAAAGCCATGTCGAGGTTGTAGCGCGGATACGTAAAGTTATCGGGCGAGCCACCAAAGAAGCCGATTTGCAGCTCAGGCGCCATCACAAGCCGCACGTCTTCGTAGCGCCGGAACGTGTACGCGGAGTAGCGGCTGCCGCTGTACAGCCCGGTAATCTCGACGCGGAGCTGCTCGTCGCGTTGCTTGGCCGCCTGGGTCATCTGCTCCTGAATGCGCTCGACCCGCTGCTGGCGCTGCTGCGCTCGCGCATCGCCGCTGCGGATCCGACTCTGCCGCTCGGCCTCAAAGACCCGATCGGTCACGTCTTCAATTTTGACCAGTTGTTCGACGTACAAGTCGGGCACGCGGCGCTCATCCTCCATGCGCTCGGCATAGAATCCATTGTCGAGCAAGTTCTCGCCGGACCGGCTCACCTTTGTGATGCTTTCGCGGCCGCAGTGGTGGTTCGTCATGATGAGCCCGTTGGGCGAGACGAACGACCCCGAGCAGTTGCCCCCAAAGCGGAGAGATCCGAGCCGCGCTTTGCGCAACCACGTCGAGTCCGGGCGGAATCCGTAGCGCGTTTCGAAGTAGTCGACCGGCGGGTTTTCGAACGTCCACATCTTGCCCTGGTCGAAGCGTTGCGCCTGCACCGTGTCATACCCGGCGGGCATGGCCACCACCGGCTCTGCGGCGCGTGGGATCGAATCGTCTTCCGTCGACGGGATCGGCTCCGGGCGCTGCGTCACCGTGACGGTTTCACTGGAGCCCAGGCAGCCCGCCAGCGTGAGCAGAGCCGCAACGAACAGAACGCGAACGGGATGGGGCGAGCGGAACATGTCGTCCATGGCGGTTGAACCAGAAAACATCAAAAGAAAACAGGTGGCACGGAGGGGTTACGGGGCACTCGCAGCCGTGGCATCGGCAGCCGACTCGGACTCCACGAACGGGCCGCCAGTGACCTCCAGCACGAGCCGGTCCGCATCGTACAGGTCATCGAGCGCCTCCAACATGCCGCGCACATCGACTGACACGGTGCGCATGCCTTGGCCCGGCATGTAGATGTAGTCGCCGGCGAGGCTTTCGATGTTACCATCGAAGATGAGGCCGACCAGCTCCAAATCGGCGTTCAGGAGCGGCGAGCCCGAGTTGCCGCCCGTGATGTCATTCGTCGAGATCAGATTAACCGGCGTGGCGCGCTCAAACCCTTCGGGCGGATTCAGCCAGCGTTCCGGCAGGTCCCATTCCGAGCCGGGGCCATGATTGGCGTAGTGCTCGTACAAGCCGAAGAAGGTGGTGTACGGCGGCGCGAGGGTCCCGTTGTATTCGTAACTGCGCACTACGCCGTCCGCGATCCGCAGCGAGAAGCTCGCATCGGGGGGCACGTCCGTGCCGTAGATGGCGAAACGAGCCTGACCGAGCTGGCGGGCGACTTCTTGCTGACGGGCACTGAGCCCCGCCCATGCGCTCTGATACGCCTGAAATCGCGACCGAAACGCTTCGGCGAGCTGCAGGGCGGGATCGTCCTCAGCGAGGGTTCCCACGTCGAGCGCCTGAGCCGTCTGCGCCGAGTCGGCCAGCACCGAGTTCGTCGCGATCTGCTGCGCGACGACTTCGGGCGACTGGCCCTGCAGCACGTTCTGCACGATGGTATGGTCGCTGCCGAAGTAGGCCTCGAAGTCCCGGAGTCGGTGCACCAGGAAGCGCCGGTCGACCCCTTCCGGCTGCGCGTTCACACCCAGCAGCCGCTGCCGCAGGGGCTGAAGCTGGTCGTCCGCCGCCCCGGCCGATTGGCGGCTGAGGTACTGCTGCGCATAGAGGGCCCGCTGCAAGGTCGCCGAGCTGTAGCTGGGATTGCCTAACAGCAGGAAGGCCCGGTAGGCATCAGCGTACTCGCGCTTCTGCGCCTGGATGGCCGCCATGCTGTCGATGAGCCCACCGTACTGCGCCTGCAGGTTCGACGATGCGATGGCTTCCTGGAAGTCGTCCTCATCGTCTTGCCGCCGTGCCATCACATACGGGTCGGTGAGCGCCTTGACGCGGCCCTGGTACAGCTTGCCTGCGTTCCGCAACCCGAAGAGGGTGTTTTCGACGTCGTCGGAGGACGTGTCGGTTTCGTCCAGATACCCTTGCAGCGCGCTGGAACGGCTTTGCAAGAAGTGGAGCAGGGCCGGCTCGCGCACGTCGCGCCGGAACTGGAGTTGCGCCATCGTCTCCAGCCGGAGCGTGCTCCCCGGGTTGCCGACGACGAACACCGGCTCCCCGGGGCGGCTGCCCTCCTCGGCCCACGAGAAGTGGTGCTCGTTGTCGAGCGGCGCCCCGTCGTCGTACACACGGAAAAGCGCCATGTCGAGGTTATAGCGGGGGTACGTGAAGTTGTCCGTGTCGCCGCCGAAGTAGCCAATTTGCAGCTCCGGGGCCATCACGAGCCGCACATCGTCGTACCGCCGAAAAATGTACGCGGAATACTGCGCCCCGCTGTAGAAGGGAATCACCTCCACGTGAATGTTGGCGTCGGCCCCACCACGCTCCTCCGCGAGGCGTTGCTGGATCTGCTGGATGGCCGCTTGTCGGGCCTGCGACCGCTCGGCGGGCGTCTGCGCATCCACCATGGCCTGTTCTACCTCAGCCGTTACGTCCTGGATGTCAATGAGCTGATCCGCATGCATGGCCGGCGCGCGGCGCTCCTCATCCAAGGTCGACGCATAAAAGCCATTCTGCAATAGATTCTCGCCGGACCGACTCACATCGGTGACGTGACTGCGCGCGCAGTGGTGGTTGGTGAGCATAAGCCCGTGCGTCGAGGCAAAGGACGCCGTACAACCCGGGATGCGGAGCGCGCCAAGCCGGGCCTGCCGAAACCAACTGGAGTCCGCATCGATGCCATACGCCTGACGGAAGTAATCCGCAGGCGGTGCCTCGAAAGTCCACATCTTCCCATTATCGAACCGCTGAGCCTCCACGGTGTCGGTCTGAATCGGACCGACGGCGTGCTTCGACATGAGCGGGAAGGCGCTCCCGAGCGGCGAGACGCGCTTGACGCGGAGCGAATCAGGCCCCAATTGTTGGGCCGCGCTGGGAGCCGCCGTCAGGCCGAGCCCGACGAGCAGCAGCAACAACCAAGAGGCCAGACGGAAGCGAGCCGAGAAGCGAAACACGTTCATAGCAGCGCGGCGGTGGATGCGGAAGAGCAACAGGCAACAACTTCGGGCGGGGAAAGTACTCATGCCTTACTCAAAATCCCGGCGACAGATCCAGGGAACTCTCGGTTCAGGCCCGGGATACGAGACGGTGTCGCTCAACGGGGCAGCCGTTACTCGCGAAAGTGGCGGAATTGGTAGACGCGCGAGACTTAGGATCTCGTTCCCGGCAAGGGAGTGGGGGTTCGAGTCCCCCCTTTCGCAC
>CAYFRX010000078.1:0-12394 GCA_964345515.1 uncultured Rhodothermales bacterium
CGACTTGTGCGAGCAGCACGATGAGCCCCACCTGCCGGAGCGCGACGCTCTTCCCCGCCATGTTCGGCCCCGTGATGATCAGGATCTGCTCGTCGTCGGGATCCACGTGCACGTCGTTCGGGATGAACGGCTCACCCGTCGGCAGCGTCTGCTCGACGACGGGGTGGCGCCCGTCTTCCACGTCGATCGTGAGTCCGTCATCCACCGTGGGCCGCACGTAGTCATGTCGGACGGCCACATCGGCCAGCGCGGCAAAGCCGTCGAGCCGGGCGAGCAGCGCGGCGTTTTCCTGCATGGCGGGCGTCTCCTCGGCCAGCACCGTGCGGAGCTCGTTGAAGAGCTCCAGCTCCAGCTGCTCGATCTTCTCCTCCGCCGTCAGAATCTTCTCTTCCACCTCCTTCAGCTCGGGGGTGATGTAACGCTCCGAGTTGACGAGCGTCTGCTTGCGGATGTAGTGCTCGGGCACCTTCTCCGCGTGCGTATTCGTGACCTCCAGGTAGTACCCGAACACCTTGTTGAAGCCCACCTTGAGCGACGAAATCCCGGTCTTCTCGCTCTCCTCCTTTTCGAGGTTAGTCACCCATTCCTTGCCCGACGACGCGATGGCGCGGAGCTCGTCGAGTTCCTCGTTGTAGCCGTCGCGGATGAGCCCGCCCTCGCTGATCTTGGCGGGGGGTTCGTCCACGAGCGCCGCCTCGATTCGCTCCACGGCCGAGCGGCACAGCGTGAGGGTCTGCTCGATGGTGCACAGTGCGTCGACTTCGGCGTCGGCCAACAGCGATTTGATGGCCGGTATCTGGCGGAGGGTGAGGCGCACGCTCGTGATGTCGCGCGGCGTGGCGCGGCCCGTCGCGATCTTGCCCGCGAGGCGCTCCAGATCGCCCACCTGGCTCAATTCCTCGCGCAGGTCGTCGCGCAGCGCGCGGTCGGCGGTGAGCGCCTCCACGGCGTCGAGCCGCTGCTGGATGGCGCCGACCTGCCGGAGCGGCCGCACGAGCCAGGCGCGGAGCCGGCGGCCGCCCATCGGCGTGCTCGTCTCGTCGAGGATACTCACGAGCGAGCCGTCGTGGCTGTCCTCGTGCATCGAGCGCACGAGCTCCAGGTTGCGCTTCGTGGCCGGGTCGAGAGCGATGTGATCGTCATCCGAATAGCGCTGGATGGTGCGCACGTGCGGCACCTTGCCCTTCTGCGTCTCGCCGAGGTAGTGCAGCGCCGCGCCGGCCGCCACCACCCCCAGGTCGAGATCGTCCACCCCAAAGCCCTTGAGCGAGTGCGTCTCAAAATGGTCGACCAGCGTCTCATAGGCAAAGTCGTCCCCGAACACCCAGTCCTCCTGCGTCGTCACCGTGAACGGCTGCTGGCGCAGCGTGTCGTCGAGCCGGTCGCGCCGACGCTTGTCGATGATGACCTCGGACGGCGCCACGGTTTGAATGAGCGCTTCGAGCTTCGAGAGCGGCGCCTCGGTCACAGCAAACTCGCCGGTCGTCGCATCGATGAAGGCAAAGCCCATCCAGTCGCTATCGCGACCCGTCCCAAAGTGGATGGCGGCGAGGTAGTTCGAGCGTTTCGGGTTGAGCAGCTCGTCGTGAAAGGAGACGCCCGGCGTGACGACCTCGACGACGTCGCGCTCGACGACCTTGCCGCTCGAATCATCGGCGTCTTCGATCTGCTCGCAGATGGCCACCCGGAGCCCGGCCCGAATCAGCTTCGGCAGATGCGTGTCGACAGCGTGGTGCGGGAAGCCGGCCATCGGCACGTCGTCGGACTTGCCATTGTTGCGCGTGGTCAGAGTAATCCCGAGGATGCGGCTGACCGTCTTCGCGTCTTCGTCGAAGGTCTCGTAGAAATCGCCCATCCGGAAGAGCAAGACAGCCTGAGGATGCCGCTCCTTGATGGCATAGTATTGCCGCATGAGCGGCGTGCGGCCCTTTTTCTTCGCGTCGGTTTGGGTACGGGCCTGAGACATGCGTCAGCACAGGACGGGATCGTGAAGCAACGCGAGCATGGGACCGGTTAAAGTAGACGAGCGATGCCCGAAACGCAATCGGTTTTCTTTGCAAAAACGGTTATACTCGGCCCTGTCGATATGTCGTAGTGCCCTTGGAAGCTCTGAATCGCTCCTCGCTCAGCACGGCTCGTTCCACCCGACTGGAACCATTCGATGGAGGCGACGTCAACATCCGTCAATAACGGATTACGGGAGCAGGTCTGAAATGGCCACCGACGACTCGCTCGCGGGCGGCCGGATGTCGTCGCCCCGGTGGAGCGTCCGCTTCTCCTCGTACTGCGCACCGGCCGGGTGCCGGTACACCGCTAGGTGGCCCCCCTCCAGATCAACGAACCAGTACGTGCCGATGTCGTGCTGTGCGTACAGTGCTTGCTTCGCAGTACGATCGAACGCGGCCGAGGAATCGGACACCTCGACCACCAAGACCGCAGTGGTGGGATGGGCCTCCATAAAGTCGCGCGGTGCGCCCCGTACGACCGCCACATCCGGCTCGGGCTCTGAGGCTTCGCCCAAGGCGAGCGGCATCTGGACTCGGATCAGTGTGGTCTCTGGATATGCGGCTCGTAATGCGCCCTCAACGAGACTTACAGTGCCAGCGTGGCGGCTTCCTTGTGGGCTCATGGCTACGATTTCCCCTTCGATAAGCTCGACGCGGTCGTCCTCGCCCAACACCCCAGCCTCGATCATGCGCTCGTACTGCGCCCGGCTCCAGCGGTGCACGGCCGGAGGAGATGCAACGGCTTGCGTCTTCATGACAGCAGTTCGGGCCTGTAGCTATGAGCAGTGCGCACGATATGAACGTGGCGCGCGAGATGCGGTTCAGGAGCGCGAGGGCGCAGCCTGTCCGCGACGGAGTTGGCGAATCTCGCGGCGGAGCCGGTTCTTCAACGCGTCGAAGTACGCGTCCAGATCCTCCGTCTGGCGCAGCACCTGATGCGCTTCGGTCGCGCGCAGCTCGTCGATCGATTCCTCCACCGACGCGATGCGACGGCGCAGCCGCTCGGCCCGCGCTTCGAGATGCGATCGATCGTCAGGCGCCGCCGTCGATCGCTGCGCGAAGCCGCTTTCTTCGAGCGTCTCGGCGATCTCCTCGACGCGGGCCACGTCGTTTTGCTGATACGCCTCGCGCAGGGCATTAAAGTACGCCCGCGCCTCTTCCTCGGCCTCAGCATCGACCATGTCCGGATGGCACAGCTTGCTTGCACGCCGGTAGGTGGCCTTCAGATGCACCTGCTCGTCCTCGGAGACGTCCGCGGACGGGGGCTCTTCCGTCTCCTCCAGCACGGACTGGAACTGCTCGAACTGCGACTCGGCCTTGTTGTAGGCCCGGCGGCGCTGCCGGTCGCTCCGACGGGCGTAGAGCGACTGCTCCAGCCGGTCTTTGCGCAGGCGCAGGAGCGTCGATACCAGCGGGCCGAGCTCATTTCGATACTGCGCGTTGAAACAGTAGATGGTGCGCCGCAACTCGGCGCGTTCCTGCTCCAGGTCGGAGAGCGTATCTTCCAGCCGCGCCACCTCCGCCTGCAGCGACGCCGCACCGGCGGATGGGGTTGTGGACGGGACCCGCGAGGCATCGGTCGGCTCAGGCGCAATCGGCTCGGCCAAAAGCATCTCAACCAGGGCCGCCGTGGTGCCATAGGCCTCTCGTTCGATGGCGTTCTCCAGCGCCTGGAGGCACCGCTTGTCCACGGACTCAGCATGCCGAAGACGCTGCGCCTGGCGCGTCAGCGCCGACCCATCACGCACGATGGCGAGGCTGCGCATGGCTCGCAGCCGCTCCAGCACGGTTTCGTCAAGGCGATCCATCGTATCCAGTAAGCAGCCATTCCGCAAGTGAACAGGTGGTCGTGTGTTGGTCTCAATTCTACGACCTGCCCACGTGTTTCCGAGGAGAGAACCGGCTTTGACAACCCGCTTTAGTAGAGGCGCGCCAGTCCCAGTCCCACGGTGAAGCCCGGCGCGTCGAGGCGCTTCGTGACATCGAGCCGGAAGGCCCCGAACAGCCCGCTGATGGAGAGCCCGAGTTCGTGGTGCATGCCGTCCGAGTCGGCGATCGGAAGGCCCCGCTGCAGCAGCTCCGCTTGGCGGGCCTCGGAGATCCACGTTTGGCCGTGGCCACCGTGGAGCAGGATGTTGTACCCCTGTTCAGCGAGGCCGTAGAGCCCGAGCAGCTCCAGCGGGACGGTGCGGAAGCTGTGCTCCCAGAAGACCCCAGCGTACTGCTCGCCCTGGTATGGGCGATTGGCGAGCGTCTTGAGCGCGCCAAACACGCTAAACGGCCGCCAGCTCGCATCTACGATGCCGAAGCGCTGCACCGGGAGCGTGCCGGTGAAGGTGCCCCCCACGAAGCGCACGTCGAGCGCGTTCGGAAGCAGGCGCCGCTGGAAGAACGTCTCGATGTGAGCATCCAGCTGCGCGTGGAAGCGGGTGAAGTCGTGGTCGCTGCTCAGCCACTCCGTGTTGCTGTGCTCAATCGCCACCCGCAGATGGTTCTCACCAAAGACGCCCAGCTGCGGCATCGTTTCACCCACGTCCAGATGCACCGACAGCGACCGCAGCATGCCGTCGTCGATGGCGGGGTTCGGCGGCTGGAGGCGATCCCGGCCGAACAGGTCGTACGATGTGGTGCGCGCGACGGCAAACTGCCGCTCGTTGTTGAAGCGCAGCGTCACGGTCGATTCGAGCGCGTCCAGCTCCCGTTCGATCCCGACACGCACCCGCTCGTTGCCGAAATAGTCGAAGTAGTCGAGCCCGCCGCCCAGCGTCCAGATCGTGTTGGCGATGCGCCCATAGATCGGCGAGCGGTAGCGGCGATCCACGCCGTACCGATAGGTGCCCACCAGCCGGGTCTGCCGGGCAGGACCGAGCCGCAGCCCCGTCCGGACGCCGTAATTCCAATTTAGCGGCGACGCGGCGCTCGTGTTGTAGCCGCCCAGCCCTTCCACCATGAACCGGTCCTCGATGTCGATCTGAAAGGCCGCTCCAGCGTGCAGCCCTTCCACGCGGTTGTACCACAGCCGCGGGCGCAGTTGGCGCTCGATGTCGACGCCGCCGAGGTACTCGCCCGAGGCTTGCGCGGTGGCTGGCCCGCCGCCCGACGGGCGATCGTCCGCATCGTCATTCATGCGAGCGCGCACCAGCCGACCGAGTGGACCGCGCGGCGCGAATGCCCTCTCCATCGTCGCCGTGCTGTCGATCTGCCGATACGCGCGGCGCTCGGCGACCGTCAGCGGCACCGAGGAGCCGACGAACGCCAGCGTGTCCCTTTCTATTGGCTGCGCGGCGAGGGCGTCGATTCGGGTCCGAGCCGTCGAGTCCATGACGACGCGCTCGTCGCGCCGGTAGAGCGAGTCGGGAAGGGGCACGTTCGTCTCGTACCCGCTCAGCCGCGACACCTGGTTGATGCGGATGGGCGGCAGTGAAATCAGCCCGGTGAAGGCGACGTTGATTTCGTGCTCGGCCCGCAGGTCCACGGGCAGCCAGAATGCGCGGCCGAAGTTGGAGAATTGCTGCGTCAGATGGACGCGGTAATTCCGCACCGGCGGCGGAAAGACGAACGAGCGGTTCGGCCGGAGGTCGGCTTCGAGGAGGGCGTACGCGCTGTCGAGCACCGCGACGCGCCCGGTGAACGCCGAGCGAAGGCGCCCGTCCGGCTCCACGTCGATGTCGTACACGGCCTGCCCGTCGATGGCGCGCGTGCTGTCGAGCGTGAAGTCGTAGTGCTGCAGCGCGTCGGGGTGGGTGACGCCCATCAGCGAGTGCCCGCCGATGTCGATGTTGTCGTCGTAGAGATTGGTCACGAAGAGCGCGGCGGGGAGGGCGTCGTCGATGTCGATATTGGCCGTTTGCCGCTTGGCGGTCTGCACCTCGCGCATCCCCTCCTCTTTGTCCCAGAACGCCTGCGTCTGCGTCTCGACGATGGACACAATGCCCGTATCGTTGGCGACGGTGAAGCGGTTGTACGCCTCCGCCCGGTACGTTTCCAGCTGTGCACGCCACTGCTGCTTTTGCTCGATCACGCGGCGCATGATGCGGTCGGCGGGGTTCTCGCCGGTCACGACGACCTCGTCCATCTCCAGCGTCGAGGGGTGCAGCGCGATCCGGATCGGCTCGGCGGGCGGTTTCTCGATCTGGCGTCGTACCGTCTCGTAGCCGATGTAGCGGACGACGAGCGCGGCGGGGAGCGTCTCGACCTGCAGCGAAAAAGCCCCGTCGGCGTTCGTGATGGTGCCCTGATAGGTCCCCGCAACCTGGATGTTGGCCGAGGGGAGCGGCGCGCCGGTGTCGGCATCCGTCACCGTGCCACGCACGGTCGTCTGGGCCGCGGCGGGCGATGGGGGGAGGCCGACGAAGCTAACGAAGCCAAGTGCAACGACAAGCAGCCCACAGCGGGCAATGTGAAGCAGGATACGCATGCGAAAAAGCATTCAGCGATGAAGAGAACTCACCCGACTCACGCGTGCGCACGACGCATCCAGCCCCCTCATTGTTACATCAGGAGCACGCCCGCAGTGGACGCAGCGGCCCTACGAGACGGTTGCTCCGTGCCACGACGCGACTACGGAGTCGACCTCTTCAATGTCAGCGCCATAGACGGTCTCGAGATAGTCCAGCCCCTCCTGGTGGGCCTCTTCGGTGAAGGCCTCGCAGCCGTCGGAGAGCGCGACGAGATCGTAGCCCCGGAAGTACGCATCGGCGGAGGTGTGGCGGCAGCACATGTTGGTGTGCAGTCCGGCGATGTAGAGCGTCTCGGCCCCCAGTCCGCGCAAGAGCTGGTCGAGGCCGGTGTCGTAGAACGCCGAGTAGGTGCGCTTTTCAAGCACGTAGTCGCCCTCCTCAGGCGCAAGCTCAGGAATGATTTCGGCGTCCTCGGTGCCTTTCATGGCGTGCTCGCCCCAGAGCTCCATCTCGAAGTCCTCCTCCAAGTGGGCGTCATTGACGTAGATCACGGGGACGCCCGCTGACCGGGCTTCGTCGAGTAGGGTTTGCAGTCGAGGAATAATCCGCTCGGCGCGCTCACATTCGAGGGCACCGGTCACGAAGTCATTCACCATGTCAACGAGAACGATGGCTTCATCAGGCATAAGGTTGGCCCATCCGAGTTCAGGGAAGAATACTCACCTGTATCATATGCCCTGCGCCTGCGCAAGATGAGGGAAGCGCGCGAAGAATCGACAAGAATCGCGCGCTTCCTCCGGCCATCAAGCCAGACGCTCATCCCCACACTCCCACACTCAGCACGCCCCCACCCTCATGCCGCGACGCCGTTCTGCTTCGCCTCCTCCTGGATGCGCGTGAGCGAGGCTTCGAGCTCGTCCTCGGTGATCACCTGCCCCGTGCTCGGCTCCACCTGGCCGAACGAGAGTACGCCCGTCGGGCAGCTCTGCACGCAGGCCGAGCAACGCACGCACTCGGGGTCGTCCATCGGCTTACCTTGCTGGGCGTAGTGCATCACGTCGATGCCTTGATGACAGACGCTCGTGCACACGTTGCAGGAGATGCACTTCTTCTTATCGGCCAGAATGCGGAAGCGGCTGAAGCGATGGTAAATGTGCATCAGCGCCGCCAGCGGGCAGAAGAAGCGGCACCAGAAGCGCCCGCTCAGCCAGAAGTACACGCCGTAGCCGATCATCCCGGCGAGCACGACGTCGATCGTCCATGCGTAATTGAGCTTCAGCCCGAAGAGCTGCCCGTACATGAGCGCGTTGAAGCTCTGGTCCATCCAGCCGCCCGGCCAGATCCACCCGCCGATCCGGAAGAACAGGAGCAGGAACGCCAGCACCATAATCACCTGCCCGGCAAGGTTCAGCTTATTCCACCCCTCACCGTGCGGCATCTTGTCGCGGTGCGTGTCGCCGAGCGTCTCGGCGAGGGCGCCGCAGGAGCAAATCCACCCGCAGTAGGCCCCCTTGCCCCAGTAGTAGATCATACCGGGGATGAGGACGAACGTCTGTACGAAGCAGATGCCAAGCCCCCACCACAACGGATCGGACGTGAAGACGTTGTAGACGAGCAGCGGCCACGCGAGGATGAAGCCGTACGCCCGCCAATACTCGCGGCCGTGCACGGCATACTCGCTGGTTGGGAAGAGCGCGTCGAGCAGGCCCGTCGGGAGCCAGCCGTTGGCGCCCAGGAAGGGCAGCACGATCTCTGGCAGGAGGAAAAGCGGTACCACCTGGATGGCCATTAGCGTGAGCGTCTGCACCTTCACGTACGGCGTCTTCCGTCGTCGGATGCGCTTGAAGCCAAAGATGACGACGATCGCCGAGTACGCCAGCGTGTAATAGAAGCCGGGCTTGGTCGCCGAGGTCGTGATGATCTCCCACAGCCCCGTCGCGTTCGGGTTAGCCTCCAGCGAAAACGGGAAGACGTTTGCACTATCGGCCAGGCGATGGAGCCAGCCGCCGTCTTTCCACGAGTAGACCGCGCACATGAAGAGGAAGAACGCGGCGAAGGCGCCGATCCGCCCCCAGTTGAGGTTCTTCAGCCAGCCAAGGCCGTAAAACGCCTCGGCCCATGAGTCAGGCACCTCGCCCCAGTCGTGCCGCAGTTCGATGCCGGAGCGGCGGAAGAAGTCGAGCGGCGCCTCCCGGCCGATCATGGCGAACACCTGATCGGCGTCGACGAGTTCGTCGCTGCCGTCTTGCTTCGTGATGCGCGCCTGGTCGGTGCCGATGGCCTGCACGTCGCTCTCCATGAGGAGCCGCAGGCGGCCCTCCCCGCTCGTGTAGCTGGCGAGCTGGTAGACGCGCTCGACGTTTTCGGGCTTCGGCCGCACGAACTTGTCGCGCCGGTAGGAGAGCGTGACGCGCGCCCCGGCCTCAGCCAGTGCCGTGGCGGCCTCCGCCGCCGAGTCGCCCCCGCCGATGACGACGACATCGTGCCCCTTGCAGCGGGTCGGGTCGTGCAGGCGATGGTGGACGTGGTCCTGCTCCTCCCCCGGCACGTCCAGGCTGCGGAAGTTGCCGCTCCGCCCGATGGCGACGATCACGCGCTGCCCGCGAATGCGCTCGCCCTCCTCGGTGACGACGACCAGCCCGCCGCGCGCTTGCTCGATGCGATGCGCCTCCGCGTGCTGAACAGGAATGTTGTGCGTCTGCGCCTCCAGCTCCTCGACGAGCGCTTCCTTCACGGGCGCCGACACCTGGAGGTCGCCCGCCGGCGTCATCGCCTTGGGATAGGTGTAGATCGGCTTGCCCTTCTGGAAGTCTTTGATCGTCGCGAAGCGCCGGCTCGCCTCCAGCACGACGAACGAGAGCCCCTGCGTCTGCGCCTCGCGGGCTGCGGCCATCCCGGCCGCCCCGGCGCCGATGATCACCACGTCGTAGGGCGCGCCGCCGTTCTCCGCGCCGCGGGGGGCGAGGCCGCTCTCGTTGACGATGTGGCGCACGGCCTTCACGCCGCCATCCATCGAAAATTTGAGGAGCGGCACGTCCGCCAGGTCGCCGACGACGTACACGCCGGACACGTTCGTCTCGTAGTTCTCATCGACGCGCGGGAGCTGTTCGACCTCTCCGCCGGGGAACTGGAGGTGGATCCAGTGCGCGTACTGCTTGAGCCAGTTGACCATGGGACGACACCGAGGAGGTGGAGATACATCACGACGAGAATCCGCGGAGGCGGGGTGCTGTGCGTACCTTTGATGCAGGAGAATGTTACAGTCTCCCGGAGGGCTCCGCGCGGTGCCCCGCTACTCGCTGCGGGTCACCGGCAGCACGCGGTCCATCTGACCGGCAATCGTGCGGAGCCGTTCGGCGTCGCCCCCGGAGACTTCCGCCGTGGCCCAGCCGTCGTAGCCAATGTCGTCGAGCGCTTCGGTGACGGCCGTCCAGTCGATGTCTCCCTCGCCGATGTCCGCAAACCCTTCCCACGGGCCGCGCTCGTCCCGCACCGCGCGGCTATACCCCTTCACGTCCAGCTTCAGGATGCGCTCGTCCAGGATGCGGATCCACTGCTCCGGCCAGCCATAATTAGCGATATTCCCGATATCGAAATACGCCCCAATCCATGGGCTGTCGAATTCGTCGATGTATCGGGCGCACTCCATCGGGCTGAGCAGAAAGTGATTCCACACGTTTTCCAGGGCGATGCGGACGCCACGCCGCTCGGCCTCAGGCAGGACGTCGCGAATCGCCGCCTGCGAGCGCTCGTACGCGGCGTCATACGGCACCTGTTTGTTGACGACCGCCGGCACCAGAAGGACCGTCGACGCTCCGTAGGCCTCGGCGTCAGCCAACGCCTCGCGGAGGCCGGCCACGCCCTCTTCGCGCACGCTGGGGTCGGGATCGGAGAGCGGCTGGTCCCAGTGGACGGAATCGACCACGCCGTGGATGGGCAGGCCGGTTTCATCGCGCGCAGCGAGCACCTCGTCCCGCGACAGGTCGTTGGGGCTGAGCAGCTCCACGCCATCGAACCCGAGATCCTGGATCAGCCGAAATTTGTCGAGCGTCGAGGCGTCCCCCTCCACCATCTGCAGTTTGACGGATTTTTTTACCCGGGCCGCGGCAGACCGTGAGTGAGAGCCCGCGACGGATGCACGAGGACCGGCTGCGGTTGCATCGGCCGCGAAGGCCATGCCGGCTAACCCCGCGCTGGCTTGGGTTATGAAACCACGACGGTTCATCATGTCCGGAATGGGCGTTCGATCAGGAAACGAAAGACACCAGCGGCGCAGCTACTGCGTTTGGGCGGTAGCTTCGCTGGACTTCTTGGGCGAGCGGCGGTCCAGTGTGGTGACGCCCGGCGTGGGCACCGGCGGCACCGGCATGGACCCAAATTCGAACGTGTCCGGCAGGAGATTCAGCCCCGAGGTGCGGAGGGCTTCCATCGTCAGGTGTTGCCCGGTATAGGCGCTCTCGCGGCCCAGAATGCCCATCATGGTGCTTCCCGCGATATCCTCCGTCTCATTGATCGGCTCGCCCTCCCGGATGCTTCGGATCAGATCCTCGTGCTCGGTCACGTAGGGATTGACGTCGCCTTTCTCTTGATCGTAGAGCACCTCCCCGTCGTGCGTCTTGATCACCGAACGGGTGGGATTGAGGTCCGCCACGCCCTTCGTGCCCACGAAGCGGTTGGCGATGCGCGTTTCCGTGTTTTCCATCTGCCGGCACGCGGCGTGCATGTGGGCGCCGTCGGCAAACTCAAAGTCCACGCTGAAGTGATCGTAGATGTGACCAAACGAGGGATCGACGCGCTGCTGCCGCCCGCCCGTGGCTAGCGCTTGTTCAGGAAGACCCTGGTGTACCCAGTGATGCACATCCATGTTATGGACGAACTGCTCGACGATGTGATCGCCCGAAAGCCAATCGAAGTAGTACCAGTTGCGGCACTGCCACTCCATGTCGCTCATTCCCGGCTTGCGTTCGCGCAGCCAGATGGACCCCGTCAGGTAGTACGCCGTCGAGCTTAGGAGCTCGCCGATGGCACCGTTGTGGATCTGCTGGACGGCATCCACGAAGTTGGGCTGCCGCCGGTAGATGGTGCCGGTGACCATGGAAAGGCCCTTTTCTTCGGCCTTCTTTCCAGACGCTCGAACCGAGGCGATGCCCGCCGGGTCGACGCCTGCTGGTTTTTCCAGAAAGACGTGCTTGCCGGCGTCGACAGCTGCCTGCATGTGCATCGGATGAAACCCCGGCGGGGACGCGATGAGCACAAGATCGACGTCACTTTCGATGACGTGCCGATACGCCTCGAACCCGGCGTAGCTGGTCTGCTCGGTCACCTTGTAGCTGTCCGGGATCACCTCTTTCAGAATCTCCCGCGACTGGTCCAATCGGTCCTCGAAGAGATCGCCCATGGCCACCAGCTCCGTGCCCTCAGCCGCCTTCGCGCAATCCCGAGCCGCCCCCGTCCCGCGCCCGCCACATCCGATGAGCCCGTACCGGATGGTATCCGAGCCCCCGGCGTACGCGAAGTTGCCCGACGCCATCAGCCCGGCCGACAGGCCCGCCGTGGCGGCTACCGACTTTTTGATGAAGGAGCGCCGCGATGAGGCTGCTGTGAGCTCGCTGTCCGCCATGATCGTTGCCATGCTGTGAGTGAGTTGGGGCTCAACAAAGTAGGCTCTATGGAAGTAGGGATCAACGCCCCCGCAGCACGATGTGCCGCCCGGGGCCGTGGCATGGGCCCCGATTGCGCCGTGTGCGTATGCCTCCGGTATGTGGCCTCCCTGTTCCAGCGATGATGGGGCTTCCTCAGATGAGACCTCCTAAGCGCGCCGTTCCATTCTTCGCTTCAAATCTTCATTTCTACGCGATGGCACCTTGGCCCATTTCCGCGCAGCTTGTACCTTGCACTCCGTCTCAACGCGCCGACGTTAGTCCCACTTTGCTATGATCTACGGTATTACTGGCAATCCGTACAAAAATCAACTCTGGTCCCCCGTCG
>CAYFRX010000079.1:0-12305 GCA_964345515.1 uncultured Rhodothermales bacterium
GACCCGAATGTTCTACTCCCGGAACCAGAACAGTCCGCCGCTGCTTCGGCACCTCGTGATGTTTCTCATCGCGTTTGGGCTGTCTATCTTCTTCTTGGCAACCGACCCGACCTATGATCGGGCCGGCGTCATGTTTATCGCCGCGTTGTTGACCGGTGGCTTTTTTCTGTGGCAGGCGTTGCAATTCGACAGCCCCCGTGCGGTGAAAGAAGAGATGTTGCAGAGCTTGCGAGACGTGTGGAGCTAGCGGCGCCGGCCTAGCAGACGTGTTCACCCGCCTCGCCCTCATTGCGCTGAAGCGCCCCATCCCATCATGGATCGCGTCCTGGTCTTCGATGTCAACGAGACGCTGCTCGACCTGAGCGCCCTCGACGCCCCGTTCCAGCAGGTCTTCGGGCACTCCGAGGCCCGGACGGAGTGGTTCCACCAGTTGCTCCAGTCGGCGCTCGTGTCGACGGTGACCGGCCCCTACGCCGACTTCAGCACGATCGGTCGGACGGCCCTGGAGATGGTGGCGGCCCGGCGGGGGGTACAGCTGTCCGATGACGACCGCACCACAATCTTCGAGGCCGTGCGCCAGGTGCCCCCGCACCCGGACGTCACCGAAAGCCTGGAGCGGTTGCAGCAGGCCGGCTTCCGGATGGCGGCGCTCAGCAACGGCGCACCCGACGTGCTCCACGGCCAGATGATTCACGCCGCGCTCGATTCCTTCTTCGAGGAGATGCTGTCGGCCGACGCGGTGCAGCGCCTCAAACCGGCCCCGGAGCCGTATCACATGGCGGCGCAGACGCTCGGCGTCGACATCGAAGCGATCTGCTTGGTGGCGGCGCACGCGTGGGACGTGGGCGGAGCCATGCGGGCGGGGGCCGATGCGGCCTTCGTGGCACGCCCGGGAAAAGTGCTCGACCCCCTGCTTCCTGCCCCCGAGATTGTGGGTCCGGACTTGGAGCAAGTGGCCGATCAGCTAATTGACACGCTCCCGGCTAAAACGTGAGGCCCCCGAATGTATACCGTTTCTCTGGAAACGGAGTGAACATCCCCCTACCGCTCCATCTCCGCTAAAATCTTCGAGACGCCTTCGCCCTCGACCACGTGCACGGTCTGGTTAGGCTCCAGGTCGCGAATCCGATCCGTCTGCCCGCTCGGCCAGTGCACCGTGAGCTGGTCGATTTGGGCGGTCGCGCCGAGCCCGAACGTGAGGGTCAGTTCGGAGGCCGCGAGGTAGCTCGACCCCGACCGCACGAGCCGCTCCTGCACCACGCCGTCGGCTTCGAGTTCGAGGCGCGCGCCGATGCCATCGCGGTTGCTCTCGGTGCCTGTCAACTGCACCCGGAGGTAGTGCGGCTGTTCTACGGCAGCCGTCGGGCGGACATCGTTGCGCCAGAGAAACGCCTTCCCGTCGTTCTCGGTGATGAGTAGATCTACATCGCCGTCGCGGTCATAGTCGCCATACGCCGCGCCGCGGGCGGCGAGCGGCCGGGCAAACGGTCCGCTCGGAGCCGGCATTTCCTCGAAGCGCCCGGTGCCATCGTTCAAAAGGAGCTGAGCGGGCTGCCGGTAGCGGATCACGCTGCTGACCTGCTCGATATCGGCCTGGACGTGCCCGTTGGCAGCGAAGAGATCGAGATCGCCATCCAGCTCTGCATCGAACAGAAACAGGCCGAACGTGAGCGAGAGCAAGCTGGACCGGCCCACTTGCGAGATCGTGGCGCGATCGGTGAAGAGCCCGTTCCGGAGATGGCGATACACCCCGATCATCTCGCGCGAAAAGTTACCGATGAAGATCGACGTTTCGCCCGTGGTGTCCACCACGCCGGCGTCGATGCCCATCCCGGCGCGGGCCACGCCGTCCTCGCTGTACGCGATGCCGCTGGCCACGCCGCGCTCGGTGAACGTGCCGTCGCCGTTGTTCTGGTACAGCAGATCCCGCTCCTGGTCGTTCGCGACGGCGAGATCGATCCACCCATCCTCGTTGTAATCCAGCATGACCACGCCGAGCGTCTTGCCGGGTGTGGGCAGAAAGCCCGCCGCCTCGGTGCGGTCGGTGAAGGTACCGTCGCCATTGTTGAGGTAGAATCGAGCGTCCGCGCCCTCATACTGCTCCGGTGTACAATACCCCTTCGTCGTTCCATCGACCGAGCAAAAGAGGTCCGTTTTCTTACTCCACAGGACGTAGTTGCCGACGTACAGGTCGAGGAACCCATCCCGGTTGGCATCGAAAAAGACGGCGGAGCTGCTCCAGCGGGGCGGCGCGTTGAGACCGGCTGTGCGGCCCACCTCCGTAAACGTGCCATCGCCCTCGTTGCGAAAGAGCAGGTTGCGGTTGAGCGTGGTGAACAGGAAGTCCTGGTCCCCGTCGTTGTCGTAATCGGCGGCGACGACGCCAAGGCCGTACGCGTCGACATCACCCAAACCGGCCTCGTCGGTGGCCAGGGAGAACGTGCCATCGCCGTTGTTGCGGTAGAGCCAGAGCGCGCGGTCGAGGGCGGCATCGCTCTCGGCCCACACCCCGCCGCCCACGAGCAGCACGTCGAGGTGGCCGTCGCCGTTGTAGTCGATGAAGCCGCCCCCGCTGCCCATCGTCTCCGGAAACCACTTTTCGCCGAAGGCTCCGGTTTGGTGGCGAAAGTCGGCCAGGCCGGCCGCCTGCGTCACGTCTTCGAAGGCTACAATGCCGCGCCCGGCTGCCTGCTGCGATGCCGTCGATGAGGAGGTCGAGTTGGAGCAGGCGCTCAGCGCGCCGCTCAGCAGCAGTATTGGCACCCAGGCCCAGCGCCACAGCGAGCCGTTCCAAAGCGGGGGAAACGTGAGTCGATGCATACGTAGTAGAGCGGAAGAATACGTTCGCCAGGCGGTCCGAGGCTCCGTTCGCGGCCGGGATCGAAGCGACCTCGCCCCTGGGGCCGTTTGGACGGGGAGGTCGTCCTCAAGGGATGACCTCGGGCCCGAGGACGGCCCCGCGCGATGTCTCCCCCGTGCAGACCGTACGGTGGGACGACGGTAGGAAACCAGCAGGTGGGATCGGGACCGGACCCCTGTGCTCACATGCCGCTACGACCCCGGAGACCGGCGACTGATCACGACCCGCCGGACGAGATTCGAGACAAATAATCCTTAGCCCGCTGGTGGTTGGGCTCCCGGCGGAGTACCTCCTGCCAGGCCCGCTGCGCCTGCTGCTCGTTGCCGACCCGGGCGTAGACGACGCCCAGGTTGAACCAGGCCTCTACGTTTGAGGGGTACTGCGTAAGCAGCGCGCGATAGTGGCCCAATGCAGCCTTCGGGTTGCCGAGCTCCGCCGTAAGCATGGCCAGTTCATTGCGCAGATCGGGATCGCCCGGGCTCAGGTAGAGTGCGACGCTGAGGGCTTGCTGGGCCTCTTCGTCGCGACCGATCTCGTGAAGCTTTTCACCAAGGCGCTTCCACACGGTCGGATTCTCAGCGTTGCTCTGGGCAATGGCCTGCAGCCGCTTGATCTCGCTCTGGGCCTGCTCCAGCGAATCGGACTGAGCCAGGTAGCGCTCGGCCTCCTGCTCACGCCCCATTCGCATGAGCGCTTGGCCCAGGCTGTAGTGCGTGCCCTGATGCCAGGGCCGCTCGACGGTCGCGCGGCGGAGATGCTCGGACGCCTCCTCCGGGCGATCGAGGCGCAGCAGCTGCGAGCCCACCGCATAGCGGTATTTTCCATTGCCGGGCTCCAGCTGCAAAGCCTTGCGCGTATATTTCAGGGCCTCCTGCAGGTTGCCCTGGTCTTCGTACAGCTGGCCGAGCCGGGCGTAGGCCAGGGCATACGAACTGTCGCGCGCGATCGCGCCTTCGTACGCTTCGCGAGCCCGCACGATTTCGTCCTGCGCCACGTACGTCCATCCCAGCGACACGAGCGTTTCAGCGGAGGGATGCAGCGCGTGGGCGCGACGGTAGAACGTCACCGCGTCCTCGTACGCTTGCTGGCGGTAGGCATTGTTGCCCAGGTTGTACCACGCACCGCGGTAGTCCGGATCGAGCGTGAGGATTTCCCGATATGCAGCCTCGGCTTCCTCAAACCGTTTCAGCTCCGACAGCACGCGGCCTCGCTGGAAGTGCGCATCGGGCAGGCGCGGGGCGCGGGCGACGACGCTGTCAGTCAGGATGCGAGCCGCCCGCAGATCGCCCTGCTTGAGCGCGCGTTGCGACTGGATGAGCAGCTTGGCCGTCTGCTCGTCAACAGACCGCCGGGATTGGGCCTCTTTGCCGGTGTCAGAACGGCATCCGACGAAAAGAAGCACGCCGCACGCGAACGGGATGAGCACGGCGCGGTAGAGCGCACGGAAAGAGACAGCGGGAAGGATACGTCGGAACCTCGCCATGGGGTGCGTCACGTAAAGAGCTCAGCGAATACAGAAGACGGACGGTAGGGACAGACGCAAATCCCCACACAGGCGGGGCGCACGTGAGCGCCGAATCCTGTGTGGGGATACGTCATGTCACGGAATAGAATGCGCGCGACGCGGGTTTGCTCCCGATCCGCGCGCCGAGACAGGATCGACACGACCGCGTCCTAGAAGCCGATGTCGATCGCGACGCGGTTCACACCGTCAAAGATGTCGTAGGTGGTGTAGGCGTAGTCGGCGCCCAACTCAAGGTCACCCACACTCACGTTCAGGCCGCCGCCGAGGCTCAGGCCCTCTTCGACGTCACCACGAGGGACCGAGTATCCCGCGCGGAGCGAGAAGGTGTCCATGAACGTGTACTCGCCGCCCACGCGCACCTGCTCAGAGAAGTCACGCGGCGTCTGGCCGTCGACGGAGACGAGGAAGGAGTGGTTCTCCGAGAGCGCGGCCTGGGAGTTGACCAGATTGATCACGTCAGCCGAGAGCCCGATCGTGAGCGTCAGCGGAAGCTCGAAGCTCTCCTGCTCATAAGTGACCTCCGATGAGAAGTTGCGCGCGCTGAAGGCGAACGTCACGCCGCGGAAGCCGGTGTCGTAAATCACCCCGAAGTCAAAGGCCGGCGTCGATACCGAGTTCGACTGGGTGGCCCCGTCGCGGCTCATGATGCTCTGCCCGAGATCCTGACGGACGAACTTCGCGCCCCCGCCGATGGACACGCGATCTGTCAGCGTAACGGCATAGCCGATGCCCACTGCGAACGCCGAGGGGCCGAACGTACCGGTTTCCTCGAAGCCCTGATCGTTGTCCGCGCGAATGGTCCCTTCGAGGTCACCATAGTCGACGAATGTGGCGGAAACGCCAAACACGCCGTACTTCCGATCCAGCGGGGCAAAGGCCAGGCTAGCCTGGTTGTAATTGATATCGGCGATCCACTGCATATTCCCTGCCCCGAAGTGGCCGAACGTGTTCATGCGGGCCATGCCGGCCGGGTTGTAGAACATCGAGGCCGATCCCAGGTCCAGGGTCGTCACCGCGTTGCCGATGGCTGCAGCGCGGGGGCTGGTCGAGGCGCTCAGGAACTTCATCCCGGTCTGCGCCGCTTTCTGGTTGTCCTGCGCCGACGCGTCAAGCGGCTGGAAGACGAGAAGGACGCAGAGCACGGTAATCGTAGATAAAAAGGATCTCATGACGTATCTGCTGGAGAGTGATTGCTGAAAAACATGGGGGAGGCGGCGTGGCGCTGGGACGCTCGTCGAGCGCCCCGCGCACCGCCCAGTTAGGCCGTTGTTGGGCATGAGCTATCGAATGATGATAAACTTCTTCGTGCTCTGTGCTCCGGTTTCCAGGTCCTCAACCACCGCGATGTAGATGCCGCTGACCACGAGCTGCCGGTCCTCAGTGGCGAGGTTCCAGAACTCGTCGCCACTGCCATCATCGTGGCGGATGGTTTGGACGAGCTCGCCGAGCTCGGTGTAGATCCGGATGACGCTGTTGCCGGGGACGTCGAGGAAGCCCAGCTTCTCGTCGTCGTCAGGGAAGCGAATCTCCGGATCGGAGCCGAGGTTGTACGGGTTCGGCACGATCTTGAAGTCCGAAACTGCGTCGCCCGGGGGACGCGACAGCGAGGCCGGGTTGTAGGTTTGCGTCCAGTAGCGGCTGCTCCGGAGCGGCTCGCCCGTCGGCGTCAGGCCCGTTCCGTCATTGTTGACATCGCCAACGGACAGGATGTAGTAATAGTAGTTGATTCCGCGCTGCGCGGTGCCATCGGTGAACGACCGGGCGCTGCCGTCGAGCTCAGCGATGCGCTCGTACTGATACGCGCCGAAGTTCACACCACCCTCGGACTGGTTCACCGATCTCCAGTCGCCCCGGACATCGTTTGCGGAGCGATAGATCTCAAAGCCGCCGGGCGGGTCACTGTCTGCAGTCCATTCGAGACTGATCTCGCCCACGCCGGACGTGACGGAAAAGCTTGTCGGGGGCGGCGGGGGCAGTGGGATGCTGTAGCCCGACTCAAAGTTGGCACGGGCCCGCTCGAACGTGGCAAATAGCGAGTCCCGCGTAGCCGTTACGGCCCAGTCGTTCTTGCCCTGTTGCACGTCGGGGTTGATGCGCTCGCCGCGCTCGTTGATGTAATCGATTTCGATGTTGGCCTCCGGATCAAAGTCACTGGCCTTGAAAGCGCGACCCACCTCAACCTGCTCCTGCTGGTTGAGTCCATCGGCGGCCATGGCAATCACAACCGTGGCACTTTCGCCAACGTCGAGGTCGTAGGGCCCGTAGCTAAACGCCGAGGTCCATCCGCCCGGCTTCTCCAGCATGGGCGATCCGTCGGCCGTGGTGAAGTCGCCGTCCTGATCCACGACGTCCGCGTGGTGCGGGAACATGTGCGGCCCGTCATTCTGCTGCGGCCGCGCCTGCGAGATGAAGACGTACTCGTCTTGCATCTGGGTTTCGTTGAACGGGCTGTTGGTGGACGTGAGCGGGTCGTCCGCGTCAATGTACGCAGTCATGGACGGTTGAAAGGCGGGTGGCGGACCGTCGCCATCCACGTCATCAGCCGTGCTTGGCGTCGCATCCAACGTGATGGTCCCCACGTGTACGCCAAGCGTGAGCTCGCCGCCACCCTGACCTTCCGGAATGAAGAAGGGACCGGAGTCCTTGGCCGGCGCGCCGAGCGGATCGATGTCAAAGCCCGGCGAGTTGCCAAGCCACGTGTAGGTGGCGGTGAAGTCGACGTCATAGTCGTCCATGCCGTCGCCCACGACGTCGTTCATGACGTTGGCGCCCCATTCCTGGCCCGGAATCGAAGCCCGGTCGGACATGGTCCAGCGCCGTTGGAAGTGGAGGTACACGTCTTCGAGCGGCTCGTCCAGCTCAGCTTCCTCGTCGTCGTCGATATTGCCCGTGTTGGTCAGGGTGTACTCATGAATGTGGTAGTTGCCATGGTACTCTTGGCCCCATCCCAAAACACGCTTCTCCATGGTTACACCGAGGAGCGTATTCACGCGCGTCCGGATGATGCGGTGCGCGGGAATGCTGGGATCCACCTGATCCACGTCGGCGGCGCGGTCCAGCGTCTCCAAGCCGTCGACGGTGACGGACGGGTCTTCAAACTGCTGGATGGTCTCAAACTCCTGGGGGAGGAACACGCCCGCCCCCGTCACACGGGGGCCAACGTGCACGACGCGGGCCGGCCACTCGCGGCCGTTCTCATCGGTCACGTTCTCGGCGGCAATCCAGAGGGCCCCGGCGCGGAAGTACCCGCGTTGATAGATGCCGGGCCAGTCGAAGTCGTTGCCCTGTGCCCAGAACTCTTGGTTTCCACCAGACTCGTTGTACACCTGGTGCAGGGAGCCGACGTCCATCGACTTCTGCTGGAACTGAGCCGTCGCGTCCTGGGTGCCGAGCCCGAAGAGGAGCAGCACGGCCGCAACAGCGCTCGTAGCGCGCTTGATGAACGATAAAGTCGAAGCAGTTGTCATGGTACTAGAAAGGGTAGCCATAAGGAAGTACGGATCTCGGGGTCGCGAGGACGTTTAGCGAGGGATCCCCACACTTACGGGCGGAGACCCCTCGCTGAATCAGAAGGAGAGGCGCAAGCCCAGGTTGACCGCCCGCGGGAACAGGTGGCGGAAGGAGCTTGCGTTCGGTGGATCGATGTGATCGCCGTCGAGGTCGCCGGGTCGATCATTCCCGAAGATGGGATCGCCGTTTTCATCCCGGGGCTCGTAGTTTTCGAGCCAGCTCTCGCTCTCGTTCTCTCCGACGACCCACTCTCTGGGAAGGTGCAGCGAGTTGACGTAGTCGTCGAAGTCCTGCGGCCCGACGAAGGCCGAGCGATTGAAGTTCTTGATGTTGAAGATGTTGTTGACGTCGGCGAACAGCTGTGCGTCGAAGCCTTCCACGTTGAAGTTCTTGCTGAGGCGCATGTCGACGATCCGAAATGACTTCCACTGCAAGTTGTCTTCTACGGCCTGCAGCGCAATGCCATTGGTCCACGTCTGGTAGTCGCCGGCCTGCCACTGCCCCAGGAAGTTGATGCGCCAGTCGCCGAGCACCTGCACGCCACCCACCTCCGGACCGAAGTCATCCGGGGTCAGGAACGTCAGGCTGAGGCGTCCGAAGGGACGGGGGAGCGCCTTGTCCTGAAAGTTGACCGATGTTCGCTCGAACTCGGCCTGCTGCACTTCATTTTCGAAGAATTGGCTCAGGCCAAAGTCACCCCGCGAGCGTACGTCGAACGTGTAGTTCACAAAGCCCTGGAACCATTCGCCCACGTTCTTGAAAACGCTGAACTCGACGCCGCGGATATCCTCGTAGTTCTCCGCGAAGTTGGTCGAGTAGTCGATCAGCCCGTCGCGGCTTTCAAAGCCGACCCAGCGCGGCTGGTTGAGGACGTCTTTGTAGTACCCGGCGATGCGGACGAGGTACGTGTCGAAGAAGCTCTGCTCGTACCCCACCTCGTACGCAATGGTCTTGGGCCGCGGCACGTCCGGATTGGCAAGTTGCGTCACTTCGTTGGTCCGCTGCTGCCGTTCCACCATGTAGAGGAAATTCGGCGTCAGATCCTGGTAGAAATGGCCGTAGTTAAAGTAGAGCTTGCTGCCCTCGCGGATCGGGAAAGACACGCCCAAGCGCGGGCTGAGGCTGATCTGCGCTTCGGCATCTTGCCGCTCAACCATCTCGTCGAACGAGTCTTCGTTCTTGCCGAGCAGCGCATCGTCAAACCGGTCGACGATGATGCGGTCAGTGTTGGCGTTGAAGTAGTCCAGGCGGAGCCCCGCGTTGGCAATCATGCCTTTAAACTCCAGCTTATCCTGCGCATACACCGCACCGTAGATCGGATTTGCCTGCCAGGAGGCCCGCACGTCGCTCGGCTGCAGCAGCACATCCTGGAACTCGTAGTCGACGTCCTGATCTTCGATGGAAAACTCGAAGCCGAACTGCGCCTCGTTGAACTGCCCGATCTGGCTCGTCAGATCGAACTTGGCGCGCCACTCGGCGACGTCGCTGGTGTCGCGCATCTGGCTGTGCTGCTCGGCAATCCGCAAGGACGCCACGCGCGTCTCGACCAGCGGGTCGCTCGCAAACTGGAACCCGAGCGGCCCCTCCGTCACCTCGAACGGCGAGAAGCCGAGATTAGGGAACTGATTGGCGATGTCTTCCCCAAACGTCCGGACGATCTCCGAGCTGCGCTCTACCTCGGGGAAGGTGCGATATTCGGTTTCGTAACGTTGCAGCTGAAACTCGTAGAACGTGTTGTCGCTGAGCGTTTGGTTCAGCTTTGCCGAAATCAGCGTGTGACGGATATCGCTCCGCGACCACTTGCCGGTTCCGAAAATGCCGTCGCCGCCATCCCCGTATCCGGGATTGTAGAAAGCATTGCGCCCGAACCCATACACGCGGTCGCGGTCGCCGTCGCGGCGGATCTGCGTGATGCCGTCGCGGCTTTCGAGGTTGGACCCCTGCTCCAGGCCGCGCATGCCCTGAAGAGTCAGCTTTATCGTGGATGTGACGTCCGAGGTGAGCTTCAGGCGGGCGTTGTACGCGTCGTAGCCACTGCGCGAGAGCGGCACGACGTATTCGTTCTGCTCCTGGCGGTACGACGCCGCGAACCGGAGATCGCCGAGGAAGTCACTGACGACCGGTACCGGGCCGCCGATGGTCCCGTCGATGATGTAGTCAGGGCCTTGCACGGAAATATCCCGGCGGTGACGGTACTGGAACAAGTCCTGGTACGTCTGCGCCAGCATGTCAAGGGCTTCTTGCGGCGCATCGTTGCCGAGCTGCTCGCGGGCCAGCTGGTTGTATCCACGGAAGGTGGGGTACTGGCGCTTCGTGAATCCGTCCCACGCGCCGCTGTCCGTGCCCTCAAAGGCCACGGCCTCGTCTAGATACGGACGCATCCAATACGCGGATGGGTCATTCGCCGCCGGGCCGAAGTGCTTCTCCGTAACGGGGGCATAGCGGGCGAGGACGTCCGCTTCGTAGCGGTCGCGCGGTCCCTCCTTCGTCGTCACGTTGACGACACCGGACCGGATGTTGCCGAACTCGGCGTTGAACCCGCCTGACTGCACTTGCACTTCCTGCACGGAGGTGTAACTAAATCCGGTGTATGGGTTGTTGCTCCGTCCGCTACTGAGGCCGGCTCCGTCGATGAGCACATTGGCTTCGTCGGCGCCGCTGCCTCGGATCTGCAGCCCCTGCACGCCGGCTTGCAGTCCGACCGCAGACGAAAGGTCCGTGACGGGCAAGTTTTGAAGATCTTCAGCGCTAATGTCAACCCGGCTGGCGGAGAGGTCTTCTTTCACGACGCGGTCTTCAGCCGTCACGGTGACGCCTTCGAGCCCCACCGTTTCCTCCGGCAGCTCAAAGTTCACGGTCGTGGTCAGGTCAATACTCACCTCCACGCCCTGGACGGTCTGCGCCTCAAACCCGACGAATGAGGCGCGCAGGTCGTACGTGCCGGGCGCCACGTTCAGGATGGTGTACCGCCCGTCGGGGTTTGTACTGGTGCCCTGCTGGGTGCCCACAATCACGACGTTAGCACCTGGGATGGGCTCGCCGCTTTCCGCACTGACCACCTGCCCGTTGACCTTACCGGTCTGGGCAAGCGCAGGCGTCGCGTCAAGTAAAAAAACGGCGAGCAGAGCAAAAACAAATGTAGAGACGAGGACCTGTATCTCTTTTCTCATGACAGGAATACTGGGGTAAGCTCGCAAGGAATTCGGTCGGACAAGCACGCTCAGGGCGGTGGAGCCTGTAAGCGCTTTTATGCACACCTGATTATATGGAGTTTTTTACAGAATGCCAAACACAAATTCATTTTGTCTTTCGCGCTGGGTTACCCGACCGTTAAATTTAGTCGAACTAAGGGAATACGTCGCGTTTTGGTTCTTTTCCTGTGCGCCTCGCTTTTACGGCCCTACCGTCCTCCTCCAACCGGAGCGACGGAGCTGCCCGATGCGCCTCCCGAACGGCCTGCGGTGGTCGTACGTGCAAGCGGCATCCGCCTCGATCCGAACCGTCTTCTACACGGCCCCATGCCCCAACCTGCCCCGCCCTGGACCGAATCGTTCGCGGTCCGCTCGTACGAAGTCACGCCGCATGGTCGCGCGTCGCTGCAGACGCTCTGCAACTATTGCCAGGAGGCAGCCGGCAATCACGCGCAGGCCCTCGGCCTCTCCCGCGATGCGATGCTGGATCGCGGCCTGGCATGGGTCCTCATGCGCCTGCGCCTGCACATCCAGCGCTATCCGGCCTGGGAGCACGCGGTCCACGTGGAGACGTGGCCGTCCGGTATCGAGGGCCTCTACGCGACCCGCGCGTTCCTCCTCCGCGACGGCGACGCCTCGACGCTGGCACGCGGCACGAGCGCATGGGCCGTGATCGACGTGGAGCGGCGGCGGCCCGTTCGCATCCCGGACGACGTGTACGACATCGAACCGCCCGATCGCCCGCGCCCGCTGACGTTTCCCTCCCGCCGCGTGCGTGAGCTCGAACGCGTTGACCGCGAGCGGCGCTTCGACGTACGCTTCAGTGATCTCGACGTGAATCAGCACGTCAACAATGTGCGCTACATCGAGTGGGCCTTGGAAGCCGTGCCGGGCGACCTCCTCATGGCGGAGCAACCCACCGCGCTCGACGTGCAGTTCCGCGCCGAAACGATCCTCGACGACGCCGTGGTCTCTCAGCTGCAGTACGATGACGATCGCGGCCTCCACCGCGTGCAGCGCACCCGCGACGACAACGTGGTAGCGGAAGCCGTGACCCAATGGGCTTCTAGCATAAGTTAGAAAATATTGGCCGGCTGGCGGCGAGGGTCTTTTCGAGGTGTGGGAGAACGGGACTGCACCGTGCGCCGCAACCTCCATGCTTAGAGACTGTCTGCGAAGTTAACGTGAAGGCGAGACACAGCCGTTTTGAGTGGATGGG
>CAYFRX010000080.1:0-12286 GCA_964345515.1 uncultured Rhodothermales bacterium
GCGTCGTGAAGGAGCCCAGACGGACGGGCGACCCGGAACACCACAGCCCGGGTTCGGGGTACGCATAGGCCCTTTTATTGCTGAGCATCCCCGTCGCGGCGCATGCGCGGTGCACGATGATTCATAAATCCACATTGGTCGCATTTTGGACCCGCCTCAAGGAGGGGGCCCGCTACTACATGTACGGGCTGTATGAGGAAATTGCGAACAAAAACCTCTTCCTCTGGGCCCAAGCGATTGCGTTCAAGGTGCTGGTGACGATCGTGCCAGTTGTGGTACTAGCAACCGGTCTGGTGGGAAAACTCGTTCCGCAGTTGGTCGAGTTGGTCCCCGCCGAAGTTCAATCGGGGGTTCCGTCGGGGGACCCGTTCGATCAACTGGCCGTGGTGGTGAGCGACTTTCTGCCCCCATCGCAGACCGATCAGCTCATCGACTTTCTTGAGACGCTGTACCAGGCCAGCGGCGCGATCACCCTATTCGGTGCGCTGGGCCTGTTTCTTTCGGCGTGGTCGCTGTTCATCACGCTGCGCATTGCAGTCAGCAACGCGTTTGAGCAAGACTGGCACGTGGGCCGGTCTATCATCGGCGGCTACCTCTTCGACGTGCGCATGGTGCTCCAAGTGGGCTTGCTGTTCGGGCTCACCATCGGCCTGTCAGTGCTGGCCCAAGCGCTCGGGCTGGGGGCCTCGTGGTTCCGCATCGTCGGGCTTTTTGCCCCGTTCCTGATCACGATGGCCATGTTCTTCCAGTTGTTCTATTTCGTGCCCAAGCCCCACCCGCGCAAGCGAAGTGCACTCATCGGGGCCCTCCTTACTGCGGTGCTGTGGGAAGGCGCCAAGCAGGGCTTTACGTACTACGCCACCTATGTGGGGCACTTCGACCGGTATCAGAGCGGCAGTGAGATGGCCGCGCTGGGCAACGTGTTCGGTATCATCATTGCGTTCGTCTTCTGGGTGTATTTTTCTGCGATCGTGCTCATGGTGGGCGCCGTCATCGCGTCGTTGCATGAGCACCGCCATCGCGTCGGGCGGTCGGCCAAGGACGTCTCCGCGCCGGCCCGGCCCGATGCGCCGGCGCCGGCCTCCATACCCCCACCGTCCGCCCCCGCTCCGGACCCGTCGTCGCGCGACGTGGCGCCGGAGGAAGTGCCCGCGGAGGATGCCTCGGCCCATCCGCGGGAGCCGTGATCCGCAGGAGCCGTGATTCGCGGTCTGCTTCTCGTCCTGCGCGATGCCCTTTTATACTGCTTTGATGCCGTTTTCTTGATGATCTTCTCCTGCTCTTTTCGCATGCACGGCGCCGTTGGCCGCGCCGGGCTCCTCACCGTCATCGTGTTGATGACGCTCGGGACGCGCCCCTGCTGGGCGCAGGCCCCGCTCTACCGGGCCAACAAGGAGACGACGGTCCGCCAGATCTCGTTCAAGTTCGTCGAGCAGCAGACGTTCGAGGCGGGTCGCCTCACGCAACAAACCGCGACCAGCGCCCCCTCCTTCTTCGACCGCGTGAAAGGAACGTTCGGCTGGCTCCCGCTCGTCCCGGCTCCCAACCGCTACCTGTTCGATCCCGTCACGCTGCAGCGGGATGTGGTGCGGCTGCGCCGGTTCTACCAGCAAAACGGCTTTCCCGAGACGCGCATTGACTACCCGGCATCGCAACTCGACACGACGTCCAACACGATCCACGTCATCTTTTCAATTGATGAGGGGCCACCGGTCATCATTCAGAGCACCGATTTTTACGGCCCCGACAGCACGCAGTACGCCGTGCAACAATTCGACACGGCCGTCCAGGATGCATGGGTCGACTTTCGCGACCAGACGTCCTTCCGCGTCGGGGAGCGGTACACGGAGTTCGGCCGCACCCAGGTGGAAGACGAGGTACGCCGCTGGCTGCAAAACCAGGGCTTTGCGTTTGCCCGGGTCAACTCGGAGGCCCGCATCGACACGACCAATTTCACTGCCGACATCCGCTTCTTCGTCGATGCCGGGCCCCGTGCCCGCTTTGCCGAGATCGACGTGGAAGGCAACCGGTCGGTGAGCCGCCGCATCGTGGAGCGCGAACTGCCTTTCCGCACCGGCGACTACTTTTCGTTCGACCGGATGATCGATGGGCAGCGGCAGCTCTTCGGCCTCAACCTGTTCCGGGTAGCCCTAACGGACCTGCCCAGCCAACCGGTCGACAGTACGGTGCGGATCCGCTACCGCGTGCGCGAAGCCAGCCTGCGTTACCTGACGGCGCAGTCCGGTTACGGCACGTCGACCGGATTCTCCTCGGAGGGGCGGTGGTCGCATCGCAACTTTTTTGGCGCGGCCCGCCACCTGACCGTCGGCCTCGTCGCGGAAACGGGCCTTCTGGCCGATCCTGGGGTTTTCGGAGGGACCAATACGGGCACCCTCCCGAATCGCCGGTTTCGCGGGTCGGTCTCGTTGCGCCAGCCGTACTTTTTCTCGACGGACCTCTCGGCTAGCCTCGAACCGTTTATCGAGTACAAGCGCGATACGCGGCTGGAAGCGAGTCAAGCCTTCCTGGGCATGAACGCGCGGGACTTCGGGCTGAATACGAACCTGATTTACGAGTTGCTTCCGTTTCGTACGGTGTCGCTGCGGCACTCCTTCAGCCGCTCGTTTCAGTACACCCGTCCCCTCCCCGACTCGACGCTTCAGGACCCCTTTAATCCGGATCCCGTGACGCCACAAACCGCCGGGGGCGACCTGTTCAACCGCAGCGTGTTTTCGGCGAACGCCACCCTCGGGCGGGTGGACGACTTCCTGAATCCGATTCGCGGCTTTCAGGTGCGTCCCTCGGCCGAGCTCGCCGGCGCGTTGCTCGGGTCCAGCGTCGAGTACGTGCGAGTCAGTAACGAGGTTAACGGCTATATTCCGGTCGGCGACAATATCGAACTGGCGGCGCGGTTCTTTGTGGGCCGCCTCTGGCCCATCGGACGAAGTCGTGAGATTCTTTCAAACCCCGGCGATTCGCTTTTTGCCGTTTTCGAGAATCGCTTCGACAACATCCGCTTCTACGCTGGAGGAGGTAACGACGTGCGCGGCTGGCGCGAGCAACTCGCGGGGGACAAGGTCGTGCGCCGGGCTGACGGGACCTTCTTCTTCGAGCCCGTCGGTGGAAACGCCAAGCTAGCGGCGAACTTGGAGCTGCGCCTGCCGTTTCCAGGGCTGAACTCGGATTGGCGAACGGCCGTCTTCCTCGACGCCGGCCAGGCCCGGGAGAGCAGCTTGGCCCCGATCGCGCTCCGCTTTGGCACGGGAGGCGGCGTCCGGTATCGCACGCCCGTCGGGTTCTTGCGGCTCGACCTCGCGTATAAGATCAACCCCGGCCCCCTCGACCTGCGCGCGCCCAGAGACATCCTGGACGAAACGGCCTCGTCGAGTTTCACCAACCGGTTCCGTATCCACGTTGGCATCGGTCAATCCTTCTAAGTGATCGCAGGTTGATAGCGGTTCCTTTGACCCGCGGATGCGCATTGCGCGCCCCGACGTCCCGTTGATTGCACGTAACCTACGCCTTTGGCCCCGCTGCCCGTGCCTACCGATTCTGATTCACATACGGCTGCGTCTTCCTCCCCGGGCTCGCGCGGGCGACGGTACCTGCGCCGTCTGCTGCAGGCGTTGGGGGGCCTCGCCGCGCTCATCATCACCGTCGCGCTGATGCTCTTGCTGCTCCTGCAAACCTCATGGGGAGCCGGGACGGCGGCGCAGCTCGCCGCACGGTATGCCAATCCGTTCACCGACGCGGCGATTCACGTGGGCGGGGCCGATGGGAATTGGCTGCAGACGCTGGAGCTGCACGATGTGGCGCTCGTGCCGACGGGTCCGGACGCCGCCCCCACGCGCTTCGCCCACCTCGACACGCTGCGCGTCCGGTACAGCCTGCCCTCGCTGCTGCGCAGCACGCTGCACGTGCAGGAGGTCACGCTGGCCGGCCCCGCAGCGTCGCTCCGGCAACGGGCCGACTCGACCTGGACGCTGCCGACCCTCCCCTCGTCCGAACCGGAACCGACGGACACCACGGCGTCGGCCTTTGCGGTGCGCGTGGATGCCGTGCACATCCGGCGCGGTCGCGTGACGGCCCAGTTCTACACGCCGCGCGGCGACTCGACGCTGCGCGTCCGCGGGCTCCGGCTCGGGGCGCGCGACCTCCGGTACGCCTCCCCACTCACGGGCCAGCTCGACACGCTGGGCTTCGACGCCGTCCTGCCCGGCATCGAAACCCCGTTGCAGCTCCAGGCCGCGGGCACCCTGGCCGACGACCGCTTCACGCTGGATGACCTGCGCCTCTCCTCGCCCCACAGCGACGTCCGGGGCGCGGGCACCGTCCGCCTGGCCGCCTCGCCCGAGGACGCGCTCGACGATATCGACTTCTCGCTCACGGCGGCGCCCCTCGCGTTCCGCGACGTGGCCCCCTTCCTGCCCACTGCCGGACTCAACCCGCGTGCCGACCTGCGCCTCGACGTGCAGGCGCAGGGCTCGGGCCGCCTGCTCCAACTGCGCACGGAGGCCGCCCTCTCGACCGGCGGATCGGTGACGCTGGATGCGACGGCCACCCCCCTCTTTCCGGCTGACGTGGAACAGCCCACCCCCGACCCGCTCCGGTACCGCCTCGACGCACAAGCGCGCGACCTCAACACGACGGCGTTCGCGCCGCCGGACTCCAGCGCCCCGACCCACGTGAACGCGGACCTGCAGGTCGACCTGAGCGGGCCGGCCCTCAGCCGGCTCTCGGGCACCGTGACGACGCGGCTGTTTGACACGCAGGTGACCGGCTACGCCGTCCAGCTGCCGCAGCTGCAGCTCCGCTTCGCCGACGGGCAGGCCGCCGTGACGGGCCAGGGCCAGTTCGCTGGGGCCGCGTTTGCCGTCGAGGGCACGATGGCGCCCTTCGCAACGGCCCCCACGTACGACCTCCGAACGCAGCTGTCGGACTTCGACGTCGGCGCCTTCGCAGCGGATGCGGGCCTCTCCAGCACGCTCAACACGCAACTTCAACTGACCGGAACCGGCTTTGCTGTGCCCGACGCGCAACTGACGGCTGAGCTGGACGTGCTGCCGTCCACGTTCAACGCGCAGCGCATCGACGCCGGCCGGCTCACGTTTCGCCTCCGGCGCGACTCGCTCCGCTACGACGCGCAGATCGCGTTCCCCGAAGGCCGGCTGGCCGCCGCGGGGAGCGCCCAGCTGACGGCCCCGCTGACGTACGCCGTCGAGCAGGGCCGGTTTGAGCGTGTGGACGTTGCTGCACTCCGGGGCGACACGACGGCGAGCGCGCTCAACGGCGCGTTCCGCCTGCGCGGGCAGGACGTATCCCCGACCGCCATGCGCCTCCAGGCCGACGTCCAGCTTCAGGACTCCCACTACGGCGGATACGTGCTCCAGACCGCCTCCTCGCGCCTCGGCCTGGAGCAAGGCCGGGCCACCCTCGACGCCTCAGCCGACCTGCAGGGCGGGCGCTTTGAGCTGGCCGCCGTGACCGAACCGTTCGCCGCCTCGCCCACGCTGCGTGTCACCCAAGGCCGCTTCCGCGACGTCGACCTCGGTCCGCTGCTGCAAGACTCCACGCAGCACAGCGCACTCAACGGTGCGTTCCGCCTGCGCGGGGCGGACTGGACGGCTGGCTCGTTCGGCACGTGGGCGGCGGAGGTGCGCCTCGACCCGTCGCGCCTCAACCAGCAGCCGCTGCAGGCAGCCCAGCTCGAGGCCACGCTCCAGCAGGAGCGCCTCGATGCCACCTTGCAACTCGACACGCCCGAGGGCCGGAGCCGCTTTGCCGGCTATGCCCGTCCCTTCGACGCGACGCCGACGTATGCCCTCACCGAAGGTACGCTCACGGCCCTCGACCTCGGCGCCCTCGCCGGCCTCCCGAGTGCCCGGACCGCACTGAACGGCACGCTCACTATGCAGGGCCGCGGCGTCGATCCCACCACCCTGTCGCTCGACGCGCAGCTCGACCTCGCCGCCTCGGCCGTCAACCGCGCGCAGCTGGAGCAGGGCACGCTGCAGGCTCGCTTCGATCAAGGCGAAGGTACACTCGACAGCCGGTTCGACTTTGCGCAGGGCCGGATGACCCTGGCAGCGACGGCCCGCCCCCAAGACGAGCAGCCTAGCTACCGGCTGCAGGGGCAGGTGGAAAACGTGAACGCCGCGGCCCTCGCCGGCCTCGACTCGCTGGAATCGGCCCTCTCCCTGGACATCGATCTCGACGGGGTGGGCCTCGACCCGAGCACCCTGCAATTTACCAGCCGGATCGCTGCTCAACCCTCGCGGTTTGCAGCCGTGCGGCTCGACACGCTAGACGCCCGGCTGCAGATGCAGGACGGACTGCTGCAGGTGGACACGCTCCTCGCCCTGACCAACGTCGGCACGGCGCGCGGCGGCGGCCAGGTGGCTCTCAGCGACCCGACGGACCAGTACGAATCGAACTTTTTCGTTGAGGCGCAGACGACCGACGTGGCGCCGCTCCAGTCGGTGCTCGACGCCCAGCAGCTCTCGCTCGACGCCGGGCGCGTCGAAGGCCGGATCTACGGCAATCCCGGCACCCTCCGCTTCGACGCTCTCGCCACGCTCACGAATCTGGCGTACGAGGACTTGCGCCTGGCCGACGTGGAGGCGCAACTCGCCGGCGCGCGGGGAGACACCACCGCCTTCTCGGCGCTCGAAGTGCGCGGCCGCGTCGGCTACCTGTCGTACAGCACGTTCTCCGTCGAGGATACCCGGTTCGATGCCCGGTACGAAGAGGAATCGGTGGACTTCAACGCCTCGCTCACCGTCGACCGAGAGCGCAACGCCCGGCTGGACGGCACGGTCGATCTGCGTCCGGGGCGCGAGCGCGTGGTGCTCCAGACCCTCGACATGAAGCTGGGTCCGGATCGGTGGACGCTGCTCCAGGATGCTTCGATTGCGTACGGCGAGGCCTACCGCATCAACAACTTGCTCCTCTACAGCGGGCAGCAGCAACTGGCGGCGGATGGCACGGTGGACTTCGACGGCACGCAGAGCCTCATCGTGACGCTCGACGGCGTCGAGATTGGCACGTTCACGGATCTGCTCGGCTTGGAGGGGCTTGGGGGTCGGCTGTCCGGCACGCTCGACATGAGCGGCGCCGCCGAGAGCCCCCAGATCGCCAGCACGCTACATCTCGACGTGCGCTCGTCCGATCAGGAGGTCGGCCAGCTGCAGCTCGGCCTGAACTACGACAGCCTCCACACCCGCATCGATGCGCTGCTGGCCCACCGAGACGGGAGCACGCTGACGATGACGGGCCAGGTGCCCACGGACCTGCGGCTGAGCGCGACGGATACGAGCACGGTGGCGAATGACCCTGTGGATTTGACCCTGACGGCCGAAACCTTTTCGATCGGGTGGATCGACCCGTTCATCGATCCGACCCTGGCCCAGAACGTGTCCGGCCAGTTCGACGCCGACGTGTCCATCGGGGGCACGCTCGACACGCCGGTCCTCGATGGCAGCGGGACGGTTCGCAACGGACGCCTGGACCTTTCCGAACTGGGTACGACGTACGACCGCATTACGGCCGACCTGACCTTTACCGGGGAGCGGGTGCAGATGCGCCAGGTCGCGGCGCGCTCGGCCGGTGGCGGACGGCTCCGCGCGCAAGGCGCCATCGACCTGACGGACCTCACGCTCGGCGCGTATGACCTGACCGTCACAACGACTAACTTCTTGGCGATCGACACCCGCGCGTATCGCGCTCGCGTGGACAGCGACCTGGAGGTGACGGGATCGACCGAGCGGCCCGTCGTGCGCGGCTCAGCCCAAGTGGAGAGCGCCAACATCTACATCGTGACAAGCTCGGACGCCGAATCGGAGTTGGCCACCGTCCAGCTGTCCGAGGATGACCGGCAGACCATCGAGCGTCGCTTCGGCATCCGGCTCACCGAGGCCGACGCAACCACGTTCGACGCGTACGCGGCGATGGCCATGGACCTGACCGTGCAGTTCGAACGCGACACGTGGATCCGCTCGCGCTCCAATCCGAAGATGAACATCCAATTCACGGGCGACCTCGACGTGCAGAAGGAGCACGGCGAGCAGGACACCCAGGTGTTTGGCACCATCGAAGTCATCCCGGAACGCAGCCGGGTCGTCCAGTTCGGCCGCGAGTTCCAGATCGCAGAGGGCGTGCTCACCTTCAACGGGCCAGCCACCGAACCGGTGATGGACATCCAGGCGACCTACGGCATTCGGGCGCGGGCCTCGCGAGAGAATGAAGCGACGATCACGCTCTCGATCACCGGGCGGCCAGAAGACCTGGACCTCACGCTGAACTCGAACCCGCCGATGGATACGTACAGCATGCTCTCGTACCTCGCCACGGGGCGTCCACCGGAAACGATCCGCGGCGCCGGCTCGGACGGGGCCGCCTCGTCAGATCCGAGCGTGGCCGACCGGGCCGAGCAGCTCGCCCTCGGCCAAGCCACCGGGCTCATCGAGAACCTCGCCGCCTCGAAGCTCGGGCTGGACGTCGTGCGCATCGAACCGATGCCGGACGGCAGCGTGTTTCTGACGGCCGGCCAGTACCTCTCGCCGCGCTTCTACGCGGCGGTCCAGCAGTCCATCACGGATGACCTCGACGATGCCGGGGCGAGCAACGTGCCCGACATTACGCTGGAGTATGAACTCACCCGCTGGCTGCTCATGCGATCGCTCTACCGGAATCCGGATCTCCGCTTCAATCTATTCTGGGAGTATGCGTACTAAAACACTCTCTTGGAAGTCAAGGGGTTTGGGGGGTGAGGGGCCTCGTCCATCGCATCCCGCCGTGGATCATGCGCGAAAACGTTCGAACGTTCAACGTGGAACGGGTCTGCGCCTCGGACCGGGCACGCGGCGAGAGAACGTTCGGGGGAACCCCGACATGATGATCTGGAAACGATATAAGGTCGGTGTGACGGGCCGGTCGCGTACGCCTCGAACGCCGCCCCGCCGCACCCCGCCGATGCGCTTCCGCTTCCGCTCCATCGCCAACGCCCCGTGCTATGCCTTCTGATGCTCCCATCTCCTCGCCGCCCTCAACGGCTGAGGACGCCTCGGCGGCCGAGACCGCGCCGTCATCCGACGCGGAGGCGGCAACCCCGTCGCTGTACGAGCGGCTCACCGCCTCCGAAGCCGTGCTGATGATTGGCGGACTCACGCTGTTTCTGGTGCTGCTCTACGAGATGGAGGCGCCGGGGTCCAACGGATTCCTCAACCCGCCGCTCATCGCCGTCGCCGCCACCATTGTGCTGTGGCCGCTCCGCACCTACCGTCCGGCCCGCGCCCTCATGATGGCCGGGGGGTTCTTGCTGCTCCTTTGGTTCATGACCATGGTGAGTGGCATTCTCATTCCCTTTGTCCTGGTGTACCTGCTGGCCTACGTGCTGGACCCGGTGGTTCAGCTGCTGCGGAAGCGGTACGGCGTGCGGCGCTGGGTCTCGTCGCTCGTCGTGACGCTCATCGTCGTGGGCACCCTCGCGGCGTTTATCCTGATCCTAGCGCCCAACGTGGCCAACCAGGTCGAAAGCCTCACCGAGCGGCTGCTGAACAGTCTGCGCAGCCTGCAGGGCTGGCTGGAAACGACGCCCGTGCTCGACAACCTGGAGGCCGCGGGCCTGATCGACAAGCAGGAGGCCGTCGCCCAGTTCACGTCGCTCCTCCAGACGCAGGTGGGCCGGTTCCCCGACGCCCTGCGCCAACTTCTCCAATCGATCGGCTCACTGCTGGGCCTCCTGACGACGCTCGCGCTCGTGCCCGTCATTCTATTCTACACGCTCAAGGACTACCCCTTCATCAAGCGCAGCCTGATTGGGCTCTTCCCCACCCTAGAAGGGCGGCGCGACTACCTCATCGAGGCCGGCAGCATCGTGGGCAACTACCTGCGCGGGCAGCTTATCATCAGCGCCATCGCGGCGGTCAACGTGTCGTTCTGGCTGCTGATCGGCGACGTGCCGTTTTGGCTGCTACTTGGCCTCCTCGCGGGCCTGCTCAACTTCATCCCGAACCTCGGCGCCATCATCACGCTGATCATTGGCGTGCTGATTGCGTTTACCGCCGGCGGCTGGGTGAAGGCCCTAATCGTGGCCGTCGTGCTGCTCGGGCAAAGCTTTCTGGAGCAGAGCGTGCTCACCCCCAACATTATGAGTCATCAAGTCGGGCTGCATCCGGTACTCATTCTCCTGTCGCTCCTCATTTTTGGCTCCTTCCTCGGCATCTTCGGCCTGCTGATCGCCGTGCCGGCGACCGCGATCATGGTCATGACGTACAAGGCCGGCCGTGAGGAGCTCACTTTGGAGCTCAATGAGTATGGCATGGGCTCGGTCGAATCTGATGCGTAGGCGCTGCGTAACGGCTCCCACGGTGAGCTCAACTTACCATTCACTCCCGTTTTTTCTGTGCACGACGCTTTTCGGTCTGTGGCTTCCCGCACGTTCCATGCTCCTCGCCGCTTCCACCCGGGTTATTCGTGGCTCGGACGCTGGCTGCGCCGTCGCACGGACCGGCAGCAGGGCGAGGCGCTTCACATCCTGATCGTCACCGGCCTGGCGCTCGGCCTTGTGCTCGTGCACTATCTGAGCTGGACGCTATTCTATGAACTGTTTGAGACCACCCCCCTCGCCCAGCGCATCTACTGGACGAGTCAACTGGTGCTGCTCGGCGTAACCGCTGCGCTATGCCTCGTCGGGGCTCGGCCCGCGCTCGTCGTGACAGCACGGTCCGACGCGCTTTCCATTGAGCAGGGCGATCGCACACTGACCGTGCCCTACGAGGCGATCACGTCGGTCCAGTCGATCCCCGCTCGGCGCTTCCACCAGCACGAGCGGCGCTACGCCGCCACCCGCGTCTTCATTGGCGCGATGCACGAAAATGTGCTGCTGCTACGCCGGATCGAAGGAGGACCGGTGGTCATCGGGCTCCCCCCCTCTTCGCACGAGGCGCTGCATGCTCATCTAAATACGGTGCAGGCCGCTCCCTCACGCCAAACACCTGCCCCAGCCTGAATCGTGGCACTCGGCGGCCGCGCGTGGCCCCTCTTCCCTCACGCTTCCCCTCCGGTTGTGCAGTTTACACTCGACCACACGGACGCCGCCACCGCAGCACGGGCGGGCCGGCTGACGACGGCCCACGGCACCATCGACACGCCCATGTTCATGCCGGTGGGCACCGTGGGCACCGTGAAGGCCGTCGCGCCGCGCGCACTGGCCGACGACATCGGCGCGCAGATCGTGCTGGGCAACACATACCACCTGTACCTGCGCCCTGGCACCGATGTCCTCGAAGCCGCCGGCGGGCTGCACCGCTTCATGCAGTGGGACGGCCCGATCCTCACCGACTCGGGCGGCTACCAGGTCTTCTCCCTGGCCGACCGGCGCTCGCTCTCGGAAGAAGGCGTCACGTTCCGCAGCCACATCGACGGCTCGAAGCACCTGTTCACCCCCGAGTCCGTCGTCGACATCCAACGGTCGATCGGGGCCGACATCATGATGGTGCTCGACGAGTGCCCGGCCGGTGACGTCTCGGAAGCGTACGCGCGCGAATCCAACGAACTGACGCTGCGCTGGGCCGCGCGCTGCAAGACGCAGTGGGAGGCGACGGCTCCGAAGTACGGGTACGAGCAGGCGCTCTTTGCCATCGTGCAGGGCGTGGTGTACCCCGCCATCCGGCGCGAATCGGCCAGGCGGCTCGTAGACATGGACTTTCCCGGCTACGCGATCGGCGGCCTGTCGGTGGGCGAGCCAGCGAAGCAGATGTACGCGATGACCGAGGTCGTGAACGAGGTGCTGCCTGCCAACAAGCCGCGCTACCTGATGGGCGTGGGCAAACCCGCGAACCTGCTGGAGAGCATCGCCCGGGGCGTGGACCTCTTCGACTGCGTGATTCCGACGCGCAACGGCCGCAACGGCACGATCTATACGACGGAGGGGCGCCTCAACATCAAGAATGCGCAGTGGACGCACGACTTCTCCCTGCTCGACCCGGGCCTCGACACGTACGTGGCCCAAACGTTCACCAAGGCGTACGTGCGCCATTTGCACAAGGCCGGCGAGATCCTGGGTCTGCAGATCGCCTCGCAGCAGAACCTCGCGTTCTACCTGTGGCTGATGCGGGAAGCCCGCCGCGCCATCGCGGACGGCCGGTTTGCCGCATGGAAGGCAACGATCCAGCCTCGCGTCAGCCGGCTGTTGTAGCGTTGTGGGTTGGGCGTTGTGGGGTGAGCGGCGCGGGTGCCGAATGAGGCCGCCAATGAGTCGTGTGATGTCTTCAGACTGCTCGCGCAA